>NZ_JBHWKX010000049.1:51689-54421 GCF_042730885.1 Streptomyces sp. NPDC059909
GCAAGGGTACCGCTGGGGGCCTAACCCCGTGCGGGCGCCGTCTGCCGGGGGGAGACCCGGGGCGGGCGGCGCACCGATCACCCAGCGGCCGGCCGTCCACGCCAGCGTGACCGGGGGCTGCTGATGCCCCCGCTGCCGCCACCCGAGGACTTGGTGGAGGGTGCGACCGGTGCGGGGACTTTGGGGGCCATGCACCCTCCAGGACGTACTGAGGTGCTGGACCGGCATCTGCACCACCGGCCAACAGCGCCTGCCCAGCAGGACACACGCGACGCCAAGAACGAGACAGACCTGGCGAAGTCCTCTCAGGAGTCAGTGGCCGCTGGGTGTTCGGGCGTCGTACAGGTGGCTATGGGCCTCGTGGAGGGCGGCGCGCCCGGCTTCCAGTGCGGTTTCGAGGAGGTCGCTCTGGCGGGCCAGGCGGCCGACCGGCGGTGTGCCCGGGGCGGGGCGGATCGAGACGATCGCCGGGTGGTGGGCCAGGTAGGCGTCGTCTTCGGCCAGGCGCGCTTCGCGGTCGAGGAACACCCTGCGCAAGGCCGCGGGCTCCCGGCGCAGCAAAGTCTTGGCGATGAGCGGGGCGGAGCGCGAGGGGCGTGCCGCGTCGGTCGCACGCCGGGATCGCAGCACCATGACATGGGTCGCGCCCTGGGCCAGCGCGGTTCGGTAGGGCACGGATTCGGAGACGCCCGCGTCGTAGAACCGGCACCCGCGCAGCATCACGGGGTCGCCCGCCAGCAGGGGCAGGGCGGCGCTGGCCGGCAGCGCCAGGCGCAACTCCGCGGCGTCGCCGATGAAGGGCCGCAGGTCGGTGGACTCCCCGGTGGCGGCGTCGGTGGCCAGCGGGTGGTACTCGATATCGCTGGCCAGGATCGAGGCGAAGTCCATCGGCGCGAAGTCCTGGTCGCCGTAGCGGTAGAGCACCTCGTAGAAGGCGTACAGGTCTACGAGCGGCCGCCCGCGCAGCGGGTTCGAGGGCCGGATCGCCGTTCTGGCGTAGCGGGAATGTGCCCAGAAGCGCAGCGACTGCGGGCTGCGTGGACGCCGTGCCCCGCCGGCATCAGGTTGGCGTGCCGTGGGGTCGGCAAGGTCCGGCCGGGGTCGGTGTCGGGTCTTTGCGTCGGGCGCCGCCGCGGAGTGCGTACCCGAGCCGTCACGTCGCCGGGTCAGGCCTGCCGGTCGGCCGAGCCGGCCTGCGGGTTGCCGAGCCGGCCTGCGGGTTGGTGAACATGGCATCGACACCGCCACGGTGGGGCGCGCGATGTTCGGCATGCTCTCCGCCCTCGCCGAGTTCCAGCGCGAACCCATCGTGACTGGACGGCCTCGCCGCAGCCCGAGCCCGTGGCCGGGTCGGCGGCCGACGCCACACGTCAGTGCACTCGCACACGCACTCCGCAGGCGGGACGCGGAGCGGTCCACCCGGCGCCCGGCATCCCAGGAAACTCCGGCTTCATCGATCAGACTCCCCAGCATCGCAATTGGGCTGGCGCTATCAAGCTCCCTGAGGCGTCCGAGTACCGGTCTGCTCGCCGATCCATGACTCGGCGAAGCGTGTCCATGTCGATGCCTCTCCAGCCCCATGGGCAAGGCCCAGGCTGTGGGGGCCGTGGGGGAAGACGTGCACCGTGTGGGGCACATTGTCGGCGGCCAACGCCGCAGCCAGGCGATAGGTGTGCTCCGGCGGAACGTAAGAATCCTCCGCCGTGTGCCAGAGGAAGAACGGAGGAGCCGACGGAGTCACCAGCGCGTCGAGCGAGGTCGAACGACGCAGCTCCGGCGACGCGTCCTCACCCAGCAGAACGAGCTGCGAAGGGCGGTACGTCTCGGTCTCCATCGAGGTGATCGCATAGCCGAGCACAGCGAACTGAACCGATGTCCGCTCGTCAGCGTTCGGAGCGAGGGCTGCCAGGCCCGCGAGGTGCCCACCGGCCGAGAAGCCCACGACCCCGATCGTGTCGGCCCCCTTGTCCCGTAGGCGCCGGATCTCGGTCTGAAGTGCCGCGAGCGGCGCTGGATGCCGTGTGTTGAGCGGATACCGGAAAACGCTCGCCTCCAAGCCCAACCGTTCCTAATCAGTGAGCAGGAGTGTGTCTTGGACCCACTGCCAGTCACTGCGCGCATCCCGAACGGTTTTGGGTGCGCTGGTCGCCCGCGTTCTTTGATGGTTCCCCGTCCGGGCGGGTGGCTCGTGACCACGGTCCGTGACGGGGCGGCGGGTTTCCTCACGCCCTGGGACACCCGATCCGACCTGGCTGGTCCGATGCCCGTGCACATCGCTCTGCTGTGCACGGGGCGGTGCCGTCCGTCGCCGGATCGGGTGTCCGAGGGCGCGTCGTCCAATCGCGATGCTCGCGGCATCGTGACGGGTGGCGGTGCGGTGGGGCGCGGTCATGGGCTTCTGCCAGTGCTGCGCGCCCCACTGGGAGGTGTAGGCCGGATCGACGGCGACGATGGCGATGCCGAGTTCGGCGGCCATCGACACGAGCCGCGCCTTGAGTTTGCCGGTAGGGATGCCGGAGATGAGTTGCCGGAACCGCTTTTTGCGGCCGTGCTTCTCGCGGGTCTTCTCGACGGTGAAGTCGAGGTTTTCGATCGCGATGGCGGCGACGCCGCACTGCCTGGCCCAGTGCAGCAACCGGCTGATGGCGTGCCGGATCTGCGCGTCGCGGTGCTGGGCGGTGCCGGTGAGATCGTAGGGGAACCGCTTGGGTTCGCCGGTAGGGTTGCCGTGC
>NZ_JBHWKX010000050.1:0-53487 GCF_042730885.1 Streptomyces sp. NPDC059909
GCATCTCCCCGAGGGCCTGGCGCTGCCGGACGGTGGGGCGAAGGAGGAACTTGTAGGCACGTATCACGCCTGCCCCTCCTTCTGCTTCTTCGTCCAGGGGCGTTCCCACTGGGTGTTGATGTACTTCTCCACCGTGTCCGCGCTGACCGCGCCGACCGAGGCAACGAAGAACGACGACGACCACAGCGTGGGCATACGGCTCTTGAGGTGCGGGAACTCCTCGCGCAGCACGCGAGAGGTGAAGCCCTTGAACTGGTTGGCGATGTAGGAGGCGGAAGCCTTCGGCTCGTGCTTGACGAACAGGTGCACGCGATCGGGCATCACCTCAAGGGCGATGATCTCCCAGCCCTTCTCGGCCGCCTTCTGCTCGATCAGCTCACGCAGTCGGACCGCGACACGCCCACCAAGGACCCGGCGGCGGTACTTCGGGCACCACACCACGTGCAAGCCCAAGTCGTACACGCCGCCGGAGTACCGGCGAACCTTCCGTGTCACAACCACGTGATCACTATACACGCAGCGCGCATCTAGCCGAGGTCAACAGTGCAGACCCGTGGGCACAGTTGAGGTCAGAGCAGTCCTGAGAAGCGATTCCCCCCATGCCTAAAGGCACGGGTCCCCTCGCTAGCTATCCGATGGACGACCGGGCGTGGCTTGGGCTCGGCCATCTCGACCCCCCAGAAGTACGGGATCCCCGCGCCGGCGTACTTGTGCGGCTTGGTGTCGGTGTCGCGGGACTCCGAGTCCGGCGAGACCACCTCGATCGCGAGCAGGACGTCTCTGACCTGGAAGTAGGTCTGCTGCGGACTTTCTCGCCGCCGGGGCCCGTACGACGAGCACATCCGGCTCCGGGCCGTTGCGCCTGTCGATCACCACGGTCATCCCGCGAACGACTGTCAGCTCGGGTGGCACAGTGCTGCGGAGCCCGTTCACCAACAGGTCGGTCGCGATGCTGTGGAAATAGCGTTGCGGGCTCACGAAGACCAGGCTCCCGTCGATCAGCTCGGTGTGCGGCGGGAGGTCGGGCAACGTCAGCAGGTCGTCCACGGTGTAACCGTCCTGCGGCGGCACCGGCCAGGGGTGCGCGGTCTCAGCGGTCATGAGGATTCCTCCCATGGACGGGATTCTGGTCCGTATGGGCAGCGTACCCAGCCGATACGACAACGCCGCCGCCCAAACGAATGAGCGACGGCGTCGGCGTTGACCTGCTACGTATGCGTAGGGGTCACTCCCACTCGATGGTGCCCGGAGGCTTCGACGTCACGTCGAGCACGACACGGTTGACGTCCGCGACCTCGTTGGTGATCCGGGTCGAGATCTTCGCGAGCACCTCGTACGGCATGCGCGTCCAGTCCGCCGTCATGGCGTCCTCGGACGAGACGGGACGGAGCACGATCGGGTGCCCGTACGTCCGGCCGTCGCCCTGGACACCGACCGAGCGCACATCGGCGAGCAGGACCACCGGGCACTGCCAGATCTCACGGTCCAGGCCGGCCGCCGTGAGCTCCTCGCGGGCGATGGCGTCGGCCTCGCGCAGCAGGTCCAGGCGCTCGCGCGTGACCTCGCCGACGATACGGATACCGAGACCCGGGCCGGGGAACGGCTGCCGGTGGACGATCTCCTCCGGCAGGCCCAGCTCCTGGCCGACCATCCGGACCTCGTCCTTGAACAGCTTGCGCAGCGGCTCGATCAGCTCGAACTCGAGGTCCTCGGGGAGGCCGCCGACGTTGTGGTGCGACTTGATGTTCGCGGTGCCGGTGCCGCCGCCGGACTCCACCACGTCCGGGTAGAGGGTGCCCTGCACCAGGAACTGGACCGGCTGCTCGCCGTGCGCGCCCGCCTCGGCGATGATCTCGGCCTGCGCCTGCTCGAAGACCCGGATGAACTCCCGGCCGATGATCTTCCGCTTCTCCTCCGGGTCGGAGACCCCGGCCAGCGCGGTCAGGAAGCGCTCCTGTGCGTCGACGACCTTCAGCGAGACGCCGGTCGCGGCGACGAAGTCCTTCTCGACCTGCTCGGTCTCGCCCTTGCGCATCAGGCCGTGGTCGACGTACACGCAGGTCAGCTGGGAGCCGATGGCCTTCTGCACGAGGGCCGCGGCCACGGCGGAGTCGACGCCGCCGGACAGACCGCAGATGGCGCGCCTCTCGCCGACCTGCTCGCGGATCAGCGCGACCTGCTCCTCGACGACGTTGTGCGTCGTCCAGGTCGGCTCGATGCCGGCGCCGCGGTAGAGGAAGTGCTCCAGGACCTGCTGGCCGTAGGTCGAGTGCATCACCTCGGGGTGGTGCTGCACGCCGTACAGCTTCTTCTCGTCGTCCTCGAAGGCCGCGACCGGGACGACGTCCGTGGACGCGGTCACGGTGAAGCCCTCGGGCGCGGCGGAGCAGGCGTCACCGTGCGACATCCACACGGGCTGCTCGGCCGGGGTGCCCTCGAAGAGGGTGGAGCCCGTCTTGGAGACGTGCAGATTCGTACGGCCGTACTCGCGGGCGCCGGAGTTGTCGACGGTGCCCCCGAGGGTCTGCGCCATCAGCTGGAAGCCGTAGCACATGCCGAAGACGGGGACGCCGGCCTCGAAGAGCGCACGGTCGAGACGCGGGGCGCCCTTCTCGTACACGGACGAGGGGCCGCCGGAGAGGATGATCGCCGCCGGGTTCCTGGCCAGCATCTCCGCCACCGGCATGGTGGAGGGCACGATCTCGCTGTAGACCCGGGCCTCACGGACGCGGCGGGCGATGAGCTGGGCGTACTGAGCGCCGAAGTCGACAACGAGGACGACGTCGGGCGCGGCAGCTGGGGACGCTGAGGACACTACGGCGGCCTTCCGGCGGGGGTGGGAGGGGTCTCTATTTGTCGATTCTACCGGCGCGCTGGGGTCCGCCTTCGTCTCACCATCCGAACCCGCTTTGGCCCGGATGTCCCGACCGGGCCATACTGATCCCCATGCGCAAGCACTCGATCTTCGTCTTTACCTATGGCACCCGGCCCGCCGGCTGCCATGGTCGTGCTGCTTGAGCAACTGACAAGCGACTTCCCAGGCGCCCCGGGCCGACAGGCCCGGGGCGCTCTGTGTTTTCCGGGCCGGTTCGGTCCGGGGCCCCGGACACCAGGAAATACAAGGAGCCCCCTGATGACCGCCACGTCCCTCTCGACCGACACCGGCGCCCGCACCGACGAGGCCGCACAGGTGATCAGCAACGCCCGCGAGCGCATCGACGCCCTCGACGACCGCATCATCGGGCTGATCCAAGAACGGATGGCCGTCTCGGCCGTCATCCAGGAGGCCCGGATCACCTCGGGCGGCCGCCGTGTGAACCTCTCGCGCGAGATGGAGGCGCTCGGCCACTACAGGGACGCGCTGGGCAAGCCGGGTACGTCGCTGGCGATGACGCTGCTGGAGCTGTGCCGCGGCCGTATCTGAGGCATGTCGGTACGCACACGCGTACGGGCCCGCTCTCACCCGTACGGCGCGTGACCGCACCCGCGGGGGCTTCGTTGGTCCCGATGTCCGTGCCAGCCAGGGGCGGGCCCCGAAGGAAAGAAACCACGCGTGGCTCCGCTGGGGCGTGTGGCGTACCGCAGGTACGTCGTGGGACCTCGCCCCAGCGCGCGTGACCGGTCGGCAGGGGACAGCAGCCCGGTCACCCCAAGGGCGGTCGGCTCCGGGGACGCCCGGGGCCGACCGCATCCGGTCCGAACGGTTGCGTCCGCCGCAACCCGTCCAGCACGATCCCGCACCAGCCGGTCCCGCACTGCGCACCAACCGCCGACGGTCATGACCGCTGATGCGCGCCCTGAGCACCCGAGCGCGCCCGGCCGGTGACCGGGCATCCCCCACACACGAGCGGCGCACCCCCCGGCGCCGCCCCTCGGCACCGCCGCTGCCCTGACGTCGGTGCCGACAGCCGAGGGCCCCGCGGACGGGACGTCCGCGGGGCCCTCGCGTGTGCCGGGGTCCGTTACCGCCTACTGCTGTGCCCGTCGAAGCACCGGTGATGGTCGAGCCCTCAGGCGCATGTGACCGGGGCCACATAAAGATTGTGTGAGGCGGCGTACAACCAATCCCTCTGGTCGCAGGTCATGCATGCGGAACCAACGGCCACGCCCGTGACCCCACAGCCGGGGGCGGCCCACCAGACTCCGTACCGCACGCTGCGGTACGCCAGACTTCGCTGAGGTCTTCATGAAGCTTCGCCGCGCTATGGCTGTCGCCGCCGCGACCGCTGTCATAGCCCCCGCCGCCTTCCTGGCGGCGCCGGTCGCGTACGCGACGGACGGCACCACCAGCACGACCTCTGCCGGCACCACCGGCGAGACGGGCACCACGGGCGAGACCGGAACGACCGGCGAGACCGGCACCACCGGCGAGACGGGCACGACCGGCGAGACGGGTACCACGGGCGAGACGGGCACCACGGGCGAGACGGGTACCACGGGCGAGACCGGAACGACCGGCGAGACCGGCACCACCGGCGAGACCGGTACCACGGGCGAGACCGGCACCACGGGCGAGACGGGCACGACCGGCGAGACGGGTACCACGGGCGAGACCGGAACGACCGGCGAGACCGGCACCACCGGCGAGACCGGCACCACGGGCGAGACCGGCGAGGAGCCGGGCGAGGGCGAAGAGGGCGACTTCGAGGAGTGCCCCGTCGACGAGGACGGCAACGACCTCGACTCCCAGCTCGAGCTCGGCATCAAGGGCCTGCCCGGCAAGATCGTCGCGGGCAGCGGCTGGCACGAGTTCACGCTGCGCGCCACCAACAACTCGGACAAGGCCCTCGGCACCGTCCACTGGGCCCTCTTCGTCGACAACTTCGACGACAGCGAGGACGAAGAGAACTGGCTGAGCACGTACGCCCAGGTCCAGTTCAAGGACGAGAACGGCAAGTGGGACTCCCTGGCCGACGAGTTCGGCAACGGTGCCTACTTCGGTGAGACCGACCTCGACGCCGGCGCCTTCGTCGACCTGCAGCTGCGCCTGAACATCCCGAAGAAGGCCCCGGCCGGCGACAGCTACTCGGTCGGCTTCGGTGGCTACCTGGACTCCGAGAAGAACTGCTACCACAGCTCCTACTCGGACTGGATGTTCACCGTCCTGGCCGCGGGCAGCGACAACGAGGACCCGGGCGAGGCCAAGCCGGGCGACGACAAGGGCGAGGAGCCCAAGCCGGACCCGAAGCCGCAGGGTGAGATCAAGGAGATCCCCGTCACGGGCAACCTCGCCCAGACCGGTTCCTCCTCGATGCTGCCCACCATCGGCATCGCCGGTGGTATCGCGATCGTCGCCGGTGCCGGTGTCGTCTTCGCGATGAAGCGCCGCAAGAGCGACGCGGTCGCGTAACACCGCACCAAAGCACGAAGAGCGCTGCACTCGGAGGGGGGTGCAGCGCTCTTCGCATGCTCAGGGTCACTTCTTCGGCGGGACCGCCGGCATGCCCAGGAACGGCAGGTTCAGCGCGCCGAAGGCGTCCGCCGGGACCGCCGGGGACTTCGGGGCGATCGGGGCGAGGCGTTCGTACGCGGCGCCCTGCTCGGGACGCGGGTCCGTCTCGCCCTTGTTGGGCCAGAAGGACATCGCCCGCTCGGCCTGGGCCGTGATGGTCAGGGACGGGTTCACGCCGAGGTTCGCGGAGACGGACGCGCCGTCGACGACCGAGATGCCCGGGTGGCCGTAGAGGCGGTGGTACGGGTCGATGACGCCCTCGTCGGCGGAGGCGCCGATGGGGCAGCCGCCCAGGAAGTGGGCGGTGAGCGGGGTGCCCATCAGTTCGCCGATGTTGGAGCCGGCGAAGCCGTTGATCTCCTCGGCGAGGAGGGACGCGGCACGGGTGGCCTCGGGGATCTGTCCCGGGTTCGGGGCGCCGTGGCCCTGGCGTGCGGTGAGGAGGCCCTTGCCGAGCCCCTTGGGCTTGCGGTACGTCGTCAGGGAGTTGTCCAGGGACTGCATGACGAGGCCGATGATGGTCCGCTCCGACCAGCGGCGGTTGGAGAGCGCGCGGACCGAGAGCCAGGGGTGCCGGGCGCAGTTGCCCAGCCAGGCGAGGACGCGCCGTGAGCTGTAGGGCACCTGCAGGATCGTCATGCCGCCCATCGCGTTCGAGCCCTTGCCGTAGCGGACGGGCTCGATGTGCGTGTGCTCGTCCGGGTGGATCGACGAGGTGATGGCGACGCCGCGGGTGAAGTCGACCTTGTCCGCGCCGTGGCGCTTGCGGTAGCGGCGGTTGTCGGTCTGGGCACCGACGAGGGCCTCGGAGTTGGTGCGGGTCAGCTCGCCGAGGCGCCCGGAGACACGGGGCAGCAGACCGCTGTCCTTCATCCGGTGGAGGAGCGTCTGAGTGCCGTACGTACCGGCGGCGATGACGACCCGCTGCGCCGTGAACGTACGCCCCTTGCCCTTGCGCCGGTTGTCGCTGGGGAGGGTCTTGACCGCGAAGCCGGCGCGCGAGTCCTCGGTGACGGCGACGACCGACGTCATGGGGTGGATGACCGCGCCGGCCTTCTCGGCGAGGTAGAGGTAGTTCTCGTTGAGGGTGTTCTTGGCTCCGTGGCGGCAGCCGGTCATGCACTCGCCGCACTCGGTGCAGGCGCGGCGCGACGGGCCCGCGCCGCCGAAGTACGGGTCGGGGACCTCCGCGCCGGGCTTGGCCTTCACCGTGCCGACCCCGTCCCCGCCGACGGCGTCCTTCCCGTCCCCGAAGAAGACGCCCACCGGGGCCATGTGGAAGGAGTCGCCGACGCCCATCTCCTGTGCGGTCGCCTTGAGATGGACGTCCGACGGGGTCATGGTCGGGTTGAGGCGGACGCCGAGCATGCGCCTCGCCTGGTCGTAGTAGGGCTTCAGCTCCCCCTGCCAGTCCGTGATGTCCTTCCACTGCGGGTCGTTGAAGAACGGCGCGGGCGGTACGTAGAGGGTGTTGGCGTAGTTCAGTGACCCGCCGCCGACGCCCGCACCCGCCAGCACCATCACGTTGCCGAGCAGATGGATGCGCTGGATGCCGAAGAGACCCAGGGCCGGGGCCCAGAGGTAGTTGCGCAGGTCCCAGGAGTTCCTGGGCAGCGTCTCGCGGGTGAAGCGGCGGCCCGCCTCCAGGACTCCGACGCGGTAGCCCTTCTCCGTCAGCCGCAGCGCCGAGACCGAGCCGCCGAAGCCCGAGCCGATGACGATGACGTCGTAGTCGTAGTCGGATGCGGAGTCGTCCTGTTTCGGGGCAGGGGGGACCTCGGGCATGGCTCTCCTCGTCGAAAACGTGCGGGTACCGGGGTGCTGTCAGGGCGCCTAGCGCAGGCGCAGGGCCTTCATCGCCTTCAGGGACGTGCTCATGAACGCCGCGTACTTCGCGTCGTCCATCCCGAAGGACGGGGCCAGCGGGATCAGCCGCTGCTGTGCCACGGTCTGGGCCTCGGTGTACTTGAGGATGCCCTCGGAGCCGTGCCGGCGGCTGAGGCCGGAGTCCTTCATGCCGCCCATCGGGGACTGCACGCTGCCGTAGGCGGGCGCGTACCCCTCGTTGATATTGACGGTGCCGGTGCGCAGGCGGGCGGCGACGGCGTGGCCGCGCTTCCCGTCCTTGGTCCAGACGCTGGAGTTGAGGCCGTACGGGGTGGCGTTGGCCTGCTCGATGACGTCGTCCTCGTCCTTGAAGCGGTAGACGGAGACGACGGGACCGAAGGTCTCCTCGGCGCAGACGGCCATCGGCGCCTCGACGCCGTCGAGGATGGTCGGCTCGTAGAAGAGCGGGCCGATGTCGGTGCGGTGGACGCCGCCCGCGACGAGGGTGGCACCCTTGGAGACGGCCTCCTCGACGTGGCGCTTCACGGTCTCCAGCTGGCGCTCGCCGACGAGGGAGCCCATGTCGGCGCCGTACGCCAGGGAGTTGCCGAGCCGCATCGCCTTGGTGCGGGCCGCGAAGCGCTCCAGGAACGCGTCGGCGACGGACTCGTGGACGTACAGCCGCTCGATGGAGATGCAGAGCTGTCCCGCGGAGGAGAAGCAGGCGCGGACGGCGCCGGCGGCCGCCTTGTCGATGTCGGCGTCGTGCAGGACCAGCATCGCGTTCTTGCCGCCGAGTTCGAGGGAGACGCCGATGAGCCGGGCCGCGGCGCCCTGGGCGACCTCGCGGCCGGTGCGGGTGGAGCCGGTGAAGGAGACGTAGTCGGCGTGCTTGACGACCTCGGGGCCGACGACCGGTCCTTCGCCGATGACGACCTGGAAGACGCCGGCGGGGAGGCCCGCCTCGATCAGGAGGTCACGGGCCCAGAGCGCGGTCAGGGCCGTCTCGGTGTCGGGCTTCATGACGACCGCGTTGCCGGAGACGAAGGCGGGGAGCGCGTCGCCGACCGACAGCTCCAGGGGGTAGTTCCAGGGGGCGATCTGGCCGACGACACCGCGGGGCTGGCGCAGTTCGGTGGTCTTGGTGAGGACGGGGACGACGCCCGTGTGCCGCTTGGGCCTGAGGTACGAAGGGGCCTTGCGGCCGTAGTGGCGGGCGGCGACGGCGACGGCCAGGACCTCTTCATGGGCGTGGAGGCGGGCCTTGCCGGTCTCCAGCTGGATCAGGTCCAGCACCTCCGCCTGGCGCTCCAGGACCAGGTCGTGGAAGCGGAGCAGCACGGCGGCGCGGGCGCGCGGCGAGGTCGCGGCCCAGACGGGCTGGGCGGCACGGGCGCGCGCGAAGGCCTCGGCGACGTCCTCGGGGGTGGACTCGGGCAGGTCGGCCAGCTTCTCCCCGGTGAACGGGGTGTGGTTGGCGGTGCGACCGGAGCCGACGACGCCACGGGTGAGCTGGGCGACCACCTCGGGCGTGACCACGTCGGCGGCGATGCGCGCGCCGGCCGGGGCGGCGGCGACCGGGTTCGTGCCGAGGTTGCCGCTGGAGTGGGGGGCGAGGGCCTGCGAGTCCGTCATGGGGGCGAGAGTATGACGCAATCAGGGCTTTGGGTACCCGTCGGTAACAGCTTTTCGCGAGGCCCTCACACGGCATCCCACACCATGCCAGTGATCACTGGCACATAAGCCCTGATCAGGGGCTTGTGGGAGTCACAGGCCCTGGATCTTGAGATGTTTCACGACGTTCGTGAAGATCTCCTCGCCGTCCTGCCGCGCCGCGCCCTCCGCCGGCATGGACACCTGGAGCCGCCAGTAGGACTTGTCCTTGTCCTTGCCCGGAACGATCAGCTCGTGCAGGCGGTAGCGGATCGGATCGTCGCCCGACGCGGTGTACGGGATGTAGTCGACGGTCGTCTCGAAGGCCGGCTTCTCCTGGTGCGTGACGTCCAGGGTGTCGACGTCGGGCTCCTTGTAGTCCGTGCCGTTCTCGCCGCCCTTCGCGTAGAAGTCGTCCCACGCGTCCTTCCTGGGGGCGAGCACCTCGTCGGCGTTGTCCTCGGTGATCTCGACGTGCTCCAGGTAGATGCCGAAGACCCCGCTCGGGTCCCGGTACGTGACGCTGTCGCCGTTGTCGCCCTCGGAACGCTCGTACTCACTGGGGACGCCCACGTCCGCCGAGAGGATCTCGCTCTCCGGCCGGACCTGCCATCCCTCGGGCAGCTCGTCGCCGCCGAAGGGCTTCACGAGGATCAGTACGAGCGCGATCGCGACCGCGAGCACGCCGCCGAGCAGGCCGAACTGCGCGGGCCTGTTGCGGTGCAGGACCGGCGGCACCCAGCGGGAGCCGCCCGGCCCCGAGGCCGCCGCGGCCCCCGTGGACCCGTACAGCGCGGTCGGGTCGAGCGACGCCTGCGGCGGCCGGGCCACCGACTCCAGCGTCGCGCGGATCTCGGCGGCGCCAGGACGGGCGGCGGGGTCCTTGCGCAGCAGCTGCATCACCAGCGTGCCGAACGCACCGGAGCCGCGCGCCGGCATCTGCGGCTCGGCGGACAGCACGGCCTGGAGCGTGGCGGGGGTGTGCGAACGGCGGTACGGCGACATGCCCTCGACCGCCGCGTACAGCACGACACCCAGCGACCACAGGTCCGACTCGGGACCCGGCCGCTGCCCGAGCACGCGCTCGGGCGCGATGTACTCGGGCGAGCCGACGAAGGCGCCGGTCTCCGTCAGTCCCTGCTCGCCCTCGACCTGGGCGATGCCGAAGTCGGTCAGGACCACCCGGTCACCGCGGCCGAGGAGCACGTTGTCCGGCTTGACGTCCCGGTGGAGGACGCCGGCCTCGTGCGCCGCGGACAGCGCGCCGAGGACCGCGAGACCGATGCGGGCCGCCTCGCGGACGTCGAGCGTGCCCTCCTGCAGCCGGTCGCCGAGGGACTGGCCGCGGACCAGCTCCATCACGATCCACGGCTTGCCGTCCTCCATCACGACGTCGTGCATGGTGACGACGGAGGGGTGGTCGATACGGGCGGCCGCCCGGGCCTCGCGCTGCATGCGCAAATAAACGTTTTCGCGCTCGCGCTCGCCGAGGTGCTCCGGCACGCGCGGCTCCTTCACCGCGACCTCACGGTCCACGACCTCGTCGTGCGCGCGCCAGACCGTGCCCATGCCACCGTGCCCGAGGCGGGCGACGAGGCGGTAGCGACCGCCGACGAACCGGCCTGTGGGTGCCTGGGGATCGCCGGCGGTCTGCGGCACGTACTGCGTGGGCTGCGGCTCGGCCCCGTTGGGCTGCACCGGAGCCTGCGCCTGGGGCTGCGCCGGATCCGGTGTCCAGGGCTGTGCCTGCGGCGGTACGGGCTGCTGCGGCGGCCGGAGTTCGTAGCTGGTGGGCTCGTAAGCCCGTCCCCCGTCGTTCGTCATGTTCACATCCTGGCGAAACGCGACTGCAGTCGCCACCTGCGCAGTTGAGCGATGCAAAACGGTAACGGAGAACTCAGCCGGCCGAGGGCGGCGGCTGCCAGCTCTGCACCATGATGTCGAACTGCTGCCTGATCGTGGGCCAGTCCTCCGCGGGACCCGCCATGAAGAGCGCGTACTCGGTCCCGTCGTCCTCGTAGTACGCCTGGTCGATCGCACGGCGCTTGCCCGGATGGTCCTTGATCTCGGTCCACCGGAACTCCCAGATCGCCGACTTCGTCCGGTCGCGGAAGGTGATGGGGTGAAGGGTCAGCCGCTCGTAGTCCGACCGCCCGTCGACGATCTTCTCCAGATCCAGCAGGTGCATGTACGGGTTCTCGAAGTCGGGCGACTTGTCGATGCTGATACGGATGCGATGACGGCCGTTGTCGGGCGTGTAGTCGATCTGGTCGCCGTCCAGCTGCCGGGTCCAGCCGTCCGGTACGAGCAGACTGAAGCCCTCGGGGTCGTCCTCCCGGTGCCAGCCCTCCGGTACGGAACCCGTCTTGGCGGGCCCGGGCGACGAGGACGTGCCGGGCGGCGTCGTGCCGCCGCGGCCTGCCGACGTGCCGCCGCCCCCGCCCCCGTCCGCGTAACGCATCGCCAGGTACCCCGCGCCGCCGCCGACGATCGCGGCGAGCACGACGGCCAGGAGAACCGTACGCAGGCGGCCGGTCCGCTTCCGGCCCGCCGACGCGGAGACCGCGGGTGCCGCGGGTGCTGTGGGACCGGTGGGGCTGGTGCTAGCGGTGTGGCCGCCGAGCGGGTGCGCGGGCAACTGTGCGGTGGCTGCCCGCCGTTCCTCGCGGTCCACCGTCTGCGTCGGTACGTACGCCTGCGCCGACCTCGGGCTGCGCCCCTCCATCGCCTCCATCAGCATCCGCTCGGCCTCGGCGGCCGACGGGCGCTGCGCGGGGTCCTTGCGCAGCAGCGCCGTGATGACCGGGGTGAGCGGGCCCGCGTTGCGGGCGGGCGGCGGCTCCTCGGTCACCACGGCCTGCATCGTGGACAGCGGTGACGTACGGCGGAACGGGGAGTTGCCCTCCACCGCCGTGTAGAGCGTGGCGCCCAGGGACCACAGGTCGGACGCGGGCCCGGGGTCGCCGCCGCGTACCCGCTCGGGGGCCAGATAGTCGATGGAGCCGACGAGTTCACCGGTCCTGGTGATCGTCGAGTCGCCCTCGATGGCGGCGATGCCGAAGTCCGTGAGCAGGACACGGCCGTCGGAGGCGAGCAGCACGTTCCCCGGCTTGACGTCGCGGTGCAGCACACCGGCGGCGTGCGCGGCCCGCAGCGCGCCGAGGACGTGCAGGCCGATGCGCGCGGCCTCGGTGGCGCGGACGGGGCCCGACTCCTTGGCGGCATCGGCGAGTGACGGCCCGTCGACGTACTGCATGACGATCCACGGACGGTCGTCGTGCTCCAGGACGTCGTGGACCGTGACGACGTTGGGGTGGGAGATCCGGGCGGCGGCCCTGGCCTCCTTCTGGGTCCTGGCGTGCAGAACCGTCCGGTCCGCCTCGGAGACGTACAGCCCGGCGGTGAGTTCCTTGACCGCGACGGTTCTGTGCAGGAGTTCGTCGTGGGCGCGCCAGACCTTGCCCATGCCGCCGCGGCCGATACTTTCGGTCAACCGGTACCGCCCTGCCAGCAGCAGTCCCGCTCCCGTGCTCCGCATGTTCTCCACGTGCCCCGTGCCCCCGCCCCGTTCCTTGGAATGACAGGTTACGGAGGGGAAGTACGTACGGGGAACACAGGGGGCTCACCAACTCGCACCGTGACCCGCTCGTTGCGGGATGCGGTCGGCGGACGGCGATCACCCGATGGTTTTCGGCCAGTGGTCGGTGCGGGCCGGATCCGCAGCCGAACCTCGGCGTCAGCCGGTCCGCCGGCGCCCGCCTCGCGGTCTGCCGGCCGGCCGACGGCCGGTTCACCGTCAGCCGGCCGCGCGGTACGCAGCCGTCGCCTGCTGGTAGATCTCGCTGACCTTGTCCCGCTGGTCCTCGGGCCCGATCACCTGGATCACGTGGTACCGGTCGCCGACGATCATGGCGATGTTGCGGACGTACACCTCGCGTCCGGTGCTGTCCTGCCAGGTGAACTGCCCCTCCGCCATGGCCTGTTTGCCCACGTCGATACGGCGCAGACCGGACGCGGACGACCAGGAGGAGTCCCGGAACGGCTGCAGCTCGCGCTCCTTGTTGCGCTGGTACGCCATCGGGTCCGCGCCGTTCGCCCGGACCGAGTCCCGCCCGGGGACGACGACGAGCGTGAAGTCGCCGCCGACGTAACGGACCTGGCCGCTGTCGTTGATGGGCCGCCGCTGCCAGGTCTTGTCGACGCCGATCCGGAAGCCCTCCGGGTCGACGCGCACGACATAGCCGTCGGCGAGGTCCACGGCGGGTGCGGAGGTCTGGGGATGCTGACCACCGTCCGGGGTGCCTGAGGGCTGCTGGGGGTCCGGGGACCGGTCGTTCGCGGGTGCGCTCGGGCCCGGGGCCGTACTGCCCGCGGACTGGGGATCGGCCTTGGGCATGAACATCACGGCGTACGCCACGGCCGCGGCGAGCACGAGCAGGATCAGCAGCAGGAGGATGCGGCCGAGCGAGCGCGGACCGCGCGGGCGCCGCTCGCGCCGCTCCCGGGGTTCCTTGACCTTCTTGTGGCGGTGGCGGCCGTGCACCGCCTCGGGCGAGCCGGCCCGGCGCTTGCGGACGAGCTCTCCGCGACGGCGCACGACGGGCAGCCGCGTGCCGTCGACGGACGGCAGCGGCACGACCTCGGCGCCCGCGTCGGGCTCGGGCGCGGACCTGATGAGCGAGCGCAGCCAGCCACGGAGCTCCTCGAAGTCGGGGCGCTCGGTGGGGTCCTGGCGCAGCAGCGACTCGACGACCGGGCGCAGGGGCCCGCACTCCTCGGCAAATGCGGGCGGCTCCGCGCAGACCAGCTGGACCAGCTCGACCGCGCTCTCCTCGGGATACGGGGCGTGGCCCTGCACGGCGCGGTAGAGCAGCGCACCGAGCGCCCACAGGTCCGTTGCCGGGCCGATGGGCGGGGCCAGCTGCCAGTTCTCGTGGACCGGGCCCGCCTGCTCGGGCGCCCAGCGCTCGGTGACCGCGCCGACGACGGCGATCCGCGCCTGGCGGGCGCGCTCGGCGGCGAGGGGGGTGGCAGGGCCGCGGTAGGCGGCGAGAGGCGTGGCGGGGCCGCCGGCGACGACGTCGTCCCAACGACCGGTGGACCCGGCGCCCCCGGCGCCTGCAGTGGTCCCGGCGGCACCGGTGCTTCCCGTGGTCCCGGTGTGCGGCTGCCGGGTGCCGTGGGCCTGCGCGGGAAGCCGACGGCGCTGCGCGTCCGCGCGCAGGGCATCGGCGCCGAAGGACCCTCTGCCGTACGGCGATGCGCCGCCGCCCGCCGGGATCGGAGCGGGGCCGTCCGTGCCGGGGCGTGGGCCGTCGCGCCAGGTGCCCGCGAGTTCGGCGCGGTAGGGGCGGCGGGGCGGGTCGTCGCCGCCGCGCGTCACGTCGGTGGCTTCGGCCTCGTACGTCTCGGTCTCGTACGTCTCCGCCTCGTACGTCTCGACCTCGTAGGCGTCGTCGTCCGCGTCGTCGATGTCGTCGTCGGCGGCGTCCGTCGGCCGGGACCACCACTGGGGCTGGGCCCCGCTCGCGCGCGGGGCGGGCAGCGCGGAGCCGGGGCCGGAAACCCGGCCGCCGGAGGGCTCGTCCCGAACCCCCGGGTGGTGCAGGCGCTCGACGCCGTGATGCCCGTGCTGGGCGTGTTCCTCGGCCGCTCGGCTCCCGCTCTCGATCTCCCGGCGGGCTTCGTCCTGCCGCCGGTCCTCGCTGAGGCGGGCAGCGGCGCGGGCCCCCGCGCGGTACGCGGCGATGGCCCCCGCACGTGTGGCGCGCGTCTCCCCGGCCCCTTCGCCGAAGCCGTAACCGTAGGCCGGAGGTGTGTACGGATCCGTCGCGCCGCCCGCACGCGGCGAGGGCGCGGGCTCATGTCCAGGCGTGGGGGCAGGAGCGGGCGACGCCGCCTCTCCCGTCAGCGGCTCGTACGACTGCCGCGGCAGATACGGCTCGAGCCCGGCGTGCGCCTGTTGTGCCGCGGTCGCGACGTCCGCCGGGCCGACCGGATCCACCAGGTCGGCCTCGACCACCTGGTCCAGGGGCTCGGGCACCGGCGCGTACCCGCACAGGGCCTCCTCCGCCGCGCCCGCCGCGAGGCCCGTCAGCACGACACGGCCGTCGTCGCAGACCAGGACCGTGCGGACCGTGATGTTGCGATGGGTCCAGCCGTGCGCATGGAGGGCGCGCAGCGCGGTGAGGACGTCCGAGCCGATCTCCGCCGCCCGGTACGGATTCAGCGGCTTCTCGGCGAGCAGCGCCGCCAGCGGGCGCGCGGCGACGAGCTCGCTCACTATCCAGAGCGAACCGCCCTCCGCGAACACGTCGAAGACCTGGTCCAGCCGCGGGTGGTCCGGGATCTGGGCCGCGGCCTGGGCCGCCTCGACGGCCCGCCGGACGGCCGGGTCCGTCGGCCGGCGTGTGGTGCGTCCGGACACCCGCCGCGGCCCGGAGGAGCCCCGGGGGCCGGAGCCCCCGTCCGTGTCGAGCACCTCGGCGTCCACGACCTCCGGCAACGGCAGCTGCCGGACCACGACCTCCTGACCGCTGTAGGTGTCGAAGGCGCGCGTCTCGACGAGTTCGTACTCGTCGGAGGGCGGCAACGGCAGGCGGTAGCGGTCGGCGAGCACCCTTCCCGCGTAGTCGTCCACGACGCCTCCCCAGCAGCGCGCTGTGTTCCCCCCTGGTCCCGAAGACCGTACGAAACCGTCAATTCCGGTCGTTCACCGGTATCTTGCGGCTGCGTACGGTCCGCGGTCTCTCACGATACGTGGCCTGCTCAGTCCTTGGGAGCGAACGTGGCGAACGCCGTCTCGCGCAGGGTGGTGCACTCCGCGCCGTTCCACTCGCTCGCCTTGCAGCTGATCATGATGGCGTAGCCGTGCTTGGCGTCGACCTTGAAGCCGCGGTTGAGGACACGGATCCGCTCACCGTTCTGGGTGCGCTCGAAGCTCCAGTCCGCGACGGTCGGGTAACCGTTGTACTTGACCGTGTCGATGCCGAGGTGCTTGTAGCCGTTGCTGCTGGCGCGCACGCCCGCGACCGCCGCGGACCACGCCAGCTTGGCGTCACCCCCAGGGCTGCTGGTGAAGTCGACCTGGACGCGCGGGAATCCGCCGTTGGCGCTGAAGATCCCGCCCGAGTTCTGGCCCGCCGTGTCGGTGAGCCGGAAGTTCTTCGGCATCGCCATGGTGAAGTGGAAGCGGTCATTGGTCACCATCGCGTAGCCGGCCGGAATCCCGTCCCCGCCCGCCTGGCCGCCGCTCCCGGTCGAACCGCTGCCGGACGGCTGGGTCCCGGCGGTGCTCCCGCTGCTGTCCTGCGCGCCGTCGCCCTTGCCGGTGTCGCCGCCCTGGTCCTGAGCGCCGTCCGTGCCCTTGCCCTGGCCGTCGGCGCCGGAGGTGGTCCCGGCCGAAGCGGCCGTGTCGCCCTTGGACTTGCCCTGACCGCCCTTGTCGTCGTTTCCGTTGAGCGCGAGGAGGAGCACGGTGGACAGCACGGCGAGCGCGACGACGACCGCGACGACGACCAGCGTCCGCCTGGGCACCACGTCGGTGAGCGGGGCGCGCACCGGAGCCGTCCGCGTGGTGGTGGGACCGGGCGCCGGCGCGGGCTTCTGCTCGGACTTCGCCGCGGCGGCCGCGGCCGCCGCGTTCCGTACGGACCGCAGGGCGCCCCGCACGCGCTCGGCCGCCGCGTCCTTGGTCCTGGCGGTCGGGGCGGTGGGCTCGGGCGGGACCGGCGGCAGCGCGACCACCCGGGTGGCCTCGGCCGACGGCTCGGGCTCGGCCGGCCGCTCCGGGGCGTGGATGACGTCCTGGAGCAGCGCCCGCGCACCCGCGTCGTCGAGCCGCTGCGACGGGTCCTTG
This sequence comes from Streptomyces sp. NPDC059909, assembly GCF_042730885.1. Lineage (NCBI taxonomy): Bacteria > Bacillati > Actinomycetota > Actinomycetes > Kitasatosporales > Streptomycetaceae > Streptomyces > Streptomyces sp. NPDC059909. Next base: position 16,791 of record NZ_JBHWKX010000050.1, read on the forward strand.
GCCAGCAGGCCGTAGATGACCTCCTCCAGCGGGCCCGCGTTCTTCGGCGGGTCGAGCGGCTCGGTCATCACCGCGGTGAGCGTCGCGATCGCGGAGCCCTTGTCGTACGGCGGGCAGCCCTCGACGCATGCGTACAACAGCCCGCCCAGCGACCACAGATCCGCCGCCGGCCCCGGCTTGTGGCCGCGGGCGCGCTCGGGCGAGATGTACGAGGGCGCGCCGACGAGCATGCCGGTGGAGGTGATGGAGGGGTCGCCCTCGACCTGGGCGATGCCGAAGTCGGTCAGGACGACCCGTCCGTCCTCGGCGATCAGCACGTTGGACGGCTTCACGTCGCGGTGCAGGATGCCCTCACGGTGCGCGGAGCGCAGCACGTCGAGGATCGCGAGCCCGACCTCGGCCGCCCGGCTGGGCGTCAGGATGCCGTCCTCGCGGATGGCTTCGGCGAGGGACTTGCCCTCGATGAGCTCCATGACGATCCACGGTCGGTCGTCCTCGTCGACGACGTCGTAGACCGTCACCGCGCCGTTGTTGCGGATGCGGGCGATCGCCTTCGCCTCGCGCAGCGTGCGCGTGATGAGTCGTCGCTTCTCGTCCTCGTCGATGCTGTTGGGGAAACGCAGCTCCTTCACGGCGACCGTGCGGCCGAGCGTTTCGTCGACGGCCCGCCAGACGGTGCCCATGCCGCCGCGCCCGAGCACGCCGCCGAGCCGGTACCGCCCGGCCAGCAGCCGTCCGTCGCCTGCGGCCTTCACCGCACCGCGCACCGCGTCACCGCCCGTCCTGTCCGGCGTGACCCGGGTGCCGCTGCCGGACCCTGCGGCCGCAGCCCCGGCCTCAGCCTTGGCGCCCGTGCCCGGCCCCGAAGTCGACTCCGGCTGCGCGTCCTTCGCCGCACCACGCGCCGCACCGGCCGCGCCCCCGCCAGCCGCTGACCCCGCGTCATCCGCCGGTCCCGCGCTCGCGACCGCGTCCGGCGTGGTGGTCCGCGCTGCGGCGTCCCCGGACGCCGTCGTGTCCGCCTTGCCCGCCGTGCCCGCGTCCGTCCCCGAGCCCCCGTCAGGGCTCTTCGACGCGGCGCCCGCGACGTCCCGATCAGCGTCCCGCTGGGGCTCCGGTGTCGTGTCCCGCGACTGCTCCGCCTCCGACATGCGTCCCCTCTGCGATCCCTGATCCTCGCCCGCGCCTGCCGCTTCCGCGCGATGCGGTAACCCGCCCTGGAAGAGCCCCCATTCTCTCTCACGGCGGGACCGGCGATTCTCCCGGGTCCACCGTGTGTCAGCGCGGGCCCGGAGAAGGGGACTCCGCGCCCTTCGGCCGATCGGGGCACGGCCCGCCACCCGGCATGCGATCGCCCCCTCGCATGCCGGGCCGGACTCGGGCGCCCTCGCAACCCGCTCTCCCGGGAGGCGAGTTCCACAGAAAGCCCACAGGCAGCCCGCAGAACGCCCGCGGGCAGCACCGCACCGGCCAGGAAAGGCAGCCCGATGAGCGGGCCAGGGCCCGTCTCGTGGACCAGGCCCTAGATGGGCACGATGTCGGGCGCGCCCAGCCGTGCCGCGTCCGCCGTCTGGTCGTCCGGCTGCAGCTGCGACTCGCGCTCGGCCTCCACCCGCTTCTCGTAGTGCTCGACCTCTTTCTCGATCTGCTCCTTGTCCCAGCCGAGGACGGGTGCCATCAGCTCCGCGCACTCCCGCGCACTGCGCGTCCCCCGGTCGAACGTCTCGATGGAGATGCGGGTCCGCCGTGTGAGGACGTCGTCGAGGTGGCGGGCTCCTTCGTGCGAGGCGGCGTAGACGATTTCCGCCCGCAGATAGTCGTCGGCCCCGGCGAGCGGCTCGCCGAGCCTGGGGTCGGCCCCGATGAGGTCGAGCAGCTCCTCGGTCATCGAGCCGTACCGGTTGAGCAGATGCTCCACCCGGGCGACATGGAGGCCCGTGCGGGCCGCGATCCTCGCCCGCGCGTTCCACAGTGCTCGATAGCCCTCGGCGCCCAGCAGGGGCACGTCCTCCGTGACGCAGGCCGCGACACGCTGGTCCAGCCCGTGCACCGCGGCGTCCACGGCGTCCTTCGCCATCACCCGGTACGTCGTGTACTTGCCGCCGGCGACGACGACAAGACCGGGCACCGGATGGGCGACCGTGTGCTCGCGGCTGAGTTTGCTGGTCGCGTCCGACTCGCCGGCGAGGAGCGGCCGCAGTCCCGCGTACACCCCCTGCACGTCGTCGCGGGTGAGCGGCACGGCCAGCACCGAGTTGACGTGCTCCAGCAGGTAGTCGATGTCGGCGCTGGACGCCGCCGGATGGGCCTTGTCCAGGTCCCAGTCGGTGTCCGTCGTCCCCACGATCCAGTGGCGGCCCCAGGGGATGACGAAGAGCACGGACTTCTCGGTGCGCAGGATGAGCCCGGTGGTCGAGTGGATCCGGTCCTTGGGCACGACCAGATGGATGCCCTTGGACGCGCGGACGTGGAACTGGCCGCGCTCGCCGATCAGGGCCTGGGTGTCGTCCGTCCACACCCCCGTCGCGTTGACGATCTGCTTCGCCCGGATCTCGTACTCCCCTCCGGCCTCGACGTCCTGCACCCGGGCGCCGACGACCCGCTCGCCCTCGCGCAGAAAGCCGATCACCCGTGCGCGGCTGGCGACCCGTGCGCTGTAGCTCGCGGCCGTGCGCACCAGGGTCGCCACATAACGGGCGTCGTCCATCTGGGCGTCGTAGTACTGCAAGGCTCCCACCAGGGAGTCCTTCTTGAGGCAGGGGGCTACCTGCAGCGCGTGCTTCCGGGAGAGGTGGCGGTGGACGGGCAGGCCTCGGCCATGGCCCGAGGAGACCGACATCGTGTCGTACAACGCGACGCCCGATCCCGCGTAGAGCCGCTCCCAGGCCTTGTGCTGCAGCGGATACAGGAAGGGCACGGGCTTCACCAGATGCGGGGCGAGCCGCTCCAGCAGCAGTCCGCGCTCCTTGAGCGCCTCCCGCACCAGGGCGAAGTCCAGCATCTCCAGATAGCGCAGCCCGCCGTGGATGAGTTTGCTGGATCTGCTGGAGGTGCCCGACGCCCAGTCCCGGGCCTCGACCAGCCCTGTCGAGAGTCCGCGTGTCGCGGCGTCCAGTGCGGTGCCCGCGCCGACCACGCCCGCTCCTACGACCAGCACATCCAGCTCACGCTCTGCCATCGCGGCGAGCGCTTCTGCGCGCTGGGCGGGTCCCAGTGTCGCTGTCCTCACGGCTGCCTCCCGTCGCCCCCGTGGGTCGGAGTCACAAACTTGATTCTGTCCGCACTCCCGGACTTCAGCCACCGCCTGTGGACAACACTCGGGCGGCCAGACCCTCGCAATGCCGTATTTCGGTCATATTTACGCCTAGTGTGACATTGCGCCCCGCTGGTTCTGCCTCGTTCCGTCCACAGGACTTGCGGGCCACGTCCCCTTCGGCTACTGGAGCTTCGGCTACCGGGAAGGACGGCCCACCGCCATGCCCGCAGATCTCGCCGTCATCGGACTCGGCCACCTCGGACTGCCCCTCGCCCAGGCCGCCGTGGCCGCCGGCATCGATACCATCGGCTACGACACCGACCCGCGCCCCGTCGCCGAACTCGCCGCCGGCCGCCCGCCGGTGGACGGTTCGCTCAGCGCCTCCGAAATCCGCCGGATGCTCTCGAGGGGCTTCCGGCCGACCACCGACCCGGCCGAGCTCGGCCGGGTCCGCACCGCCGTCATCTGCTCCCCCACCCCCCTGGGCCCGGACCGCATGCTCGATCTGACCGCGGTCGGCGAGGCCGCCCGCGCCCTCGCCGCACGCCTGCGCCCGCGCACCACCGTGCTGCTCGAATCCGCGGTCGCACCAGGCACCACGGAGAGTTACCTCCGGCCGATCCTCGAAGAGGGATCGGGGCTGCGCGCGGGCCGCGACTTCTCCCTCGCGTACGCCCCCAGCCGTCTCGACCCGGGCAACCGCGCCCACGGCCATGCCAACACCCCCCAGGTGATCGGCGGGCTCACCCCGGCCTGCACCGAGTCCGCCACCGCGTTCTACGGACGGATCACCGACAAGGTCGTCCGCGCGCGCGGACCGCGCGAGGCCGAGACCGTCAAGCTCCTGGAAACCAACTTCCGGCACGTCAACATCGCCCTCGTCAACGAGATGGCGGTGCTCTGCCACGACCTGGGCGTCGACCTCTGGGACGTCATCCGCTGCGCCGAGACCAAGCCGTTCGGCTTCCAGGCCTTCCGCCCGGGTCCCGGGGTCGGCGGCCACGGCGTTCCCGTCGACACGATCGGCGCCCACCGGCCGCTACGGCTCGTCGAACTGGCCGGCCAGATCAACGAGCGCATGCCGCAGTACGTCATCCAGCGCAGCGCCACACTCCTGAACGAGCACGGCAAGTCCGCGCGCGGGGCCAGGGTGCTGCTCCTCGGCATCACGTACAAGCCGGACCTCGCCGACCTCGAGGCCTCCCCCGCGCCCGAGATCGCCCAGCGTCTGATGGAGCTGGGCGCGTCCGTCAGCTACCACGACCCGTACGTCCAGGACTGGCGCGTCCACGACCGGCCGGTCCCCCGCGCGGACTCCCTCTACGAGGCCGCGGCCAACGCCGACCTCACGATCCTGCTCCAGCACCACCGCACCTACGACCTCCAGGGCCTGGCGGTGAAGGCCCAGCTCCTGCTGGACACCCGGGGCGCGTCCCCCGCGGGGGCGGCGCACCGCCTCTGAGCTGGGGTTCGACCGGCGTTCCCCGATGACGATGTCGTACGGGAGTGCTAGCCTCCGGGGCCACTGAGCGCACCATCCACGCGCTCGCGTTCCTTGGGGGGAACCCAGCTTCGTGTCCAGCAACGCGCTGCTGTCGCAGCCACAGTTCGAACCGCACATCACCATGCCCGCCCTCGCGCCGCTGCGGACGGCGGCCGTGGCCAGGGACTGGGATGCGGTCGCCCGTTTCTTCGCCGCACTCGGCCATGAGGACGAGCGCGCCTTCGCCGCCTCCATCGTGGCCGACGTGCCCGGGTCCGAGACGTTCCTGGAACAGGCGGTCGCCGACCGTCCCGGCGATCCGCTGGCCAGGTGCCTGCTCGCCGACCGGTACATCATCGTCGGCTGGTCGATCCGGACCGCCGCCCGTGCCAACGCCGTCTCGCACAAGCAGTTCACCCAGTTCCACAGCTGGCTGCGCAAGGCCGAGCAGCTGCTCATCGATGTCTGCGCCGAGTACCCCGACTACGCGCTCGCCTGGTATCTGCGGCTGATCACGGTCCGTGGTCTGGAGCTCGGCCACAGCGAGGCCAGGCGCCGCTACAACCGGCTCGCCGAGCACCACCCGCACCACTACCCCGCACAGTCCCAGCTCCTCCAGCTGCTGTGCCCGAAGTGGAGCGGCACCTGGGAGGAGGCCTTCGCCTTCGCCAGGGAGTGCGCCGCCGCGGCCCCACCCGGCGCCCACAGCGCCACGCTCCTCGCCGAGGCACATCTGGAGATGTGGCTCGAACTCAGCCCGGGCGCGGACGCCCGCCATCTCGCCCAGCCGTCCGTACGGGACGAACTGGCCGCCGCCGCCGCGCAGTCCGTGCTGCATCCGCAGTTCCGTCCCGGCTTCCACTGGATCAGCGCCCACGGATTCTTCGCCGCCACGCTCTCCGTCGGGCGCCACCACGCCCAGGCCGCACCGCACTTCCGCGTGCTCGGCGACCGCGCCAGCAAGCACCCCTGGGACTACCTGGGGGATCCGGCCGCCACGTTCAAGCAGCACCGCAAGACCTCGCTCGCGAAGGGCTGACCCATGACCGAAGGCATCCGCGAGACCGAGGTCGACGGCATCCGCACCCTGCTCGCACACCGCCCCGGCCCGGTGAGCGCCGGACTCTTCTTCCGCGTCGGCAGCGCCGACGAGACCCTCGCCACCCGCGGAATCACCCATCTGGTGGAGCATCTGGCGCTGCACCGGCACGGCGTCGGCGATCTGCACTACAACGGCGCGACCGCCGGGACCTTCACCCACTTCCATGTCACGGGCGACCCCTCCGAGGTCGTCGAGTACCTCAACGGTGTCTGCGCCGCTCTGCGCGACCTCCCGCTGGAGCGGCTGGAGACCGAGAAGGAGATCCTGCGCACCGAAGCGGCGGGCCGCAGCAGCGGCCCGGCGTACGACATGCCCCTGTGGCGCTACGGGGCCCAGGGCTACGGTCTGCCGAGCTACCAGGAGCTCGGCCTGTGGCGGATCGACGCGACGGCGGTACGGGACTGGGCCGCGACCCGGTTCACCCGGGAGAACGCCGTCCTGTGGATCACCAGCGACACCGTGCCGGAGGGCCTCGACCTGACGCTGCCGTCGGGCCCGCGGCATCCGCTCCCCGCGCCGACGTCCGCCCTGCCGCACACTCCCGCGTACTTCGAGGGCGACGACGGCGTCGTCGTCCTCGACGCCGTCGTCCGGCGCAGCACGGCCGCAAGCCTGTTCGCCGACGTGTTCGGCAAGGCGCTCTACCGCGATCTGCGCCAGGAGGGCGGCTACTCGTACACCGCCGAGTGCGACTACAGCCCGCGTGACGCCGAGTTCGCGACGATCACCGCTCTGTCCGACTCGCTCCCGAAGAAGCAGGACGCGGTGGTCGGCGGCTTCATCGACACACTCGCCGCGCTGCGGGCCGGTCGCATCCAGCAGGCCGATCTGGACGCCGCACGCAATGCGCGGCTCAAGGCGTACGAGATCCCCGATCTGGCCGCCGCGAAGCTGCCGAGCCAGGCGCTCGGTGTGCTCACCGGCCACCCCGTGCCCGGTGACGACGAGCACATCGCCGAGCTGCACGCGGTCACGGTCGAGGACCTCCATGAGGTGGCGCGCGAGGTCTGGGGAAACGCGCTGCTCAAGGTCCCGGGCTACCGGGGCGCCGACTGGGCGGGCTTCCACGAGGCCCCCAGTGGCTCCCCGGAGCTGCTCACCGGCCGCCGCTACGCCTATCGCACGGACTCCCAGACCGCGCTGATCATCGGCCGCGAGGGCGTGAGCCTCGGCTCGCCCCGCAACCAGGTCAGCGTCCGCTATTCCGAGTGCGCAGCGATGCTCGCGTATCCGGACGGCGGCCGCCGCCTCATCGCCAGGGACGGGCTCAGCATCTCCGTCGAACCGACGCTGTACCGCGTGTCCCCCGCGGAGCTCGCACCCATCGACGCCGCCGTGCCGGCGCAGGTGGTCATCCCGATGCCGGCCCGCTCCCCCGACCGGATCCCGCAGCCCGCGGTGCCGCGCGAGGCGGCGCGGCCGGCCCCGGGCTGGAAGTCGACGGCGGCGCTGTGGCTGTTCGCCGCCGTGGCGTTGTTCTGGGGGCTCGTCGCCGTCATCGGGACGGCCGACGAGTTCGACCCGGCGGTCACCCCGTCGCCCGACCGGGTCTACATCGCCATCCTGTGGCTCTTGGAAGGCGGAGTGCTGTTCCTCCTGGGCCGCACCTGGTACCGGCGCAGGCAGGGGTACGGCGGATGACGAAAGGGCCCGGCACCGTCAGGTGCCGGGCCCCTCGCCCACGTACGGGTCACGCACAGCTCGTGTACGGCACGTGCGGACCGGCGTCAGCGCTTGTGCTGCGAGTCCGCGACCGTCACCTCGACGCGCTGGAACTCCTTGAGCTCGCTGTAGCCCGTCGTCGCCATGGCCCGCTTCAGCGCGCCGAAGAAGTTCATCGAGCCGTCCGGGGAGTGCGACGGGCCGGTGAGGATCTCCTCCGTCGTGCCCACGATGCCCAGGTCGACGAGCTTGCCGCGCGGGACGTCCTCGTGGACGGCCTCCATGCCCCAGTGGTGGCCGCGGCCGGGCGCGTCCGTCGCGCGGGCCAGCGGGGAGCCGATCATCACGGCGTCCGCACCGCAGGCGATGGCCTTCGGGAGGTCGCCGGACCAGCCGACGCCGCCGTCGGCGATGACGTGCACGTACCGGCCGCCGGACTCGTCCATGTAGTCGCGGCGGGCCGCGGCGACATCGGCGACGGCGGTGGCCATCGGGACCTGGATGCCCAGCACGTTGCGCGTGGTGTGCGCGGCGCCGCCGCCGAAGCCGACGAGGACGCCCGCCGCGCCCGTGCGCATCAGGTGCAGGGCAGCGGTGTACGTGGCGCAGCCGCCGACGATGACCGGGACGTCGAGCTCGTAGATGAACTGCTTCAGGTTCAGCGGCTCCGCGGCACCCGAGACGTGCTCGGCCGAGACGGTCGTACCGCGGATGACGAAGAGGTCCACACCCGCGTCGACGACGGCCTTGGAGAACTGCGCGGTGCGCTGCGGCGAGAGTGCGGCGGCCGTGACGACGCCCGAGTCGCGCACCTCCTTCAGGCGCTGCCCGATCAGCTCCTCCTTGATCGGGGCGGCGTAGATCTCCTGGAGGCGGCGGGTCGCGGCCTCGGTCGGCAGCTCCGCGATCTCGTCGAGCAGCGGCTGCGGGTCCTCGTACCGGGTCCACAGGCCCTCGAGGTTCAGCACACCGAGGCCGCCCAGCTCACCGATGCGGATCGCGGTCTGCGGGGAGACGACGGAGTCCATGGGAGCGGCCAGGAAGGGCAGCTCGAAGCGGTAGGCATCGATCTGCCACGCGATCGAGACCTCCTTGGGGTCCCGGGTGCGCCGGCTCGGTACGACGGCGATGTCGTCGAACGCGTACGCCCTGCGGCCGCGCTTGCCGCGCCCGATCTCGATCTCAGTCACGATGTGTGGCCTTTCCCTCTACGTCTGCGCCTACCAGTATCGCCGACGCATGCCGCAGGGGCGGCCCCGGTAAACCCCGGGACCGCCCCTGGCACGTCCGTGCGACGACTTCCTGCATGCCGTCGTGCTCTCGTGCGGTTACTTGGCGCTGTAGTTCGGCGCCTCGACCGTCATCTGGATGTCGTGCGGGTGGCTCTCCTTGAGCCCCGCCGAGGTGATCCGCACGAAGCGGCCCTTGGTCTCCATCTCGTCGATGGCGGCCGCCCCGACGTAGCCCATGGTCTGGCGCAGACCGCCGACCAGCTGGTGGAGCACGGCCGCGAGCGGACCGCGGTAGGGCACCTGGCCCTCGATGCCCTCCGGGACGAGCTTGTCGTCGGAGGCCACCTCGGCCTGGAAGTAGCGGTCCTTGGAGTACGAGCGGCCCTGGCCGCGCGACTGCATGGCGCCGAGCGATCCCATGCCGCGGTAGGACTTGAACTGCTTGCCGTTGATGAAGAGCAGCTCGCCCGGGGACTCCTCGCAGCCCGCGAGGAGACTGCCCAGCATCACCGTGTCGGCGCCGGCGGCGAGGGCCTTGCCGATGTCGCCGGAGTACTGCAGGCCGCCGTCACCGATGACCGGAACGCCCGCCGCCCGCGCGGCCAGCGCCGCCTCGTAGATCGCCGTGACCTGCGGGACACCGATACCGGCGACCACACGGGTCGTACAGATGGAGCCGGGGCCGACACCGACCTTGACGCCGTCCACACCTGCGTCGATCAGGGCCTGAGCACCGTCACGTGTCGCCACGTTCCCGCCGATGACGTCGACGGCCACGCTCGACTTGATCTTCGCCATCCAGTTGAGGGCGTTGCTGTTGTGCCCGTGCGAGGTGTCGACGATGAGGAAGTCGACGCCCGCACCAGCGAGCGCCTGGGCCCGCTCCAGGGCCTCCGGGCTGGCGCCGACCGCCGCGCCGACGAGCAGACGGCCCTCGGAGTCCTTTGCCGCATGGGGATACTGCTCGGCCTTGACGAAGTCCTTGACCGTGATCAGGCCCTTGAGGATGCCCGCGTCGTCGACCAGCGGAAGCTTCTCGATCTTGTGGCGGCGCAGCAGCTCCATGGCGTCCACGCCGGAGATGCCGACCTTGCCGGTGACCAGGGGCATCGGGGTCATGACCTCGCGCACCTGGCGCGTGCGGACCGTCTCGAAAGCCATGTCGCGGTTGGTGACGATGCCGAGCAGCTTGCCCGTGGCGTCCGTGACCGGCACGCCGCTGATACGGAACTTGGCGCACAGGGCGTCGGCCTCGGCGAGCGTGGCATCGGGGTGCACCGTGATCGGGTCGGTGACCATGCCGGACTCGGAACGCTTGACCAGGTCGACCTGGTTCACCTGGTCCTCGATGGACAGATTGCGGTGCAGCACGCCCACGCCGCCCTGGCGCGCCATGGCAATCGCCATCCGCGACTCGGTGACCTTGTCCATCGCCGCGGAGAGCAGCGGGATGTTCACCCGGACGTTCCTTGAGACACGGGACGAGGTGTCGACCGCGTTCGGAAGCACTTCCGACGCACCCGGCAACAGCAGCACATCGTCGTAGGTCAGCCCGAGTGTCGCGAATTTATCGGGCACTCCGTCGACGTTGGTCATGACACCTTCCCCAAATGGCCTTGATCGGTGCGGATGTCCATGCTAACGGGCTCCGCTGGTGTCTCATTCCACGATCAAGATCAGTCAGAATATTTGTGTGTTCGCACGTATGTGACGTACGAACACAACGGTACGTGCCGCACGCGCCGCGTGTGACGCGACGTGTGACGTACGCACGCGGACGGTCATTGCTCCGCCAGCGCCCGCAGCCGGCTCAGCGCCCTGTGCTGCGCCACCCGGACCGCCCCCGGCGACATCCCGAGCATCTGCCCGGTCTCCTCGGCGGTGAGCCCGACGGCGACCCGCAGCACCAGCAGTTCCCGCTGGTTCTCGGGCAGATTGGCGAGGAGCTTCTTGGCCCACTCCGCGTCGTCGCTGAGCAGTGCCCGTTCCTCGGGGCCGAGCGAGTCGTCGGGACGCTCGGGCATCTCGTCGGACGGGACGGCCGTCGATCCGGGGTGCCGCATGGCGGCACGCTGCAGATCGGCGACCTTGTGCGCGGCGATGGCGAACACGAATGCTTCGAACGGGCGTCCGGTGTCCTTGTAGCGCGGAAGCGCCATGAGGACCGCGACACAGACTTCCTGCGCGAGGTCCTCCACGAAGTGGCGGGCATCACCCGGCAACCGGTTCAGCCGGGTGCGGCAATAGCGCAGCGCCAGCGGGTGCACATGGGCCAGCAGGTCATGGGTGGCCTGCTCGTCGCCGTCGACGGCACGCAGAACGAGTGCACCGATGGCCCCGTGGGCATTCGCCGCCTCGTCGTTGCGCATCGGTCCATGGTGCCTTGACTGCCGCTGCTCCGTGGCACTGCGTCCGTAGTTGTGCACCGAAGCGTTATGAGCAGGTACGCCGGAAGTCATCTCCTGCGCCCTCCCCTTGCGCTCGACCGACTCGTCCCCGAGGAACTCCACACCCTCAAGGATGCGGCATGTCGCGGGAAACGTGTGCCCACGGGCTGCGGTCGCCCCGCCCACCGGTCGGCGGGCGGGGACGGCCGTGCGCTCGGCACGGCTCAGCGGACCAGGCCCCAGCGGAATCCGAGCGCTACGGCGTGCGCCCGGTCCGAGGCGCCCAGTTTCTTGAACAGCCGCCTGGCGTGCGTCTTCACCGTGTCCTCGGAGAGGAACAGCTCGCGCCCGATCTCGGCGTTGGACCTGCCGTGGCTCATGCCCTCCAGCACCTGGATCTCGCGCGCGGTGAGCGTGGGCGCGGCGCCCATCTCGGCCGAGCGCAGCCGGCGCGGGGCGAGCCGCCAGGTCGGGTCGGCGAGTGCCTGGGTGACCGTGGCCCGCAGCTCGGCGCGCGAGGCGTCCTTGTGCAGATAGCCACGGGCGCCTGCCGCCACGGCGAGCGCGACGCCGTCCAGGTCCTCGGCGACGGTGAGCATGATGATCCGGGCACCCGGGTCGGCGGACAGCAGCCGTCGCACGGTCTCGACGCCGCCCAGTCCGGGCATGCGTACGTCCATCAGAATCAGGTCCGAGCGGTCGGCCCCCCAGCGGCGGAGGACTTCCTCGCCGTTGGCCGCGGTCGTCACACGCTCTACGCCGGGCACGGTTGCGACCGCGCGACGGAGCGCCTCTCGGGCGAGCGGGGAGTCGTCGCAGACGAGGACGGATGTCATGGCCGCCCTCCGCAGCTGATGCGCGTCACCTTGAGCCTCCAGGCTGGTTACGTATCGTCACCTGTGCGGTTGACGCTCCCGGACACCTGCCCGAGTGCTTGTTCTCTCAACCGCCTCCGCACTCTCAACGACGGTCACTCGAAAGAGTTACGGGTGCGACGGGCACCTTCGGCACTCTACGTGAGGACCTACGTACGGAGCAGAGCGACACAGCTCATCGACGCGTCACCTGGTGGGTATGCCCCATTTAGCGGCTTTTCTTCCCTTTTGCTGGTGTCTGTGGCTAGATTCGCAATGAGTCATATTTACATCTACTTACACCGTAGATGTACGGTCGGAGCTTCAGGCATCCACTCAGCACGGCTAAAGGGGACATGCGCTATGGCAGATTTCTCCCGCCTTCCCGGACCGAACGCCGATCTGTGGGACTGGCAGTTGCTCGCGGCGTGCCGTGGGGTCGACAGCTCGCTCTTCTTCCATCCCGAGGGGGAACGCGGCGCGGCAAGGAGCGCGCGCGAGAACTCGGCGAAAGAGGTCTGTATGAGGTGCCCGGTGCGCGCGGAGTGCGCGGCGCACGCACTGGCAGTGCGGGAGCCCTACGGGGTATGGGGCGGACTGACGGAGGACGAGCGTGAGGAGCTCATGGGGCGGGCCCGGAACCGGCTGATCCCGGCGTCGAGCGCGGGAGGCGTCTCAGGTCACGGTTGACGTACGACCACCGTTCCAAGAAACCGAAGAAACGTTCCTGCGCCGTCCGGCCCAGCGTCAGGCGCCAAGGGGAGCAGGGGTTTTGCGCGCCGGTGAGCAGGAGCGCGCCAAGGGGAGCGGGAGTTGGGCGCGCCGGTGAGCCAGGAGTGCGCGGAGGGGGTGGAGTTGGGGGCGCGCATGAGAGCGAAGGGGGCAGGGGCACGCCGAGGAGGCGCGGTTCAGCGCGCCGCGGCGAGTGCCAGCCGGTCGAGGGTGGCCGCGACCGCCGGGACCTGGGCCAGATCGGGAAGGGTCAGTGCGACGATCTCGCGCTGCACGGACGGCTCCACCGTGACCGTACGAGCGCCCTTGGGCAGCACCGACTCCAGTGCCAGCTCCGGCAGCACCGCCACGCCGAGACCGGCGCCGACGAGTCCGACGACGGCCGGGTAGTCGTCCGTGGCGAAGTCGATCCTGGGCGTGAACCCGGACTCCTCGCAGACCGCCACGAGTTGGCGGCGACAGCGCGGGCAGCCCGCGATCCAGGGCTCGTCCGCCAGATCGGCGATGGAGACCGCACCCGCGTCCGCGAGCCGGTGCCCCTCGGGCACCAGGCCGACGAGCCGGTCGCTCAGCAGCGGCCGTACGACCAGGTCCTCCCACTCCGCGCCCGCCGGGCCGTAGCGGAAGGCCAGCGCCACATCGCAGTCGCCCTCGCGCAGCATCTCCTCGGAGCGCGGCGGCTCGGCCTCGACGAGCGAGACCCGGGTGCCGGGGTGCGCCGCGCGCAGAGCGGCGAGCGCGGTGGGCACCAGCGTGGAGCTGCCGCTGGGGAACGACACCAGACGCACCCGGCCCGCGCGCAGACCCGCGATCGCCGCGACCTCCTCCTCCGCGGCTGTCAGCCCGGCCAGGATTCCGGCGGCGTGGCGCACCAGGACCTCGCCGGCCTGGGTGAGGCGCATCTCGCGGCCGGTCCGGATCAACAGGGGGGTGCCGGCGGACGTTTCGAGGGCCTTCATCTGCTGGCTGACGGCGGGCTGGGTGCAGCCCAGCTCGCGCGCCGCCGCGGAGAAGGAACCGGTGGCGGCGACAGCGCGCAGGACACGGAGATGGCGGGCCTCGATCACCTCTTGAGCATAAGGGGCACTTGGGGTCCCGGCGAAATATACGAGGAAAACTTTGGGGACGTCGGCCCGGGGGCGGGGTTAGCGTCACCGGTATGAAACTTCTGACCGTGAACGTCGGACGGCCGAAGGCCGTCGAGTACACCGACCATCCCGAGGGCATCACGGGGATCGACAAGCGGCCGGCGGACGGCCCGGTGCGGGTGGCCGATCCGGGACCCAAGGGCACGGGCGCGAGCGGCGTCGCCGGGGACACGGTCTGCGACCTGCGGCACCACGGCGGGACGCACCAGGCGGTGTACGCCTTCGCGCGCGAGGACCTCGACCTCTGGGAGAGCGAGCTGGGCCACCCGCTGCCCAACGGGGCCTTCGGCGAGAACCTGACCACGTCCGGGCTCGATGTGACCGGCGCCCTCATCGGGGAGCGGTGGCGGATCGGCACGCAGCTGGTCCTCGAGGTCACGTCCGGCCGGATTCCGTGCCGTACGTTCGCGGGCCACCTCGGCGAGAAGGGGTGGGTCAAGCGGTTCACGCGGACGGCTGCCCCGGGAGCGTATCTGCGGATCGTCGCGCCGGGTGAGATCCGGGCGGGCGACGCGATCGAGATCGTGCACCGGCCGGACCACGACGTGACGGTCGCGCTGTCCTTCCGGGCGGGGACGACCGAGCGGTCGCTGCTGCCGCGCGTGCTCGCGGCCGGGGACGCGCTCCACCCCGAGCAACTCGCCGACGCCAGGAGGTACCTGGCCAAGTACGGGGCGTAGCCCGGCCGGTGCAGCACGGCGCCGGGCCGGGCGGTCGGGTGCGTCGCACGCGTACGCGGGGCACTAACGTGCCGCGTATGACGACAGCACTGATTACGGGCGCGACCGCGGGCATCGGGGCCGCCTTCGCGCGCCGGCTCGCGGCGGACGGGCACGATCTGGTCCTGGTGGCACGGGACACCGAGCGGCTCCAGGAGCAGGCCACGGAGCTCCACGACCGGCACGGCATCGAGGCGGAGGTCCTGTCCGCGGACCTCGCCGAGGAAGCCGGGATCGCCTCGGTCGAGGCCCGCCTCTCGGACCGGAAGCGGCCCGTGGATCTGCTGGTGAACAACGCCGGGTTCGGCAACAAGGGCCGGTACCTGGAAGTGTCCATGGCCGACGAACTGCGGATGCTGAAGGTGCACTGCGAGGCGGTGCTGCGGCTGACGTCGGCGGCGGCCGGGGCGATGCGCGAGCGCGGTCGCGGCGGGGTGGTGAACGTCGCGTCGGTGGCGGCGTTCGTGCCGCGCGGGACCTACGGCGCGTCCAAGGCGTGGGTCGTGCAGTTCACGCAGGGCGCGGCGCGCGATCTGGCGGGGACGGGGGTGCGGCTGATGGCGCTGTGCCCCGGCTTCGTACGGACCGAGTTCCACCAGCGGGCCGGGATGGGGACGGACAGCATTCCGGGCTGGATGTGGCTGGATGCCGACAAGCTGGTGTCGGCGGCGCTGGCCGACCTGGCGCGCGGGAAGACGGTGTCCATCCCCGATCCGCGCTACAAGGCGCTGATGGGCGTGGTGAAGCTGGCGCCGCGCGGTCTGCTGGGCGGGGTCAGCTCCAAGGCGGGCCGCAAGTACGGACCGAAGTAGTCCCGTCCGGCCAGGTCACCGTGAGGGTGCGGGTGCCGGTGACCTCGACGGCGGCCAGGGAGACGACGGGCGCGGGATCGGGCTCGTCGGTGAGCGAGGCGAGCGCGACGAAGAGCGATTCCGGTCCGCCGGTCGTGCCGTGGAGCGCGGCGGTACGGGAGCCCGGGCCCTGGAGGGTCGAGCCGGTGTCGGACGCGGTGCGCACCGTGTAGCCGTGCACCGGCTGAAGTTGGGCGGTGGGGCCGTCGGGGGTGGTGGCCCAGCCCGTCTGGCGTACGGGAGTTCCGTCGGGCGCCCCGACGACGAGATGGGCGCGGACCTCGGCGCGGCCGTGGGCGAGCGTCAGGGAGTGGACCCGGACGCCGGGGCACGGAGTGTGGGCGGACGCGGCCCAGCCGGGGCCGGATCCCTGCGGCTCGGCGGGGCCGCGTGAGGTGGGCCTTCCGCCGACGACCAGGGCGAAGTGGTTGTCGTCGGATTCCGTCTGCCCGGTGACCGGGCCGGTGCGGGTCGAGTACGCGAAGCGCGCGTAGCAGGGGTCGTCCTCGCCACCGGTGTCACCGGCGGGCCCGGTTCCGTGGTTGTGGAGGCGTACGACCCCGTCGGCGGCGGTCGACTGGATGAGCAGGCCGGCCGGGGCGATGGCCGTGACGGCGTCCCCGGTCTCCGCGGGCAGCGGCTCCTCGCGGTCGGTCCACACGGGGTGGCCGGGCGGCAGGAGCAGGCCGAGGAAGCCCTTCGAGGCCCAGTAGGGCGATGCCGGTCCCGAGTAGCTCTGGAGGACGGGTGCGTACGGGCCGTGCCAGCCGAGCGTGAGCAGTCCCCGGCCGTCGGTGGCGCCCCGGTCGAGGAAGTGGCGCACGGCGCCGGAGGCGAGGCGGCGGGTGGCGCCGGGGGTGAGGGGCGTGTGGCCGGTGAGGGCGCCGAGCCAGGGGGCGGCCGCGGCGGCGAAGCGGTACGTGAGCGAGCGGCCGTACGGCATCGGTGAGCCGTCGGCGCCGAAGAGGCGGGCGAAGCCGTCGAGATGGGAGCGCAGGCGCGGACCGTAGCGGTCGAGGAGCTCCCTGTCGCCCGCGAGATGGGCGTGCAGGACGGGATAGAGGTGCAGGGCCCAGCCGTTGTAGTGGTCGAAGGACCGGCCCGCGCCGTCGCTGTACCAGCCGTCGCCCGCGTACCACTCCTCGATCCGGGCGAGCGAGCGGTCGATCGTCCGCTGCGCGCGGTCGGTCTCGATGCCGGCGTCCTGGAGGAAGCCGGCGACGGTGAGGCCGAAGAGCCACCAGTTGTTGTCGACCGGGGAGGGGCGGAGGGCGGGCAGCAGCCGGTCGACGGCCCGCTGCCGGGTGCGCTCGTCGAGGGTGTCCCAGAGCCAGGGGCGGGTGAGGCGCAGGGAGAGGGCGACGGAGGCGGATTCGACGATCGCCTGGGGGACGTCGGCGATGCGGGGCCAGGCGTCGGTGCGGTACGTGCCGGAGGTGCCGTACGTGTCCGAGGTGCCGGAGGCGAGCCCTTCCGCGTACCGCGCGAGGTGGCCGTGCGGATCGTCGCCGCCGGCCCCGGCGACACGGAATGCGGCGAGCAGGAACGTACGGGCGTACCCTTCGAGACCGTCCGACAGCGGCCCGGAGCAACTGGGGCGCGGGCCGGGGAGGTTGACGAGTCCGTGGTGCGGCGAGGCATACGGGCGCACGGCCAGCAGGAGTTCGTCCGCGACGGCCTCCCAGTGGGCGCGGGTCCAGCCGGTGTAGGGGCTCAGCTCACGGTTCTCGGACGGCGCGGGCATGATCCGCATCATGATCGCGGGCTGATCGAAGGTCAATACGTTCGAGCGAATGATCGAAAGTCTTGCCGTTCGATCACATTGCATTAATGTCTGGCTCACCCGGCCACCACACTGCAAGGGGGGTTCATGCGCGCAAGTGCTGCCCAACGTCACGACCGACTGCTGGATCTGGTGCGGGAGCACGGCACCGTGCGCCTGTCCGACCTCGCGGAGCGGCTCACGGTGTCCGCGGTGACCGTACGCAGGGACGTGGAGGCGCTCGCCGAGCAAGGGCTGCTGGACCGGGCCCACGGGTCGGTGTCGTGGCCCGAGCGGCACGCGCTCCCCCAGCAGCCCCCGGACGGGGGCGGCCTGGTGCTCGGAATGCTCGCGCCCTCGGCGACGTACTACTTCGCGGAGGTGATCCGGGGCGCGAGCGAGGCGGCCGCGCGCGCCGGGGCACGGCTCGTCCTGCGCATCTCCGACTACCGGCCGGCCGAGGACCGGGCGCGCACCGAAGGGCTGCTGGAGGCGGGCGCCCAGGGGCTGCTGATCGCGCCGGGGTGGCGCGGCCCGGACGACCCGGCCGAGCACGGGGGCTGGATCACCGAACTGCCCGTACCCGCTGTGCTGCTGGAGCGCCGGCCGGCGCCGGGGAGCGCGCTGGAGGAGTTGGACCGGGTGTCGTCCGACCACCGGCACGGGGTGCTGCTCGCCGTGCGCCACCTGGTGGGGCTCGGGCACGGGACTCCGCTGCTGGTGGCACGCGCGGACAGCCCGACGGCGCTGGCCGTGCGCTCCGGGTACGGGGAGGCGCTGGGGGCGCTCGGGCTGCGCGCGCCCGCGCCGGTGATCGATTCGGTGCCGGCCGAGCAGGACCCCGAGGGCTTCGAGGCGGCAGCGCAGGCACTGCGGGCGGCAGTGGAGTCGGGGAAGGCGACGGCGGCGCTCGTGCACAACGACGTGGACGCGATCCAGATGGTGCAGCGCCTGGCCGAGCTGGGTCTGCGGGTACCGCAGGATCTTGCCCTGATCGCGTACGACGACGAGGTCGCGGCGCTCGCCGGCACACCGCTCACGGCCGTTGCCCCGCCGAAGCGTCATGTGGGGCGGCACGCCACGGAGTTGCTGATCGAGCGGCTGACGGGCGGCGCGGCGCAGTCCGCGGACGAGCCGCGGCGGCATGTGACGCTGCTCCCACGGCTGAACGTCCGGGCGTCGTGCGGGGCGGGTGACGGCAACCCCTCCGCATAATCGGCCGTAAGGGGCATTTCTCACTAAGATGGGCGTATCCCAGCGACCTCCGGGGTGTGACGCCATGACATTCATACAATTGATCGACTGCAAGACGGATCGCGTGGACGAGCTGAACCGGCTCATGGACACCTGGATCGAGCAGACCAAGGGCAGGCGCACCGCGACGCACAGCCTCCTCGGCACGGACCGCTCCGATGCGACCCACGTCGTGGAGATCGTCGAGTTCCCCTCGTACGAAGAGGCGATGAAGAACTCCAACATGCCCGAGACCGACCGGATCTTCCAGGAGATGGTGGCCCTGTGCGACGGCCTGCCGACGTTCACCGACCTGGAGGTGATCAGGGACGAGCAGCTGAACGGGGCGGCCTGCCGCAGGTTCTTCATGGAGGCCCTGCCGAGCGGTGATGCCGCCCTCCTCGGCGAACTGCTCACCGACGACTACCTCGACCACGATCCCGCCAACGCGCAGGACGTCGTCGGCGTGGAGGGGCTCCGCAAGGAAGTCGCCGCGTGGAAAGAGGGGTTCGACTTCGGCTTCACGGTCGAGGACCAGATCTCCGACGAGGACCGCGTATGCACACGCTGGAGCTGGACCGGCCTGCACAAGGGCGAGTTCATGGGGGTCACCGCGACCGGCAAGCAGGTGACGATGACCGGGACGACCGTGCAGCGGTGCCGCGAGGGCAGGATCTGCGAGAGCTGGTGGCAGTACGACCGGCTCGGCCTGATGGGCCAGCTCGGCGTGCTCGAGATGTAGCCGCCGCGCCCACGCACGGCGCGGCACGACCTGGTACGGCTCGGCACGCGGAAGGCCCCCGCTCCCTCTCCGGGAACGGGGGCCTTCTCGAGCCTGAGCGCGTCAGAACCGGGCCGGCCGGTCAGGCCGGTCGCGGTGCGTCAGTGGGAGTGGCCGTGACCGTGGCCGTGGCCCGCCTCCGCCGGCTCCTCTTCCTTCTTCTCCACCACGAGCGTCTCGGTGGTGAGCAGCAGGGAGGCGATCGACGCGGCGTTCTCCAGCGCGGAGCGCGTGACCTTGACCGGGTCGATGACGCCGGCCTTCACCAGGTCGCCGTACTCGCCGGTCGCGGCGTTGAAGCCGTTGCTCTTCTCCAGCTCCGCCACCTTCGCGGTGATGACGTAGCCCTCAAGACCGGCGTTCTCGGCGATCCAGCGCAGCGGCTCGACGGCGGCGCGGCGGACGACCGCGACACCGGTGGCCTCGTCGCCGGCCAGTCCGAGATTGTCCTCCAGGACCTTGACGGCGTGGACGAGCGCGGAGCCACCGCCGGAGACGATGCCCTCCTCGACCGCGGCGCGGGTCGCCGAGATGGCGTCCTCGAGACGGTGCTTCTTCTCCTTCAGCTCCACCTCGGTGGCGGCGCCGACCTTGATGACGCAGACGCCGCCGGCGAGCTTCGCCAGACGCTCCTGCAGCTTCTCGCGGTCCCAGTCGGAGTCCGTGGTCTCGATCTCGGCCTTGATCTGGTTGACGCGGCCGAGGACGTCCTCGTGACTGCCGCCACCGTCGACGATGGTCGTGTCGTCCTTGGAGATCGTCACGCGGCGGGCGGTGCCCAGCACGTCCAGACCGGCCTGGTCGAGCTTGAGGCCGACCTCCTCGGCGATGACGGTGGCACCGGTGAGGGTGGCCATGTCCTGCAGCATCGCCTTGCGGCGGTCACCGAAGCCGGGGGCCTTGACCGCGACCGCGTTGAAGGTGCCGCGGATCTTGTTGACGACGAGGGTGGAGAGCGCCTCGCCCTCGACATCCTCGGCGATGATCAGCAGCGGCTTGGAGCCACCGGCCTGGATGACCTTCTCCAGCAGCGGCAGCAGGTCCTGGATCGAGGAGATCTTGCCCTGGTTGATCAGGATGTACGGGTCGTCGAGGACGGCCTCCATACGCTCCTGGTCGGACACCATGTACGGGGAGAGGTAGCCCTTGTCGAAGGCCATGCCCTCGGTGAAGTCGAGCTCCAGGCCGAAGGTGTTGGACTCCTCGACGGTGATGACACCGTCCTTGCCGACCTTGTCCATCGCCTCGGCGATGAGCTCGCCGACCTGCTGGTCCTGGGCGGACAGCGCGGCGACGGCGGCGATGTCGGACTTCTCCTCGATCGGACGCGCGGTGGCGATCAGCTCGTCGGAGACGGCCTTGACCGCGGCGTCGATGCCCTTCTTCAGGGCGGCCGGGGAGGCACCGGCGGCGACGTTGCGCAGACCCTCGCGGACCAGGGCCTGGGCGAGCACGGTGGCGGTGGTGGTGCCGTCACCCGCGATGTCGTTGGTCTTGGTCGCCACCTCCTTCACCAGCTGGGCGCCGAGGTTCTCGTACGGGTCCTCGATCTCGACCTCGCGGGCGATCGTGACACCGTCGTTGGTGATGGTGGGGGCGCCGAACTTCTTGTCGATGACGACGTTGCGGCCCTTGGGGCCGATCGTCACCTTGACCGTGTCGGCGAGCTTGTTGACGCCGCGCTCAAGGGCGCGACGGGCGTCCTCGTCGAACTTCAGGATCTTCGCCATGGAGCTTCTCAAGTCCTCTCAAAACGAACCGCGCCCCGGACCGCCCGGCTTCTTACGATGCGGGGGCCAGGGGCGCGGCTCAAAGCAAATCTGCCGGTGAATTACTTCTCGACGATCGCGAGCACGTCGCGGGCCGAGAGGACGAGGTACTCCTCGCCGTTGTACTTCACCTCGGTGCCGCCGTACTTGCTGTAGAGCACGACATCGCCGGTCTTGACGTCGAGCGGCAGGCGCTCGCCGTTCTCGAAGCGGCCCGGGCCGACGGCCAGGACGACGCCCTCCTGGGGCTTCTCCTTCGCGGTGTCCGGAATGACCAGGCCAGAGGCCGTGGTCTGCTCGGCGTCGAGCGGCTGGACCACGATGCGGTCCTCGAGCGGCTTGATGGCAACCTTGGAGCTGGTGGTCGTCACGATCCGACCTCCCCCTTCGGAGATCTCACGGGGTTTGACTGTCTGAGGTGGCGACCAGGTCGATCCGTCGTCGCGGGTGCCGGACCTGCCCGTCGCTGTTTGGCACTCTCCGGTGGGGAGTGCCAGAGCCGAGACTATGACCGCGATTAGCACTCGGTCAAGCGGAGTGCCAATCCCCCGCGCGGCGAGCACCGCCGGCGCGGAGGTGCCGCGGCCGGTCCCCCGAAGCCGCGGCCCGATCTCGATCCGGACACCGACAGGACAACGACGGGGCGCGGCACCGCGTTCCGTACGACCGTACGGAGATGTCGCCCGACACGGTCCCGCCCACGGCCCCGCCACCGCAGGGTCATCACCGGGGCCCCGCCACACCCTGGGGCGACGCCGCGCTCGCCCTGTTCATGCTCTTCGTGGACGCCGTCGCGCTCGCGGTGACCACCTTGTGCGTGTTCCTCGCGACATGGCGGGATCGCGGGGAACCCGTGGGGAAACCACCCGGGGACGCGCCTGGGCCACGCCGGGAGGCGGCCGCGGACGCCGCCCCGACGCCGTCGGTGGACTGGGGTCCGTACATCGGTTACGGCATCGCCGCGGCGCTGATCGCCCTCACCGCGTACGCCTTCGTCCGCAGCGGTCACAGGATCACGGCGGGCACACAGGTCCTGGCGGTCGTCGTGCTGACCGTCGGACTGCTCTCCTCCGGCGCCCTGGAGTACCGCGGCACACACCCCGGGCCGGTGCCCGCGCCGGCCGGGGACCGGTGCGTCTGCCACAGCGCCCGGCGGGAGCTGCCACGGCTGTGCGGGCAACTGACGGACGAGCGGCGCACCGGCCGCCCGCCGTCGGCCGCCACCGGGGCGGCCCGCGGCCCGGTGCGCATGACTCACACGTAGTCCTCCAGCCGGGCCACGGCGTACCCCTTCGCGGTGGCGACGTTCATGACCTGGCGGACCATGTCGGCCATGCTGCCCTTCCACTGCTCCTTGCCGCGGAAGTGCGTGAGGATGATGTCGCCGGGGTGCAGCGTGCGGTCCCACTCCCGCCATTCCATGTGGTCGGGGAACGCCTCCGCGGCCCACAGCGGCACGGCCTTCACCCCGCACGACTTGGCGGCCCGCAGCGTGTCCTCGTTGTAGCTCCCGTACGGCGGCCGGAAGAGCCGGGGACGCTTCCCGAAGTGCTTCTTGATCTTCTTCTGCTGCCCGCAGATCTCCTCCTTCTGCTTCCTGTACGAAAGCGCGGGCAGGTACGGGTGGTTGAGGGTGTGGTTGTGCAGGGACACACCGCGGTCCTGCATCTTCTCGAAGTACCCGTAGTCGTCCCGTACGAGGTAGTCGCTGAGGAACGCGCTGTAGGGAATGTCCAGCTCGCTCATCATCCTCAGCAGCTCGGGGTCCTTCTCGGCCCCGTCGTCGATCGTCAGGAAGACGACCTTCTCCGTCGTCGGCACGGTGGTGAAGACGGGCGGCAGTCCCTCGTGGTCGTCGACCTCGAAGCCCTTGCGGGTGGTGATCTTGGGCTTCTCGGCGGGCGCCGGGGGTGCGACGAGCGGTGTCTTCCTGAGCCCCCAGCGCTTGGCGGCCGCGACCCGGGCGGCATGGGCCTTCTTCGACCGCTCCGCGTAGGCGGACAGCGCGCCGGCCGGGCCGGCTGCCGCCTCCGGCCCGCCACGGGCGGCGGGCTTGGGGGCCCGCGGATCCGTGGTGGCCGTGCTGGACGGCTCGGCCGCACAGGCGGAGGCGGCCGCGGCGACGAGCAGTGCGGCCAGCGCCGTGCAGCGGCGATGCCGGGACAGGGCCGCGCGCCGGGCGCGGCGGGGCTGCCGCACGCGCCCGTTCCACCAGGCCGACCCTACGTGCCGATCTGATGATCTTTTTCGCATATTTCCGTTTTGTCGTACAGGCTGCATGGCGTCGCATCCTGTCAGCGCAGCCCCGCCACGACGGCCCGACACCGCCGCCCGGCGCCGCACCGTCCCCCGCCTGGCCGACAATGGCCGGGTGAACGACGTCTCCTTCCCCCACCTCGGCCCGCTGCTCGGCGACGAGGGGCAGGCCCTGCTCGCCGCCCTGCGCGACTACGACCCGGCCGAGGAACTCGCCCTCGCGACCCGGCTGCGCCGCGAGCACCCGGCGGAGCTGGTCTCGGCGGCGCTCACCCAGGCGCGGCTGCGGCAGCGGGCGGTGGCGAAGTTCGGCGCCGAGGACGCGTACCGGATGTACTTCACGCCGAACGGGATCGAGCAGGCCACCCGTGCGTCCGTCGCCGCGTACCGCGCCAGGCGTTTCCGGGACATCGGCCCGGTCGACGTCACCGATCTGTGCTGCGGCATCGGCGGCGACGCGATCGCCCTCGCCCGTGCCGGCTTCGTCGTACAGGCCGTCGACCGGGACCCGGTCACCGCCGAGACCGCCCTGGTCAATGTCCACACGGTGGTGGAGGGCACGCCGCTGATCACGGTCACCTGCGCCGACGTCATGGACCACGACCTCAGCGGCACCGAGGCGCTCTTCATCGACCCGGCCCGGCGCGGCGGCCGGGGCCGCATCTTCGACCCGGAGGCGTACTCCCCGCCGCTGTCCTGGGCGATCGACGCGGTCCGCCGGGTCGGCACCGGCGCCATCAAGATCGCGCCCGGCATCCCGCACGAGCTGATCCCCGACGACTTCGAGGCGGAGTGGATCTCGGACGGCGGCGACGTGAAGGAGGCGGTGCTCTGGCACGACGACCCGGGCCCGGGCACGAGCCCCGTCACCCCCGGCACGCGCCGCGCCACCCTCCTCCCCTCCGGCGCCACCGTCACCTCCCGCGGCCTCCCGAACCCCGCCGTCCGCAAGCTCGGCCGCTATCTGTACGAGCCCGACGGCGCCGTCATCCGCGCGCATCTCGTCGCCGAGGTCGCCGAGGACCTCGTCGGCGGCCTCGTCGACGAGACGATCGCGTACATCACGGCGGACGAGCTCCGCCCGACGCCGTACGCCACGGCCTACGAGATCACCGACGAACTCCCCTTCAACCTGAAGAGGTTGAAGGCCCTCCTGCACGAGCGCGAGGTCGGCAACCTGACCGTGAAGAAGCGCGGCTCGGCGGTCGAGCCGGAGGAGGTCCGCCGCAAGGTCAAGCCGAAGGGCCCGAACGCGGCGACGGTCTTCCTGACCCGCGTGGCGGGCGCGCCGACGATGCTGATCGGCGGGCCGGCGTCGTCCTGAGGGACAACCGCCGGGCGGTCAGCGGTGCACCCCGCCGGGCGCCTTCGCAGACGGTGCGGCCGTGGTGAGACGGACGGCCCAGCGGTAGAGGGCCACCGCCTTCGCGGCGCCGATCAGGCCCGCCACCCAGAGGATGGCGCCCACGCCCATCAGGTACGCGACCTCGCCGTACGTCGAGCTGCCGGGGCGGGCGGTCGCCGGGGTCGCGAAGGAGAGCCAGAGCCCGAAGGCGCCGACGGCGAAGGAGACCAGGAACCAGCACAGGCTCGGGCCGGGTGCGCGGAAGCGGGCGTCGCCCGCCGGGTCGCGGTCCAACGAGGCCCACTGGGCGAGCAGTTCGCGGATGCGGCGATCGCGCCGGATGCCGGAGCCGGCGGCAAGACCGCCCGCAACCATGATGCCGACGCCGATCGCTCCGCCGAACACCATGACGAGCAGGGTCGGAGGATCCGCGAGACCGTGACCCAGCGAGGTCAGCCCGGCGCCGAAGCCCCAGCCGAGCTGCAGCAGGGCGACCACGAGCAGGAACAGCAGCAGCCTCGGCACCCCGAGGAGGCGCGTCACGAGGTCCCCCAGCACCGCCGCCCGGTCGGCGAGCAGCGCATCCCGGCCGGGCCATGTGCGTATGTGCTCGGGCGGGGGCGGCGGGGGCGGCGGTGGCAGCGGGGCGCGGCGGGGCATGCCCCGAGATTACCGATGGTTGATCTTCCGCAGTCGGCCGACGTCAGTCTCCGACGACCTCACGGGCTCGCGCGAGCAGCAGCTCGCGCTCCCGGGCGTTGCGGGCCAGCGACGCCGCCCGCTCGAACTCCGCCCGGGCCTCGGCGTCTCGGCCCAGTCGGGCGAGCAGATCCCCGCGGACGCTCGGCAGCAAGTGGTAGTCCTTCAGGGCGGGTTCGGCTGCGAGACGGTCCACGATCGCGAGGCCTGGCTCCGGCCCTTCGGCCATCGAGACGGCGACCGCGCGGTTCAACTCGACGACCGGGGAGGGGGCGACGGCGGCGAGGCGCCGGTACAGCGCGGCGATGGTGGCCCAGTCCGTGTCCTCGTACGTCACGGCCTGCGCGTGGCACGCGGCGATCGCGGCCTGGAGGGCGTACGGGCCGGGCGGGCCGCCCGCGGCGTTCGCCCGGCCGAGAGCCGCGAAGCCGCGGCGGATGAGGAGCTGGTTCCAGCGGCGGCGGTTCTGGTCGGCGAGGAGGACGGGCTCGCCGTCGGGACCCGTGCGGGCCGTCGTACGGGAGGCCTGGAGCTCCAGGAGCGCGGCGAGGCCGTGCACTTCGGGCTCCTTGGGCATGAGGCCGGTGAGCACGCGGGCGAGCCGCAGGGCGTCCTCGCACAGCGCGGGGCGCAGCCAGTCGTCGCCGGCGGTGGCCGCGTACCCCTCGTTGAAGATGAGGTAGATGACCTCGAGCACCGAGGAGAGGCGGTCGGCGCGGTCATCGCCGTACGGGACCTCGAAGGGCACGCTCGCCTTCGCCAGGGTCCGCTTGGCACGCACGATGCGCTGCGCGACGGTCGGCTCGGGCGCGAGGAAGGCCCGGGCGATCTCCTCGGTGGTGAGGCCGCCGAGCAGGCGCAGCGTGAGCGCGATGCGCGCCTCGGCGGAGAGGACCGGGTGGCAGGCGGTGAAGACGAGCCGCAACAGGTCGTCGTCGATGTCGCCGGGGCCGCTGACCAGGTCGGCGGGGTCCGGTTCGTACGCCGCTGCCGCCGTCTCCAGGTCGCGGCCCATCTCGGCGAGCTTGCGCGCGTACGTCTCACGGCGGCGTACGAGATCGATCGCGCGGTGTTTCGCGGTGGCCATGAGCCAGGCGCCCGGGTTGTCCGGGACGCCCGACTCCGGCCACTGTTCCAGCGCGGCGACCAGGGCGTCCTGCGCGAGCTCCTCCGCGATACCGATGTCCCGGACGATCCGGGTCACGCCGGCGATGATCCGGGCCGACTCGATCCGGAAGACGGTCTCGACGGTCTCGGCGGTCTCGGCGGTCTTGGCGGTCTCGACGGATTCAGCGGGCCCTCGGGGCCCACCGGACCGGCCGCCGACCGTGTTTCGTGCGCTCACGGGTACCCATCAGAGCACCCGTGCGGCGCAGCGGCAATCGGCGGCTCAGCCCTCGAGGATCTCCCGGATCTCGGAGGTGACGTTCCAGTGGTCCTCGTGGACCTGGAGGAAGCGCTTCGTCCACTCCAGGGCCTCGGCCTTGTCCTTGGCCTGGATGATCGCGTAACCGCCGACGACCTCCTTGGACTCCGTGAACGGTCCGTCGGTGACGGTGAGCTTCCCACCGGACCAGGTGACGCGGGTGCCCTGCGAGGTCGGGGTGAGCCCGGCGGTGTCCAGGAGGACGCCGGCCTTGGTCATCTCCTCGATCAGGTTCCCCATCCGCTCCATGAGCTCCTGGCTGGGGCCCTCGGCGGGAATCTCGGCCTCGTTGACACGGACCATCGTCAGGTAGCGGGGCATGGTGACTCCTCGGGTCGGGCCGGCGGGGGTTGTTCCCCGCCTCTCACCCTGTACGTCGAACGGCGGCCGGGCCGATCGACACGGCCGCCCGAGATTTTTTACAGGTAGTCCTCGAGGCGCGCGACCGTGAAGCCCTGCTCCTGGATGCGGCGCAGCATGTTCGCCGTCATCTCGGTCATCGTCCTGCCCTTCAGGTCGGAGGGACCCCGGAAGTGGGCCAGGATGATGTCGCCGGGGTGCAGCTTCCTGTCGCCGCGCTGGTACTGCATGTTCTTGATCTGCATGGACTCGCGCCAGAGCACGATCGCCTCGACGCCGCAGGCCTTGGCGGCCGCGCGGGTGCCCTCGTTCCAGTTGCCGTAGGGCGGGCGGAAGAGGCGCGGCGTGGTGCCGTAGTGCCGCTTCAGCCGGTTCTGCTGGCCGCAGATCTCCCGCTTCTGGGCGGCGGGGCCCAGGGTGCGCAGGTTGGGGTGGGTGAGGGTGTGGTTCTGTACTCCGTTGCCGAGCCGCTGCAGCCGCTCGAAGTAGCCGTAGTCGCTGCTGATGGCCGCGTCGGTGAGGAACATCGTGAAGGGGATCTTCAGCTCGCTCATCATCGTCACGAACTCCGGGTCCTTCTCGGCCCCGTCGTCGACGGTGATGAAGACGACCTTGTCCTGGGTCGGGATCTCGCTGATCACGGGTACGTCACTGCCGGGGCGCAGCGTCACCGGCTTCTTCGCGGGCGGGGCGGGCGGCGCGGCGAGCGGCTCGATGCCCCACTTGCGGTAGGCCGCCGCGGTATCAACACCTGCTCCGGCCGCGGAGCCCTGCCCGGTCGCGGACGGTGACGCGCTCCCGGGAGCGGCCGAGGGCGCCGACGCGGTGGACGAGGGCGCGGTCGACGACGCCTGTGAAGGGGTCGAGCAACCCGATATCAGCCCGGAGACGAGGCCTGCCGCGAGCAGTGCCCCGGCAGCCCGCCGCCGCCCCGTGAAGTTCCCGCCCACCCCTGCACCTCATGTCCGTACGCCTGAACCGGTTCG
Source organism: Streptomyces sp. NPDC059909 (assembly GCF_042730885.1). NCBI lineage: Bacteria > Bacillati > Actinomycetota > Actinomycetes > Kitasatosporales > Streptomycetaceae > Streptomyces > Streptomyces sp. NPDC059909. Next base: position 44,834 of record NZ_JBHWKX010000050.1, read on the forward strand.
CCCTGCTTGATGGACGAAAGGCGTACGAGGTTGCGTGCGGGAGGTGCGGGATTCGGTCCCGGGGAACGGGATTCAGGCCCCGAGGAAGTCGAGCGACTCGAAGCGCCAGCGGTGCACCGGCCGCGTGACGAGGTCCGCGGCCGGCTCGGGGAGTTCCGGCAACTCGGCGTCGGCCCCCGGCGCCTCCCACCAGGTCACCACCAGGACCCGCTCGCCCGGCGCCCGGAAGGTCTCCCTCCGCAGGGGCGCGGCGTCGAGGGTCCGCGTCCGCGCCCACTCCAGCAGTTCCGGGCCCCGTCCCTCGGCCGCCCGCGCCTCCCACATCAGGGTGATGACCGTCATGAGTGCGGGCTGCCCTTCACGAGTCACGAGTACAGGTTGTCCTTGCTGATCTCGTGCACATGGTCGTGGTCGTGGTGATGGGCGCCCGGCACATGAGGGTCCGTCACCGGCAGCGAGGAGTCGGCGGACAGCTCCCAGTCCGAGGCCGGCCGGTTCCTGGCGACCATCTCCGCGCCGAGCGCCGCGACCATGGCCCCGTTGTCCGTGCACAGCTTCGGCCGCGGCACCCGAAGCCGGATCCCCGCCCGCTCGCAGCGCTCCTGCGCGAGCGCGCGCAGCCGCGAGTTCGCCGCGACACCGCCGCCGATCATGAGGTGGTCGACGCCCGCGTCCTTGCAGGCCCGCACGGCCTTGCGGGTCAGCACGTCGACCACGGCCTCCTGGAAGGACGCCGCGACGTCCCGTACGGGCACGTCCTCGCCCGCGTTCCGCTTGGCCTCGATCCAGCGGGCGACGGCCGTCTTCAGGCCCGAGAAGGAGAAGTCGTACGCGGGGTCGCGCGGGCCGCTCAGTCCGCGCGGGAACGCGATCGCCGCCGGGTCGCCCTCCTTCGCGAGCCGGTCGATGACCGGACCGCCCGGGAAGCCCAGGTTCAGGACGCGCGCGATCTTGTCGAAGGCCTCGCCCGCCGCGTCGTCGATCGTCGCGCCCATCGGCCGTACGTCGCTCGTGATGTCCGGCGCGAGCAGCAGCGACGAGTGGCCGCCGGAGACCAGCAGCGCCATCGTCGGCTCGGGCAGCGGGCCGTGCTCCAGCTGGTCGACGCAGATGTGCGAGGCCAGGTGGTTCACGCCGTACAGCGGCTTGTCCAGCGCGTACGCGTACGCCTTCGCCGCCGAGACGCCCACCAGCAGCGCGCCCGCGAGCCCGGGGCCGGCGGTCACCGCGATGCCGTCGAGGTCGCGGGCGGTCACCCCCGCCTCCTTCAGGGCGCGCTCGATGGTCGGGACCATCGCCTCCAGGTGCGCGCGCGAGGCGACCTCCGGCACGACGCCGCCGAAGCGCGCGTGCTCGTCGACGCTGGAGGCGACGGCATCGGCGAGCAGGGTGGTGCCGCGGACGATGCCGACGCCCGTCTCGTCGCAGGACGTCTCGATGCCGAGGACGAGCGGTTCGTCAGCCATGGTTATCGGTTCCTTGTACGTGTAGGCGCATGACGAGGGCGTCGATGTTGCCGGGCTGGTAGTAGCCGCGGCGGAAGCCGATCGGCTCGAAGCCGAACCGCTCGTACAGCTTCTGGGCGCGGGTGTTGTCCACGCGCACCTCCAGAAGCACCTCGTCGCATTCGAAGGCGGTGGCGTGCTGCAGCAGATCGGTCAGGAGCCGGGCCCCGAGTCCGGTGCCCCAGTGGTCGCGGGTGACGGCGATGGTCTGGACGTCGCCGAGTCCGCCGGCCGCGGCGAGGCCCGCGTACCCGACGATCCTGCCGTCGGCACCCGCGGCGGAGCCGCCATCGCCCGGAGTCTCCGCGACGACATAGCGGCGGGTGGCGCGCGGGCCGCGGGAGTGCGCCAGCTCTGACCAGAACATCCCGGGCGACCAGGCGTCCTCGGGGAAGAGGTCGTGCTCGAGGCCCAGTACCGGCTCGATGTCCCACCACCGCATCTCGCGCAGCACGGTGGCGGTCGTGTCGGTCATTTCGGCGTGACCACCTTGTAGTTCTTCGGGACCTGCGCGTCCGGGCGGCGCAGGTACAGCGGCCGCGGCGGCAGCAGTTCCTCGCCCGCGGCCAGCTTCTCGGCGGCGAGCGACGCGAGGGCGGCGGCCGACTGGTGCTCGGGGCCGCGGGCGTCCGGGAACGTCTCGGGGTACAGCATCGCCCCGGCGCCGACCGCCGGAAGCCCGGCGACCTGGTCGGCGATCTCGGCGGGACGGTCGACGGCCGGCTCGCTCACCCGGGTGCGGAAGCCGTCGTAGCGCGCCCAGTAGACCTCCTTGCGGCGCGCGTCCGTCGCCACCACGAAGGGCCCGTCGAGCCGGGACGCGTACGCGAGCCCGTCGAGCGTGCACAGGCCGTGGACCGGGACCCCGAGCGCCGAGCCGAACGTCGCGGCGGTCACGAGTCCGACGCGCAGCCCCGTGTACGGTCCGGGGCCGACGCCGACCACGAGATCCGTGACGGCACCGAGTTTGAGCCCCGCGTCGGCGAGGACGCGGTCGACGGCGGGCAGCAGCAACTCCCCGTGCCGGCGCGCGTCGGTCGAGGTGGCCTCGGCGACGACGGCGCTGCCGTCGTGGAGGGCGACGGTGACGGCGGGGGTGGCGGTATCAACGGCGAGCAGAAGCACGCAAACAGCCTACGGCCACGCGCGGGGGGCACGGTTCCCGTACCGTCCTGCCGCTACTGCTACCGTCAGCCCGGTACGTGCGTGCGAGAAGGGAGCGAAGGTGGCAAGGAGCAGCTCGGGAACGGTGGCCGGGCTCACCGCTGCGGCCCTCGCCGTGGTCGCGTTCCTCGCCTACCAGGCCTCGGCGAACGTACCCGAGACCCTCAAGAAGCCCTCCGTCGCCGGTGCGTCACCCGCCGCGCGCCCCTCCGGCAGCGCGACGGAACAGCCGCGGAAGAACCCGCTGGACGTGCCGCCGGACTCCGGTACGGGCATGCGCGTCATCTACGCACTGGCCGAGCAGCGGGTCTGGCTCGTGGACGAGAAGGGGCAGCCCTCGCGGACCTTCGCGGTCATGCCGAGCACGGTGAGCCCGCTGCCCGGCGCGTACGTCGTGACCTCGCGGAGCGGCAGCATCCGGGGGTCGGACGGGGTGCAGATCGAGCACGTCGTGCGGTTCGCGAACGTCGACGGCGTGCACGTCGGGTTCAGCGCCGCGGTGGACGGGTCGATGCAGAGCCCGGACCCGGAGAAGAGGACCGGCGGCGTGCGGATGAAGCGCGCGGACGGCGACGCGATGTGGACGTTCGCGACGATCGGCTCCAAGGTCGTCGTCGTCCCGTAGCGCCTGCGCCGTCCCACGGCCGCACACGGCCGCGCCGCCTGTACGCATGCCACCCGAACGGACTACGCGGCGTTGCGCCGTTCCTCCCGCGGACGGTCCTCGGCGGGCTCCGCCCGCTCCGCTTCGCGCGCCCGCGGCGGAGTGGAGACCGCGCTGGCCGACGCGCACGACGCCAGCAGATCCCTCATCGAGAAGGCCGACGGTGATCGCGGCCGCGAATGCGGCTGCGTTTCGCGCTCGGACGCCGACATGAATGCCTCCTGGGGCTCCGGGGGCAGGCGAGGTTAGGTAGACCTAACCAGGTCGTGGTATCCATATGACCACGCCCCGAGCAGCAGACGCAACAGTTTGCCGACGACTTGTCGGAACGTTGTCGGAACGACCAACTCTTTCGGCGCTGGGGCCGCCCGGCGGGCCCGTCAGGCCGTGAGCCCCGCGAGCCCCGCGTCCTCCCAGCGCGCCCCGACGCCGATGAGGGTGACCGTGCGGCGCTCGTCGTCCGTGTTGCCGACGACCCGGTGGATGACCACGTGCAACCGGTCGTCGGACAGGTCCTCGACCTTGCCGTCGCCCCACTCCACGACGACCACCGAATCGGGCAGCGAGACGTCGAGGTCGAGGTCCTCCATCTCGTCGAGCCCGCCGCCCAGCCGGTACGCGTCGACGTGCACCAGCGCGGGGCCGCCGACCAGCGAGGGGTGGACGCGGGCGATCACGAAGGTCGGGGACGTGACGGCGCCACGCACGCCCAGGCCCTCACCGAGCCCACGCGTCAGCGTCGTCTTGCCCGCACCGAGTTCGCCGGACAGCATCACCAGATCGCCGGGCCGCAACAGCTTCGCGAGCCGGCGGCCCAGCTCCTGCATCTGGTCCGGAGAGGTGAGCGTCAGACGGGCGGCGGTCTCAGCCGCCGGGCTGTGCGGTGCTTCCATAGGTGCCAACGTTAGCCGCTGCCGGGACGGCGCCGACCCGGGCCAGCAGGTCCGCCAGCCGGTCGGTGACGACCACGGGGTGCTCCAGCATCACCAGGTGCCCGGCGTCCGGCACGGTCACCAGCTCCGAGTCGGGCAGCAGATCCGCGATCGCCTCGCTGTGCGAGCTGGGCGTGACCAGGTCCTTGTCCCCGGCCAGGACCAGCACCGGGACCTCCTGGAAGACGTCCAGCGCATCGGCCTTGTCGTGCTCCTGGAAGGCCGGGTAGAACTCGGCGACCACATCGATCGGGGTGCCCTCGATCATCCGCTCGGCGAACCGCGCCACGGCCGGGTCCACGTCCTTCGAGCTGAACGAGTACCGCTTGATCAGGCCCGCGAACAGGTCGGCCGTGGCCCTGCGGCCCCGCTCGACCAGCTCCGCCTGCGAGCCGAGCGCCTTCAGTACCCCCGGCAGCACGCGCCGCACCACGTTCACGCCCGCCACCGGCAGGCCGTAGTTCACCTCGCCGAGCCTGCCCGCCGACGTACCGACGAAGGCGACGCCGACGACGCGCTCCCGGATCAGCTCGGGGTACGCGTCGGCCAGGGCCATCACCGTCATGCCGCCCATGGAATGGCCGACCAGCACCAGCGGGCCCTCGGGCGCGGCCGCGTCGATGACCGCCTTGAGGTCGCGGCCCAGCTGGTCGATGGAGACCGGCACGCCGTCGGGGCCGGACTGGGAGGCGCCGCGGCCGGAGCGGCCGTGGCTGCGCTGGTCCCAGTGGACCGTGCGGACCAGACCGCGCAGGGCGGCCCGCTGGAAGTGCCAGGAGTCCTGGCTGAGGCAGTAGCCGTGGCTGAAGACGACGGTGACCGGCGCGGGCGACTTGCGGCCGAACAGCCGGCGCCTGCGCGGCGCGGCGCCGCCCGCCTCCGGGTCGACCTCGTCGATCTCGTAGTAGAGGGCCGTGCCGTCGTCCGCCGTGGCCCGGCCGGGGGTGCCGCGAAGGCCCCCGTAGGGGCCCGAGGCGTCCAGGGCGAGCCGGGCCTTGCGCCGCATGCCGCGGCCCACGGTCATCCGTTCTATCGCGACGCCCGCCGCCGCACCTGCGGCGATCACCCCTATGGCGGCGCCGGCGAAGCCCGCCCGGCGCCAGTTGCCCGCGGCTGCGTCGGTCACCGCCGCCGCCACGTCCCCCGCGCTGCTCTCGCTCACCGTGCCGCTCCTACGGGTCCAGGTCTCACAGGTCCGGATCTCAGTGGTCTCGTCACTGCTCGTCGATGTAGACGCGCGGAACGCGCGCGCCGATCCGCGTCACGATCTCGTACGCGATGGTTCCGGCCGCCTCGGCCCAGTCCTCGGCCGACGGCTCGCCACGGTCGCCCGGGCCGAACAGCACCGCCTCGGCCCCCTCCTGCACCGCGCCGCCGTCCGGGCCGAGGTCGACCACGAACTGGTCCATCGCGACCCGGCCCGCCACGCGCCGCCAGCCGTCCCCGACGAACACCGGGCCGCGGCCCGAGGCGTGCCGGGGGATGCCGTCCGCGTAACCGACGGGGATCAGGCCCAGCGTGGTCTCGCGCTCCGTGACGTAGTGGTGTCCGTAGCTGACCCCGTGGCCCGCCGGGACGTGCTTGACGAGCGCCACGGAGGCCTTGAGCGTCATGACGGGCCTGAGCCCGAGGTCGGCCGGGGTGCCCAGTTCGGGGCTGGGCGAGATGCCGTATACCGCGATACCCGTGCGCACGAGGTCGAGGTGCGTCTCGGGGAGGGTCAGCGTGGCCGGGGAGTTGGCGATGTGCCGGACCTCGGGCTCGATGCCCTCTTTCTCGGCGTACGCCACCACATCCTTGAAGACGGCCAGTTGGGCGGCGATCGAGGGATGCCCCGGCTCGTCGGCGCACGCGAAGTGCGACCACAGGCCCGTGACTTCGACCGTGCCCGCCTCTTCTGCGGCGCGCGCGGCGGCGACCAGCTCCGCCCACTCGGCCGGCTGGCAGCCGTTGCGGCCGAGGCCGGTGTCAGCCTTGAGCTGGATACGGGCCGGGCGGCCCGCCTCACGCGCCGCACGGGTGACCTCGCGCAGCGCCCACAGGCCGCTCACCGACACGTCCAGGTCCGCCTCGATGGCGTCGCGCCAGGGCCCGCCGGGCGTCCACAGCCAGCACAGCACCCGGCTGCGGATGCCTGCCGCCCGGAGCGCGAGCGCCTCCTCGGGCGTCGCGGTGCCGAGCCAGGTCGCGCCCGCCTCGAGCGCGGCCTTCGCACAGGGCACCATCCCGTGTCCGTACGCGTCCGACTTCACCACGGCCATCACGGCGGCGCGGGGCACCCGCGCGCGCAGGGCGCGGACGTTGGCGCGCAGCGCGGCGAGGTCGATCTCGGCGCGGGCTCGAAAGGGTGCGTTCTGAGTCATCGCCGTCAGTCTCTCAGAGCCCCACGACAGAGTTCGTACGGCAACGACCACGAGTGGCCCTGGTCACCCGCGTGACGGGTCCGGCCTCGTGGTTTCGTACGACAAGCATCCGGACCGGCCCCGGTGCCCGTCCACCGGCCGACCGGGACATCCTGACCAACCGGGAAGTACCGGGCACGGTCCGCGGGGCTGCGGCGGGCCGCCGCGTCAGAGCGTCCTCGTGTCGCGCCAGGCCCGCGGAATCGCCGTGGCCACGTCGTGGGCCGAGACCGGGGCGTCGTGGGAGACGAGACGGGCCGCGAGCCCGTGCAGGTACGCGGCCACCGAGGCGCCGTCGAACGGCGCGAGGCCCGCCGCGAGCAGGGAGCCGGTCAGCCCGGACAGCACATCGCCGCTCCCGGCGGTGGCCAGCCAGGACGTGCCGGTCGGGTTCACCCGGGCAGGGCGGCGCGGATCGGGGTCCGCCACGAGGGTCGTGGAGCCCTTGAGCAGCACCGTCGCCCCGTACTGCGCGGCCAGCCGCCGCACGGAGGCCAGCCGCGCCCCCTCGACCTCCTCGCGCGACACACCGAGCAGCGCGGCGGCCTCGCCCGCGTGGGGGGTGAGCAGCGTCGGCGCGCTACGGGCGCGGACGGCGGCCGGGTCGAGACCCCTGAGCCCGTCCGCGTCGACCAGCACCGGTACGTCGGAGTCCAGCACCTCGTCCACGCCGGGCCCGTCACCGAGTCCGGGACCGACGACCCAGGCCTGGACGCGGCCCGCCTTCGACGGGGGCCAGCCGTGGACCAGCGCCTCCGGGAAGCGGGCGATGACGGCGTCGGCGCCCGGGCCCACGTACCGCACGGCGCCCGCGCCGCCGCGCAGCGCGCCCGCCACGGCGAGCACGGCGGCGCCCGGGTAGCGCGGCGATCCGGCGACGACGCCGACGACCCCGCGCCGGTACTTGTCGCTCTCCGCGGCGGGCACCGGCAACAGCTGGGCCACGTCCGTGTGTTGCAGGGCCTCCAGGTCCGGCACCGACGGCAGGTGCGGCTCGAGCCCGATGTCGACGAGCCGGACGGCGCCCGTGTACTCCCGCGCGGGGTCGATCAGCAGCCCCGGCTTGTACGTACCGAACGTGACCGTCGCATCGGCCCGCAGCGCCTCCCCCACGACCTCGCCCGTGTCCACCTCGATCCCGCTCGGCAGGTCGACGGCGACGACCATGGCGTTGGACCCGCGCGCCGCGCGCGCGACCGGCACGGCGTCGGGCCGCAGGCCGCCGTGGCCCCCGATACCCGTGATCCCGTCCAGCACCAGGTCGGCCGCCGCCAGCACCGCGTACGGGTCGTCGGCGACCCGGCCCCCGGCCTTCACGAGTGCCGCGAGACCGGCCCGGTGGGCGCGGTCGGGGGCGAGCAGCACGGCGTGCACGCCGGCGCCGCGCCGGGCGAGTCTGGCCCCCGCGTACAGCGCGTCGCCCCCGTTGTCCCCGCTGCCCGCGAGCACCACGACCCTGGACCCGTACACCCGCCCGAGCAGCCCGGCGGCCGCCGCGGCGAGGCCGGCGGCGGCGCGCTGCATTAGCGCGCCCTCCGGCAACCGGGCCATCAGCTCGGCCTCGGCGGCCCGTACGGTCTCGACGCTGTAGGCATGACGCATGGTCAGCAGTCTGCCCCGCCTTGCCCTCCCGGGGCCACGCCGCCGTGCCCGACACGGTGTACGCGGTGTGCCTCCGGCGCGGCGGTGCGGGGTCCGGTGTGCGGTGTGCCTCCGGCGCGGCGGTGCGGGGTCCGGTGTGCGGTGTGCCTCCGGCGCGGCGGTGCGGGGTCCGGTGTGCGGTGTGCCTCCGGCGCGGCGGTGCGGGGTCCGGTGTGCGGTGTGCCTCCGGCGCGGCGGTGCGGGGTCCGGTGTGCGGTGTGCCTCCGGCGCGGCGGTGCGGGGTCCGGTGTGCGGTGTGCCTCCGGCGCGGCGGTGCGGGGTCCGGTGTGCGGTGTGCCTCCGGCGCGGCGGTGCGGGGTCCGGTGTGCGGTGTGCCTCCGGCGCG
>NZ_JBHWKX010000051.1:0-52873 GCF_042730885.1 Streptomyces sp. NPDC059909
TGAGCCCCCACCGGGTCCGTCGGGGATTTCGGCATCTGCGGGATCGGCTGGGCACCCCGAGCCATCTGCCGAAAAGCAGTCGCCCCGGCCCCGGGCGACCACGCGGCGGGAAGAACACCCCGGCGCGACGACACCCCGTTACAACAAAAGCGATCAAAAAGGACACCGAGAAGACCAAGGGGCGCAAGAAGAAGGGTTAAATCTCAAGCTGAAACCGCGCAGGGCACTGAGGCCGGTCAGGCGGAGGTCTGGCCGGCCTCACGCTGTAGCCGGATGAGGAGGGCCATGAAGTCCAGCTCACCCAGGCCAGTCGACATGCAGGCCTGAAGCAGCTGCTGCACGACGCCGGTGACCGGCAGCGGAACTCCACCGGCTGCCGCCGACTCGAGGGCCAGGTCCAAGTCCTTGCGCATAAGCCGCGAGCTGAACGTCGACGTGTAGTCATCCGCCAGGAGGGGCCCGATCTTGTACTTCACGAACGGTGACGCGACCGCCGAGGCGCCGACGATCTCCAGAAGCTTGTCCCGTCGCACGCCGTGGGCCTCGGCCAATGCGACGCACTCGGCGAGGAGTTCGGCCGTCCCGGCGACCATGAGGTTGAGAGCCAGCTTGATGATGCGGGCAGCTTCCCCCTCGCCGACGTTGAACACATGGGGACCGATGTCGCGGAGGAGACCTTCGACGGACGTGAAGACGGCCTCCTCGCCCGAGGCGAGGATCGTGAGGTTCCCGGCACGTACGGCACCCGGGTTTCCGCTCACCGGAGCGCGCAGGTACCGGACGCCGCCGGCGGCGGCCGCGGCGGCCACGTGACCAGAGACCTCCGCCGAGACGGTGCTCATGTCGATGAGCGTCTTCCCCCTGCCGGCTGCGGCGTGCACGAGCCCGCCGTGGGGTGCGAGCGCGACATCGGCCAAGGCATGGGAGTCAGCGACCATCGTGATACAGACGTCCGACCGGGCCCACGCCTCGGAGGACGCGTCCAGCTCGAACGCGCCCCTGGCCACCAGGTCGTCCGCCTTGCCCTTCGACCGATTCCAGACGCTGACCTTGTGGCCCGCGCTGATGAGCCGTTCGGCAATGGCGGATCCCATCTGACCGAGACCCAGTACGGATACGTCCACGTTCATCTCCTGGGGATGTGGTGCGCGACATGCGCATAGGGTTGTTGATCGCACCCGGGCCAAGACGCGAGGTGATGCGCATGGCCGGCCCGGGCGCCTGGGCGGGGTCCCGCTACATCGACGCAGCGAGCTGCCAGTCGAACGCGAGCTGCGCATGGGAATGGGGATCGCAGAGGCTGCCGAATTTCCCACCGAAATAGACGAGCGGGTTCGAGTCGACGGAATAGCCGCAGCTGACGACCTCACCGACGAAAATGGTGTGGTCTCCCCCGGCGAACTCTTCCTTCACATTGCAGGCGAAGTGAGCGACGGCGCCTTCGACGACGGGGAGGTCGTGGTCCGCTCGCAGCCCGATGCCGGCGAACTTGTCGTCACACCGGCTCGCGAACCGCAGCGCGTGCCGTTCCTGGCCCTGTGAAAGAACGCTGACGGCGAAGACGCCGGAGCCGGAAATCGCGTCCCTCGTCGCAAGGGTGTTTCCGACGCACACCAGCAGCATGAGCGGATCGAGCGAAACGGACGCGACAGCGCTGGCCGTCATCCCCGCCGGCCCGTTCGGAGTCCTGGTGGTCACGATCGTCACGCCGGTCGTGAACCGTGCCATTGCTCCGCGATAAGTAGCGCGCATCTCCTGCGCGGTCAATGCACCCATCTTGCCCTCCGTTGCCTGTAACGAGACGGCTGAGCATTTCCTGCAACCCGGTGCTCGAGTGTGACTCACCGCGTGTTTACCGAGGCGAAATCGGCCAGGGCTATCGGCGCAGTTGCATGACGAGCCGGCGAACCTCGTCGGAAGGCGGCACTCCGAGCTCCCGCATCCGCGCGACGTACTGCTGGTAGAGCGCCAGCACGCCGTCGTCGCTGCCGCTGGCATGCGCAAGTCTGATGGCGAGCTGCCAGGCCTGCTCGCGGTACGGGTCCTCGCGAAGCACGCTGTCGACCAGCCCCTTCGCCTCGCGATAGCGGTTCATCCGATAGGCGAGCTTGGCCGCGTCGACCCGCGCCGACACGAAGGTCTCGGCCAGGACGACGCGGCGCTCGGTGACCCACTCACCTGAGATCGTCGCCAGGTAGGGCCCCTTCTCGGCGCTGCTGAGGGCGCGCGACAGCGTCTGGAGACGAATCTCTCCGTTCTGTCTCCCGGCCTGGGCAACGAGGTCGACCGCCCGCTGTGCCGACCCCCCGGCCAACGCGGGGCCGGCCATGTGAAAGACATCGCCGTCCTGTGCCGGGCCCAATCCGTCGGGAAGTGCCTCGCGCAGCCGGTACAGCGCCTGCCGTAGATAGCTGCGGCCGGCAGCGTCGTTGCGGCCGCCGAAGAGCGCCCCGAGAAGCTCTTCGCGAGTGGCTCTGCGGTCGGGTGTCCACAGCAGGTAGCTGAGGAGTTCGAGACTCTTCGTCAGCCGGGGCTGAGTCACGTGTCCGTCGACCGTGAGGACCGGCTCGCCGAATTCCTCGAGCACGAGTCGGGGCGTACTCACATTCACGCGTATCGGATGCTGGCCCGAGAGGGCGGCGAGGATCTCGTGCCAGGGCGACATACGACTGGACTTGGTGTCCGCGGCTCTGGCGGCGACCGAGGGCACGTCCGCCAGGGCCGTCAGCAGCAGGTGCTGAGTTCCGTGGGTCGAGGCGGAAACCATCGCGAGTTCGGCCGTGGCGTCGGACTCCTCCTCGAGGCCGAGCCGCCATTGCGCCTCGGAAAGGTACACGGCAGCCGTCGGAAGATCGAGATGGCGGTCCCCCTTCTGCATGCTCCTGAGGCATTCCGCGAGGTGCTCGTGTCCCTCGGCGTCCCGGTTCTGCAGGAGCATCGACAGACCCGACCACATCTGCCACATCTCCCGGGTGAGGGTGTACTCCGAGGCTCCGTTGGCGGTCGCCTCAGCCAGCACGCGGTCGGCGCGTTGTGCGTCGCCCTCGAGTCGCAGCCACAGCTTGGCCTCGACGAGCAGGCTCAGGTTCTTGTACACCCGCGAGCCGGTCGACGCGATGAGCTCCCTCCCGCGCTCGATGGACGCACGGGCCTCCTCTCCGCGGCCGAGGTCAAGCATGAGATCGACGGCGTCGACGGCATGCAGCCAGACCGGCTGTGACGAGCCACGGCGAGGCTCGAACATCGACATCGCGGCGTCGAGCCGCCCGGTGACGCGCAGCGCGGCAACGACCCAAGGGCCGCCGAGTATCGTGCGCCACGGATCGAACGACCCCGGGTCGTCGAGTCCGTCGAGGCGGCCACGCAGGAAGGCGAGCCGCATCAGCAATCCGTCGAGCGGGCCGGACGGCGTGGCCGAGAACTCGGGGAACGGTGGCGGCTCCTCGCCTGTGGCCAGCGCGATCAACGTCTGCGCGATGAGCCGGTTGCGGCCCGACGGCAGCTGATCGGCGATGGATCGCGCCTCCTCGATCCTCCCGGAGTGCCAAAGGCACCAACAGGCCAGGACGCGGGCCTCCTCGAAGTCGGGGGTCCTCGGCGCCGGAAGCCAGTCGAGTCCATGGCGATCGACGAGTTTCACTCCGCGATCACACTGCTCGAGTGCGAAAGCGACGCGCAGGATGACCGCACCCATCTCCGGGGTCAGAGTCCGCACCGACGCTCCCAGTGCGTCGAGCCACCGTGCCGCCGGCGCGAAGTCCATCCGCGCGACGAGGCTGGGGAGGGCTGCGGCAGCCAGCCGCCCTGCCGCCTCCAGGTCCCCGAGCCGGAGCAACTCGTCGACCGCTTCCTCGTGCGCGCCGCCAGCGATCAGGACCTCTGCATGCCTGCGACGAACCGCGGCGAGCGTCTTGACGTCCTCCCGTTCCAGGGCCTCGAGCAGAAAATCGCGGAACACGGGGTGCGGCGTCATGCGAGAGCCGTCCGAGGACCACGTCACCGGAAGATGCCGCGCACGCAGGCCCGCCATGACCTGCGCCGCGTTCTCCTGGCCCAGGGCCCGGGCGCCCCCGACCGAGACCTCCCCCAGCAGACTGGTGTGCAGGAGGAACGTTGTCTCCGTCAGGGTGAGTGAGTTGAGGACGTTCGCCGCGACATAGGACCGCAGCAGGTCGGGATCCAGCCCGCGAGACTGTGTATGGCGCCAGCCCTCGAACAGGACCCCGGTGACCCAGCCCCCCGTCGCCGCCACCGCCTGAGCCGGGTGCACGTCGACGTGACCGACGGTTCGCAGTGCCGCGGCGGCTTCCTGGGCGTCGAAGGAGAGGTCGCTCTCGACCAGCTCACCCACCCGGTCACGCTCGCTCGTCGAGCCGGTGTCGAGGCGGACGTCGACGCGTGAGACGAGCACCAGGTTCACGCCGGACGGCAGGTAGCGAGCGAAGGACGACAGCACCGAGATGCAGGCCTCGTCGGGGGCGATCCGTTCCACGTTGTCGCACACGAGGACGAGCCGGCTCCCCTGGAGGCTCTCTGCCAGCAGTCCGGCCGCCTCACCGATGTGAAGACTGCTGCGCAGGGCATCGGACGCAACATCGGCCGCGCTGGGGACGGCACCCTCGACAGCCGCCTCGAGGTAGACGAGCAGGCGGCCCGCCGCCTGCTCCGTACCGTCGAGTGACAGCCAGGCAACGGGCCTGTCGAGGTCGCGGACAGCCAGGGCCACTGCCGTCGTCTTGCCGGCCCCGGCTGTCGCGAAGACGTTCACCACGGTGTGGCGGTCGAGCAACCCCCTCAACCGTTGACTGAGCCTTTCGCGAACGACGATGTCCTTCGCCGGCTCCGGCATGGCCAGCTTCCGCCTGATGATCGCCCGATGCTGTCGACCTGGGGCCTTCGAGCCGCTCGGTCGATCGGGAACGGAGTCACCCATCGATCGTCGCGCCTCCGTGATTCTCAGTGCTCTTCCGGGAGCTTACGCCAGTCGTCCGGGAAGAAGAACCCGTCCGAAGTGGGAGGAATCGGCGACTGCACCTCGATCCAGCGGGCTGGCTCATTACGTTCGTTGACGAACCCATGTGTGCCGTTGGTGCCCGCCCACACCAGATCACCTGTCTCGACGACCTCGTCGTTGCCGTCGAGGGTTCCTCTCATCCCGCCGGAGGTGAAGTAGTAGATCTCCTCGAACGGGTGGTAGTGGACCTTCGCCGCCTGGCCCGGGCCGGACTTCGGCGCGATCTCGCACACGAAGACCGTGTGATGCTGTGCCCCCAGGAGCTGGTCGACCATCATCCTGAGGCTGATGTTCTTGACGTTGGGACCGTGGTAACCGGGCATCGACAGCTGCGCGTACGGGGCCATGTCCGAGTCCTCGAAGTGCCCGACGAAGCGATGCCGGGGATCCGTCTCCGACGGACGGCCGAGGTTCTCACCCGCAGCGGGCTTGGCGGCGATGCTGTTACGGGCACCGTCGAACGTCGGCGGCTTCGGTGCGCGCACGCCGAGCCACGTCAGTCCCTCATCACCCGCGGACAGCGCATGAGCGAGGCCCACGGGCGCCACACCGTAGTCGCCGGAACCCAGTTCGTAGCGCAGACCGGCAAGGGAGGCTTCGCCGTTTCCGCCCGTGATGAACCACGACTCCTCGAACGGGCAGCGGGCCCAGCCCGTCGTCGCCCCGGGAGCCAGCTCGTACAAGCTCACCTCCAAGTGCGCAGCACCCTGCTCATGCCCGACCAGGAGCGCCTGCCGAAGACCCGGCACGCCCTCGACATCGAAGAACTTCCGATCCGCCGCACGTGCGATGTAGTAAGCCATGTCAACCTCTCCGTTCATACGCGAAGGAGCCCGGGCCGGCATCCCTCGCCCAGTCGCTGCTTTTCCTCATCGGGCCCCTGCCCAGGGGAATGCTGAGGACGGCGGTCCGCGGCCGACACCGGCCGCGAACCGCCCCTGCTCGGTCGCCGGCTCAGCGGACCCGTGAGCCCTCAAGCCGCACGCCGTCAAGGCGGCGGGCGTATTCGGCCTGCTCGGTGTAAGCCGTCACCTCGGGAGCCTCGGGCTTCTGAAGGCCGCAGGTCTTCCGGGCGAGTTCGGTGAGCGGGCCGGCGGGTGACAGCTCCGAGCGCTTCATCGTGAGCATCCGGGTGGCGAGCATCGGAGTCCCGTTGAACTGCTCGAAGGTGCTGATCCGGTCGCCGAAGTCGGACAGGAAGAGGTCACGGATGACGCGCGAGATGCGCAGGCGGTCGTAGGGCTCGCCGACCGCACCCGCCTGCAGCGGCGCGAGCCAGTCATGGAGCTCGGGGTTGTTCCACTGCTCCTCGGTGGGGAACAGCAGCGAGGCACGACCGGCGAGGTCGATCACCTCGTTCCTCATCTCCGCGTACCTCTCCAGGTAGTACGACCGGCCGAAGTCGAAGAGCAGGACGTTCGGCTTGTAGAGCCCCGACGGCGAGATGAACCCTTCCGTCTCGGACGCGATCACGTGGGCTCGTATCGTCTGGTAGAACTCGACGAGACGCGCCAGGCGCGCCTGGACCGGCGGAAGCTGATAGGTGCCGAGGTGCTCGGTCATCAGCATCGCGAGGCCGGCCATGAGTTCGGCCCGGACCATCGTCCGGATGAGCGCCTCGTAGTGCACCCAGTCGAAGATGCGCTGCGGGTACAGCGAAGCGTGCTCGGGACTTCCGATGTGGAATACAAGCTCCCACGGGATGAACACGTTGTCGAAGATGACGGTGCATTCGAGCTCGTCACCGGCCGAAGCAATCGGGTGGTTATCGGGGTCGTCACGCACCGTCGCCTCGCGGGAAACTATCGTGACGCCCGGCTCGTTGGCCGGGCAGGCGCCGTAGATGACCTGTTCGCTCTCGATTCCCGGGCGGTAGAAGACGCCGATGTGAATGTAGTCGGCGAACGGCGTTCCGGTGCTCACGGCTTTGACACCGTTGACCACGATGCCGTCGTCGCGCGTCTCCACGACACGCAGCGCGGTCTTGGCCGCGTGCTGCTTGGACCGGTCGATCTGAGGGTCGATGAAGGCGAAGGCGCAGTTGAGGTCGCCCTCCTTCACCAGATCCAGGAACTTTCGGATGCCCACGGTCAGGTCACGCCCGCCAGTGCCCACGGACTGGTCGCTCCACGGCTGCGGGTCCTCTTGGTAGGTGATCAGACCGTAGTTGTTCGCGCACGGGGTCCGGCCCGACGATCCGCCGTCGAGCTCCCTGACCACGGTCTCCAGGTACACACGCTTGCGCCGCAACCCCTCGGCGTCCCCGTGCTTGAACCACATCATCGAACGACGCACCCCGTCGTCATCGAGGAAGGTCATGATGTCCTGCATCTCGGGCACGTGATGCAGGTCGTAGAACTTCGCCATACGCTTGGCCTGCGCCCTGGTCAGCGGGTGGGTCGTGACGTCGTCGATCCGTTCACCTCCGACCCAGACAACGCGCCCGTCCCTGAGAGACTCCAGGTACTGCTCGCCAGTTCGCATCAAGTGCCACCTCTCCACTTCACCCAAGTACCGTCGTGCACGCACTGTTCTCGTCGGGATCGTCAGTCAATTTCCCATCGATAGAACCTCGCTGGGAAGCTGCCGCGAACCCGTTTATGAACTTACTCTCAAGGCGTTAGAAGCTGGGAAATCAGCGTCACAATCGACTGGCCATTCGGAATGCTCGATCGGAATCTTCGAAAGCGCATCCTGCCCAGAAGTGGGGGACTCGTTCGGCCGTTGGTTCCTTCGACTTTAGCCACGAGATGTTAGTGGGGTGTTAATCGCGGCGAAGAGCCGTCGGCGGTGCCGTGAGGAAGCCTCTCAGCGGAGCATTGCGAGCTCGACCGGCGAAGAGACGACCGGCCTGTTTCACGACCGTGGCGGGTCACACGTGGACGGTGGTCACGCCGACTGCTGCCGCGAAGCTTCAGGCCTTCCTCGTCCGGGCACGGGGTGAGGCCGGCCGGACTCCTGTCCGCCCGGCCTCATCGACCTGCGAGGTTTCAGAGCTGAGCATCCACCGGTGCGGGCGGCGCCGGCATGTCCAGCTCGAAGGCCATGACACGGTGGAAGCGTGACAAGGCGTTCCACATGCTGATGCACATGACCAGCTCGACCAACTGTGCCGCGTCGAACACCCGCTGCACGTCGTCGCGGACACTCGCCGAGACACCGGTGAGGCCCTCGGCCGCGGGGACGGCCGGAAGGGAGACCGTCATCTCCTCGGCCAGCTGAAGTGCCAGCTGCTCCTGCTCGGTGAAGCCTTCGAGCTTGCCGGTCGCCACGGCTGCGAGCTCGTCGACCTCCACCCCCTTGGCCAGGGCCGACGTGCAACGGTGACTGGTGGTATAGCGGCAGTGGTTGAGCACGGCGACGCGTACGGCGACCAGGTCCTTCAAGCGCCCGTCCAACGCGCCCGGGCCGTTGAGCTGCCCGAGGAAGGGGAGGTACTTGGCGAGCAGGCCGGGGCTGTTCCCGATGGCCCCCCAAGTGTTCAGCACCTCGCCGTAGACCTTCACCCCCTGTGCGAGAGCGGGTTGGTCGGCCGATGAGAACTGATCGGATGTGAGGATCGGCACCAGCGACATGAGAATCACCTTTCGACGGTTCCTGCCTGGAAGCGACAGGGCTCGGGTTGAGGGTGGGGCGGCACGCTCAGGGGCCGCAGGGCGGCGTGAGCCCGGCATGATCCGCCGGAAACCCCTAGGGAGTGGCCCTGTCTGCGGGCGAGGTCCGGCGGCCCGGTGAAGCGCCGGGTTTCCGCAGGCCGATCGCGATCCCCATCGTCGCGTTGAGCCACGGCACGAGGAAGGTTAGGGCGACGCGCGAGGCGAGCGCCCATGTGAACGGGCCGTCCCGGACCTGCGAGTACAGGTTGACCATGAACAGAACCGACCCGACTGCCAGGGCGGCCACGATCGTCTGCGTCAGTGACCTGCCCCGTAGGGCACTGCGCAGCGCCACGCTCCAGGCGACAGGGGGAGTCTCCGTTCGAGGGTCTTGCTCAAGCCGGCTCATCGTGTCCCTGAACGCTCCGGCCTCACGCCACCATCCTTCGTGCTACGTCTCCCGTGGGATGCCTCGATGCAGCAGACCTCCATCACCCATCCCTCCTTCACCCTCGGAACAGGCTGAGCGCGGGCCAGTGTGCGCCTCCCACCGTTAGCCGTCGGGAAGGTGCGAGGTGGCCCGACTGCCCACGTGTGAACCCTCCGTTAACCGCGCTTGCAGCGGCCTCAGCTCGTCAGATCCACTCTGCAGCAAGCAATTGACCGCTGACTGGAGGGGCCGAACATGGCTGCAGGTTGGAACTTGGAGGGCCGCACGGCCTTCGTGACCGGTGGTAGTCGAGGCATGGGCTTCGCCATCGCACAGGCGCTGCTCGAGCGTGGTGCCAAGGTGGCGATCGCAGCCCGGGACGAAGCGGCGGTCAAGGCCGCGGCCGGTCGTCTCGCCGAGGGATCCGGCGCGGAGGACGTGCTCCCCATCGTCGCGGACGTCACCGACGCGGATTCCGTCAACCGCGCTCTGGCAGAGGTGCACGCGTGGCACGGCGCCCTCGACATCCTCGTGAACAACGCAGGGCCGCAGCTCACGCCGTCCCCGCTCGAGAAGATCGACGAGCAGAGCATCGCTTCCGCCTTCGACACGAAGCTGATCGGGTACCTTCGCGTCTCGCGGGCCGCTCTGCCCTTCCTGAGCCAGACCGGCAGCGGCAGCATCGTCAACGTCGTCGGCGCGACCGCACACGCGCTGATCCCCAACACCGGTGCCACGGCCATCGTGAACGCGGGCGCGGTCGCGCTCACGAGCTACCTGGCGGCCGAGGCGGCTCCCAGCAACATCCGGGTCAACGCGATCTCCCCCGGAATGACGAAGACCGAGGGCTGGCTCACCAAGACCGAGGCCATGGGCAAGCAGCAGGGCAAGAGCCCTGAGGAGGTCCGGGCCGGCATGGTTCAGGGGCTTGGCATCCGCCTCAGCCGCTGGGCCGAGCCCGCCGAGATCGCCGCCGCGACGGCGTTCCTGGCGTCCGACGACGCCTCCTACGTGACCGGTCAGGTGCTGCGCGTCGACGGCGGGCTGTCGAAGCCCGTCGCCTGATCGCAGACTCCCGGACAGGCGCCATCCAATGCCGCAGTCGCCTTGGATGGCGCTCCTGGTTTGCCCACCTGGGCATCCACCGCAGCTCGGGAACATCGACACCCTGGAGTGTTGAGCATGCTGATCGGAATCGTGAGTGAAGCCCGCCGTGGCGAGACGCGCGTTGCCGCGACTCCCGCCACGGTGGTCCAGCTGGTGAAGCTGGGGTACGACGTCGTCGTGGAGGCGGGTGCCGGTGCGCTGTCGAGCTTCCCGGACGAAGAGTATGTCGAGGCCGGTGCGAGGGTCGGTGACCCGCTCGCGGCCGACGTCGTGCTCGGTGTGGACGCTCTCTCGTCGGAGCAGTTGGACGGGTTGAAGCCGGGCACGACGGTCATGGGCATCATGAGCCCGGCGTGGAACCCCGCGCTGGTGGAGGACCTGGCGAAGCGGCCGATCACGGCGTTGGCGATGGATGCGGTGCCCCGCATCTCCCGCGCGCAGTCGTTGGACGTGCTGTCGTCGATGGCGAACATCGCAGGCTACCGGGCGGTGGTGGAGGCCGCGCACGTCTTCGGCCGGTTCTTCACCGGTCAGGTGACGGCCGCGGGCAAGGTGCCGCCGGCGAAGGTACTGGTCATCGGTGCGGGGGTGGCGGGTCTGGCCGCGATCGGTGCAGCAGGGAGCCTGGGTGCCGTCGTGTACGCCACCGATCCGCGGCCGGAAGTCGCCGACCAGGTGAGGTCGCTGGGTGGCGAGTACCTCTCGGTCGAGGCGGCGGACACCGGCGAGGTAGAGGTATCCGCGACGGGTTACGCCAAAGAGATGTCGGAGGACTACAACACCCGCGCGGCCCAGCTGTACAGAGACCGGATCACGGAGATGGACATCGTGATCACAACAGCGCAGATCCCCGGCCGGCAGGCGCCGACGCTGATCACCGCGGAGATGGTGGCGTCGATGAAGGCGGGCAGCGTGATCGTGGACATGGCCGCCGCGAACGGCGGCAACGTCGAGGGCACGGTCAGGGACGAAGCGGTGGTCACGGCCAACGGTGTGACGATCATTGGCTACACCGACCTCCCTGGTCGGTTGCCCGCGCAGGCGTCCCAGCTGTACGCCACCAACCTGGTCAACCTGATCAAGCTGATGACCCCGGGCAAGGACGGCCGGCTGGTGCTGGACTTCGACGACGTGGTGCAGCGATCGATGACCGTGGTGCGCGACGGCGAGTCGACCTGGCCGCCGCCACCCGTGCAGGTCTCCGCCACTCAGGCAGCCGCTCCCGCCCTCGCACCCGCTGAGGTGAAGCCGGTCGGCTCCAAGGCCGAGGTGCCAGTGTCGGCCCGGCGTAGGTTCACCGTGGCCGGGGTCGGCGCCACGGCGCTGTTCCTTCTCGCGGCCCTGTCCCCGGCGGCGCTGCTGGGACACCTGACGGTGTTCGCGCTGGCGATCGTGATCGGCTACTACGTGATCGGGCAGGTGCATCACGCCCTGCACACGCCTCTGATGAGCGTGACCAACGCGATCTCGGGAATCATCGTGGTCGGCGCCCTGCTGCAGATCGGGCACGGCGCGACCCCGAACGGCGAGGTGGTCACGGCGCTGTCGGCGATTGCGATCCTGCTGGCCTCGGTCAACATCGTCGGTGGCTTCGCGGTGACCCGCCGGATGCTCTCCATGTTCTCGAGAAGCTGAGGGGGCCGTCATGTCTGATCTGATGACTGTCGAAACAGCCGCTGCGGCCGCCTACATCGTCGCCGCACTGCTCTTCATCCTGTCGCTGGCCGGACTGTCCCGTCACGAGACCGCCAAGGCCGGCAAGTCCTACGGCATCGGCGGCATGGCGTTGGCCTTGGCCGCGACGATTGCGCTGGCGATCCACCAGGACATCTCCGGAGTCGGTCTGGCGTTGATGATCGGCTTCATGGCGGTCGGTGCCGCGATTGGGCTGTGGCGGGCACGCGTGGTGGAGATGACCGGGATGCCCGAGCTGATCGCCTTGCTGCACTCCTTCGTGGGTCTGGCCGCGGTCCTGGTGGGCTGGAACGGGTACCTGCACGTCGAAGCCACCCTGAACGGCCCGGTCAGTGGCGAGGCCGAACTGCTGAAGGCCCAGGAGCTGCTCGGGATCCATTCCGCCGAGGTGTTCATCGGCGTCTTCATCGGCGCGGTCACCTTCACCGGCTCGATCGTGGCGTTCCTCAAGCTCTCGGCACGGATCACGTCGTCCCCGCTGATGCTGCCCGGCAAGAGCTACCTCAACCTCGGTGCCCTGGCGGCGTTCGCGGTGCTGACCACGTGGTTCGTGATCGACCCTGCGCTGTGGCTGCTGATCGCGGTCACGGTCGTCGCGTTGGCCCTGGGCTGGCATCTGGTGGCCTCGATCGGCGGCGGTGACATGCCGGTCGTGGTCTCGATGCTGAACTCCTACTCCGGCTGGGCGGCCGCGGCGTCGGGGTTCCTGCTGGAGAACGACCTGCTGATCATCACCGGCGCCCTGGTGGGCTCCTCGGGTGCCTACCTGTCCTCCGTCATGTGCAAGGCGATGAACCGGTCCTTCATCTCCGTGATCGCCGGCGGGTTCGGCACCGAGGCCGGCCCGGCCGACGACAAGGACTACGGCGAGCACCGCGAGATCACCGCCGAGGGTGTCGCCGAGCTCCTCGGGTCGGCCGACTCGGTGATCATCACCCCCGGCTACGGCATGGCCGTGGCCCAGGCCCAGTACGGCGTCGCCGAGTTGACCCGCAAACTCAGGGACCGGAACGTCAATGTGCGCTTCGGCATCCACCCGGTCGCGGGACGACTGCCGGGCCATATGAACGTTTTGCTCGCCGAGGCCAAGGTTCCCTACGACATCGTCCTGGAGATGGACGAGATCAACGACGACTTCGACCACACCACCGTCGTCCTCGTCATCGGCGCCAACGACACCGTCAACCCCGCCGCCACCGAGGACCCGGGCTCACCCATCGCCGGCATGCCCGTCCTCCAGGTCTGGAACGCCGAGAACGTCATCGTCTTCAAACGCTCCATGGCCTCCGGATACGCCGGCGTCCAGAACCCGCTCTTCTACCGCGAGAACTCCTCCATGCTCTTCGGCGATGCCAAGGATCGCGTCGAAGACATCCTCCGGGTCCTCTGATACCAGCCTTGCCGAACACCGGCGCTTGGCCACGCATGTCCCTTTCACCTTGCACGTCCCTGAAAAGGAGTCCCCCCATGAGCGCGTCGGCAGAACCCCGCACTCACGCCGACTTCCCCACCGACTTCCGCGGCGCGGTGCTGCGGCCCGGCGACGTCCTGTACGACGCGGCGCGTGCGCTGTACCAAGGCCGTGCCGCCGATGAGGGACCCGCGCTGATCGCACAGTGCGTCGACGAGGAGGACGTCGCGACCGTGCTCCGCTATGCCTCGGCACACGCCATTCCGGTGGCCGTGCGCGGCGGTGGGCATGGTTCCGACGGCTATGCGATGCCCGGTGGCGCGCTGGTCATCGATCTCTCGGCGATGCGGGCGGTCACCGTCGACCCGGAGACCCGCCTGGTCCGGGCCCAACCGGGCGTCAGGCTCGGCGAGATGGACGCCGCCGCGCAGCTGCACGGCCTGGCCGTACCCGCCGGGACGGTCAGCAGCACCGGTGTCGCCGGGCTGACCCTGGGCGGCGGTATCGGCTATCTGATGCGGCGCTACGGGGCCACCGTCGACAATCTGCTGGCCTGTGACATGATCACCGTGGATGGGCGCAAGGTTCGCGCCGACGAGACGGAGAACCCCGACCTGTTCTGGGCGCTGCGCGGTGGGGGCGGCAACTTCGGGGTGGTCACCTCGCTCGAGTACCGTGCGCACCCGGTCGGCCCCGACGTCGTCGCAGGACAGCTGATCTTCCCGTTCGACCAGGCCGCCGAAGTCCTCGGCAAGCTTGCGGCGCACCTGGCCACAGCCCCGCGGGAGCTGGGCCTGCTGGTCGCGATCGCTCCTGCTCCGCCCCTGCCGATGCTGCCCGATGAGGTGCACGGGAAGCCGGCGCTGATTCTCGTGGTGGTCCACACCGGGGAGCCGGCCACGGCCCATGAGGTCGTCGAGCCGCTCGCCGCGCTCGGCCAACCGCTCGCCAATCTTGTCGCGAAGACCATGTGGGTCCGGGCGAACAGCATGCTCGACGCCGTCGCCCCCTACGGCAAGCGTATGAACCTGCGTGGTGGGTACCTGCCGACACTGTCCGGCGATGCCGTCGACGTGCTGCTGGAGCACGTTGCCACCGTGCCGGCGAACCCCGGCGACATCTACTCGTTCAACATCTCGTTCATGGGCGGCGCGATCTCCGAGGATGTCGACGAGGACGCCATGGCCTTCTCCCGTGCGGGAGCCGCCTGGCTGTGGGAGGCCATCTGCAAGTGGGACGCACCCGAGTCCGACGCGCAGTACGACGACTGGGCGACGGCCCTCACCGAGGCGATGCGGCCGCACACACTGACGAACGGCTACGCCAACCTCACCGACGACCTGGGCGAAGAGTGGCGGCGCGGAGTGCACGGCAGCGAGGCCAAGCACCAGCGGCTGCGTTCGATCAAGGCCGCCTGGGACCCTCACAACCTGCTCCGCTTCAACAAGAACATCGCCCCTGAGACCACCGACTGAACGCATACCGGCGGAGCGTCACACGAGCGGCCCCGCGTGTCGCTCCGCCCCTCGCCCCGTACCGGCGGGGTGAACTCCGGGATCTCCGCGGCAACCGGACTGCGGACCTCGACGCAGAACCTCCGGTGACCATATCCGGCGTTCCGGGAGTTCGCCGGGTGCTTCCGGACCCAGGCGTCGCGAGTTCGGCGAACCGCTCGAGTCCGGCCTCCTCGGTCGCCGCTCCGTCCAGGCGCTCGAACGCGACGTCCGCAGCGCGGCCGTCGCCATCGGTGAGACGGCCGGTGCCGCCCGGTTCAAGTCGAAGGATGCGTTCGCGCACTTCATCGGCACGGCTCCCATTCCCTGTGGTCGTCGAACAAGGTCCGCGTCCGCCTCAACCGGGGCGGGAACCGTTCGATCAACCATGCACTGCACATGATCGCGGTCACGCAGGTCCGACGCGGTGGTGAAGGCTCCGACTGGCACCAGCGCCATCTCAACCCCGCCCGCAAGACCCGCGACCTCGTCCGCCAGCTCCAGGCCCTCGGCCACCAGGTCACCCTCGAACCCGCGGGTGCCTGACCGACCCATCCCGACATCCGGTCCGCAAGCGGCCCGGATGCTGCCGCCTGCCCTCCCGAAGATCGATTTTCCGATCAGCATCGCCGAGCTCGACCGGCCACATCTACGCTCGTGAGATTCATCGACGAGCACCGGGACCGCTTCGGCGGCGTCGAGCCGATCTGCACCGTACTCACCGAGCACGGCGTCAGCATCACCCCTCCACCTACTACGCCGCCAAAACCCGTCCTCCGTCACGGCGGGCCACCCGCGACGCGGAACTGAAGATACTGATCCAGCAGGTATTCGACGCCAACTACCGTGTCTATGGCACTCGCAAGATCTGGCCGGAACTTCACCGGCAAGGCCACCAGGTGGCCCGCTGCACGGTGGAACGGCTCATGCGCGAGCTGGGCATCGCCGGAGCGGTCCGCGGCCGGAAGATCCGCACGACGATCGCAGACCCTGCTGCCGAGCGTGCGCCGGACCTGGTGGAGCGCGACTTCGTCGCCGACGCCCCGAACCGGTGCTGGGTCGCGGACTTCACCCATGTCGCGGCCTGGGCCGGCACCATCTACGTCGCCTTCGTCGTCGACACCTTCTCCCGCCGCATCGTCGGCTGGTGCGGAGGAGGAGCCGCCCTTCCGTCCCGGTGAGCACGGACGACAGTCCCCGGACGCATTCCAGGAACCGGGTCAGTGTGTTGTCGACGCAGGCGTGCTCGCCGGGCCAGCCCGACCCGAACAGGGCCCGTCCCGCGTTGTACCAGTCCGCTCGGGTCGGTACGCGGAGATTCTTCAGAAGGGGTGCCCTGCGGCCGCCGCTCTCCAGTGCGTGGGAGACCGCACAGGCGTAGCGCAGGCATGCGAGGCGTACGCCGTCGGCCACACCGTTGGCGCTCAATGCGGAGGCGACGACCTCAAGTACCCGGTCGGCCCCGTAGTCATGGACGAGGTTCGTGCTCCTGAGCCACTTGCGGCAATGGGCTCACCGCTTGCCCTGGGCTCTCCGCTTGCGGCCCTTGCTGGACCAGGCGATGCCCTCGTGTGCGAAGTGCAGGCGGTCGGACAGCCCGTCGGGCAGGGGTGCAAGGGAGCCGCCCTGCGGGGCGTCGCGGTCGAAGAAGACGCCTTCCCCGCCGGCCGAGGCCGTCGTCGACCGGGAACTGATGATGATCCGCTTGCCGGCCAGGGCCGACCCGTCAGGGAACGCCTGGGAGAGGTCGTAGTAGAAGTCCGCCCACCATCCGGGATCGAAAGGGCGCACAACTCGGCCACGGTGTCGAGCAGCAGGTCGTTCCACGGCACCGCCTCGTTGAACGAACGGCGGTTCATCTCCGCGAAGAACGGTGCGTGGATGTACCCCCGGACGGGCGCGAGGATCTGCTCGCCCGTCGGCAGGAAGGTGTAGAGCCGCCCGGCCCCCAGGGGATCGCCGGCCGGGACGGCCACGCGTACCTCAGGCTTCTTCTCCCAGGCCGCCCAGTCGCGCCGCATCCCGCTCTTCTCCATCGACGCGGCGATCGCGTCCCGGGCCCGGTCCCCGTCTGCCTTCCCGCACACGACGATCAGCCGAATCCGCCGGCGCGGCGTGACCTGCACCTTCAGGCCGCCGGAGTGGTGCGGCACCTCCACCTGACGGTCGTACGTCCTGCGCCGGGTCTCCCCCGTCGCCCGCCACTCCAGCCGCACACGTTCCAGGCGGTCCAGGAACAGTTCGAACGGGGCCGTGTCATCCATGAGCTCCCGCAGCTGCGCCCCTGGCGGCCGAGCGCGCGTCGGCCGACTTCAGCGGCAGGCTTACGACGGTGACGAAGCCCCGGCGCGCGAGGCGCTGGGCGGCCGCGGGGCGTCCTCCAGGAAGACCGGCACCTTCAGCGTGAGCAGGTTCTCCCTCAAGTGGGCCCCGAAACCGGTGCGTTCGGGCGCCACCTCCCGGGCGAGCGCGTCGAAGTCGTCGAGCCGGGCGAAACGGAAGGTGAACCCGTCGAGGATCCGGGACCCCTCCCGTGCCACGCTGTAGACCTCGGGGGCGTCACACAGGTGCAACACGCTCTTGAAGCCGACGCCCTTGTGACCGGTCCCGGAATCGGCACGCTTGCTGGACAGGGCGATGCTGCAGAGTGCATTGAAGTCCCTGCCGCCGAACGGTTTGCCGCCGTTGGCCACATAGAGAGTGCCGTGCTCTCCCTCGTCCTCGTCCTCGTCCTCGTCCTCGTCGAAAAGGATCTCGATGCGCCCGTCAGCGCTGCGCGCCGGGTGGGCGTCGTGCGCGTTCTGCAGCAGCTCGACGAGCACCCGGCCCTCGCACTCGGGCGAGATGATCGTCTCGGCCGCGCACGCACAAAACCGCAGGTCAGGAGCCCTTCGCGGCCGGTTCCAGGATTGCGACATTTCTGCAGGCTGCCTCAGCGCCCACGCTGCGCCGGGGACACCGGCTGATGCGGTCGTGTCCTCCACCTCCTCAGCACACCGCGCGATTATGAGAGGTCGGACAGCAATGTGTCGAGGATCGTCTCCTCCTCGACACGTACGCCTAGTTCCCCGAGAGCCGGGGACAGCTCCGGGTCCCAGGGCGCCTCGGTCGGCCGGCCGGTAAGGGGCGGACCGGCGATACCCGCGCGCACCGCGTCACGGTAGTCGGAGGCGGTGAAGCGCCAGGGGCGCCAGGGGACGTGGCGCAGCAGCACGGAGGCGATGCGCAGCCCACCCCAGTCGAAGTCCCCGTGATAGTGGAGCGTTGTTCCGCGTTCGTGAAGGTGGCGAAGGAGGACAAGGGCAGCAGCGGACGGCTGACCCTGGAGGCACACGAGCGGCGCGGACCGCAGGCCGTGTGTGTCGGCCGCAGCCGCGAGCACGGCGGGGTTCTCGCACAGCCGGAGCATCGGCACGGAGGCGGCGGGCGGACACCGGGACAACTGTCGCAAGGTCAATACCGCCGGCTCGCCCTGATCCGCCATCCAGTCCAACGCGGGTGTGCCGCGGAGGTTCAGGGTGAGGACGGTCGAGGACAGCTCGTCGCGGAGCAGGCCCGCTGACGCCCATGCCTGCCGGCGCCACTCGCCTCCAGTGCCGTCCGAAAAACCGGTCAGTGCCCGGACACCAGACAAGGTGAGCGTGGCGAGCGGGCTTCCGTCGTCCAGAGCGTGGGCGTCGCCCAAAGCGCGGGCCGCGAAGGCGGGAAGGGACTCCGGCTCGCCCACGGGGAGCGCGGACAGAGCCATGGCCACCCGCTCCAGCAGCTCACGAGCTGCGGCTGGGGTCCCGGCGAGGCGCCGTACCAGTCCGTCGCCGCGGAGCCGGTCGGCCCAGGCGGCGAGGGCCGGATCCCGGTCGGCGAGGGCGTCGATCACGGCGTACGTCTCTCGCCACGCCCGCTCCTCGGCCTCGCGCGCCGGGCCGAGCGGCACGACCGGCCCGGTGAGCACGATCACGGCTGCACCCAGGCCGTCGCGGCTGATGCCGGAACGGCGCAGAACCGCGTCCACCACGTCGAGCCGGACCGTCAGGGAACGCCCCCGCCCCGGGGAGCGACCCAGCAGGCGCTCGGCGGACGCCCGCTGGTCCTCTGTCGGCGTGCCGAGGGAGACGGGGCCGGTGAGCGGCTGCCCGCGCTCCAGGCGGCGTCGCGCGCGCTCGACCAGCCAGGCGAGGCCGGGGTCGCCGAGGAGACGGCGCAGCCTCAGCTCGTCGACGGGTGCGGTGGCAGGTGTCAGATCCACCGTTGGTCCCGCCCGGCCGTGGCCTCTGCGCGCGGTCCGGGCACGGAGGACCCGGGGCGAACCGGGTCCTCGCCCCGGGTCCTGCGGCTGCCGTCCCACTCCCAGCGGGTGACGAGCACCGCCGCGACCTCGTCGATCCGCGACAGCTGGGCAATGGCGATCCCGGGCACCTGCGGATAGCAGGCCCATTCGCGTTCGCTGGTCATCACCACGTCGAGGTCGAAGGCGTGCAGCAGGCCCAGGCACTTGGCGCGCGAGTCGTCGTCCACCCCGGCGAACGCCTCGTCGAGGGTGACGAGACGCGGCGCGTGGGGACTGCCCGCGCTGGCGTAGTGCGAGGAGGCGGCGGCGAAGAGGGGTACGGAGACGGCGAGGACGCGTTCGCCGCCCGACGCCGGCCCGGTGGCGGGGATCCAGCGGCCGTGCTGGTGCCGCTCGACGCCGAACTCGTGCCAGGAGCGGTAGTCGAGTGCGGCGGTGAGGTGTTCGAGCCAGCTTCCGGAGGTGTCGTCGGTCTGCTGGCGGGCGATCTGCGCCTGGAGGAACTCGCCCACGGCCGCGCGGTCCTCGGGGGTCCAGGCGTCCGCCGACTGGCGCAGCCGCTCCCGGGCCTGGGCGAGACCGGGCGGTGCCTTGCGGGAGGCCCGCCACACCAGGCGCAGCTTCATGCCGGTGGAGGTGGGACGGTCCTCAAGCTCGGCGTTCATGTCCCGCACCTGGCGCTCCGCAGCGCCGATCAGCTCCTGGAGGGTGCCCGCGACCTCGGTGATCAGGTGGGTTTCGAGGAGCTCGCGTTCGCGCGCGGAGAGGATGCGGGTGAGTTCGGCGACCTCGGCGGCCAACGCCTCTGCGAGTTCCGGGACGGCCCGCTCGCGGCCCTGGTAGACGATGTCGACGACCATGCCGTCCTCCACCATGCGCGCGGAGGCGCTGTGCCCGTGCCGGGACAGGGTGTCCTGGAGGGTCTTGAGCTCCTCGCTGAGCCGCCGCTGGACGCGCTCCCAGGCGCCGTCGGAGTCGTCGGCCGTCGACAGCCCGGCCTCGATGGCGCGGGCGAGTGCGATGGCGGGGGTGGCCGCCCAGGGGCCGTCGTCCACGGCGGGCACGGCGAGGTCCGGCAGGGAGACCGCGATCAGGCCGGTGGCGGTGAAGCGCTGGAGGGCCGCGATGGCCTCGGCTCGTGCCGCGGCGGCGTCCTTGAGGTCCTTCTCCAGCTGTTCGATCCGTCCTTCGGCGCGGCTTGCCGCCTTCTCCGCCTCTGTGTGGCGCCCCCGGGCGAGCCCTCGGTCCGCGTCGCAGGCGGCGAGCGTCTTGGCGGTTTCCACGAGACGTCGCTCGAGGTCGGCGACGGCGGCGCCGACCGTGGATCGCAAAGTGGTGTGGCGCTCGTCCGCGCCGACCGCCTCCCGCTCGGCCTCCTCCGCACGGAGCGACAGCTCAGCCACCCGCTCGGCCGCCTGTCCGGCCTCGGTTCGCTCCTCCTCGACCTGGCGGGACGCCTCTCCTCGCTCCCGCAGGGCCGGCCACAGGGATGCCAGGACGGTCACAAGGGAGCCGAGGGCCTGGCGTACAGCAGTCAGCCCGGGCCGGTCGGCGGGCAGGCCGAGGTCTGCGGCGCTCTCGGCGAGCTCGATGGCGGACCGCTCCGCGCGTTCGGTGGCCACAGCGAGGGCCGCAGCCCGCTCGGCGCGGCGGTCGCGGGCCCGGCGCACGGTCTCGGCGGCGGTGGTGGCCTCGACATGTGCCCGGGTGAGCGGGCCGTCATCCGGTACGTCGGCCAGCTCGGCGTCGAGGGTTCGGCGGCGGGCGGCGACGGCCTCCGCCCGAGCCGCGACAGCCTCCGACTCCTCCTGGAGCGCGGCGAGTTCGGTGCGCAGCTCGGCGATCCGGGCTCGGCGCGCAGCTTCCCGGGCACCCTCGCCGATGTACTCGGCGGCGGGCTTGGCCCAGCGGCCGGTGAGCGCGCCTGCCCGGAAGCGGCCGTCCTCCGTCACCCAGGTCCCCGCCGGGCTGTCCGTGCCGACGCCGACGGCGGCGAGCAGCCGGTCGACCGTCTGCTCGCCCACCGCCGCAGCTTGTACGTCGTCGGGGTCCGGGGCGGGACGGAGCAGCAGGGCGAGCGAGGGCCCCTCAACCGGTCCGGTTGCCGGGGCGAGCAGGATGTCGTGCCCGTCGGCAGCGAGAACGTGACCGTCGGGCAGCACCCACGCGTCCAGCAGCCCCGAGGCTTGCAGGGCTGCTTCCAGACCGGCCTGCTGCGGTTCCGGGAGCCCGTCGTGGAAGTCCACCAGGCGCCATAGCGTGGCCCCGGGCAGCCGCTCGCGCAGCCCCGGGGTGCGGGTGGGCGGGGGTTGGGGCGCCCGGCGCCCGCCCTCCTCCAGGACGGTCAGCTCCTCGCGTACGCGAGCGGTGCGGGCGGCCAGCTCCGACCGGAGGCGTGCGGCTTCGGCGGCTTGGTCGGCCAGGCGTGCCGAGGCGGCGCTGTGGGCGCGAGCCGCGTGCACGCGGGCCGGGTAGGGTCCGTGGAGGTGTCCGGTCCACTCCTGGAGTTCGTCCAGCAGGCCGACCGGGTCGGGGTAGGCAAGTTCGGTCCAGGCCCGGGCGCGGTTCCGTACGTCGTCGATGAGTGCCAGGCCGGCGACGGCCGCGGCCTCCACCGCCCGCAGCTGTGTCCCGGTCGCCTGATCGAGCTCTGTGTCGGCCTCGTCGAGGCGTACGGCTTCGCCCCGGCGTACGGCGGCCGCTCGCTCGGCCGCTTCGGCCAGGCTCTCCACGTGCGCGAGGGCGCGGCTCCGGCGTTCCACCGACTCCTGGGCTGCACGGCGCAGTTCGGGCTCGGGCAGCCGGTCGTCGTGGGGAAGGTCGATCCGGGCGGCAGCGGCGTCCTCCCGCGCACGGCGGTAGGTGTCCTCGGCCAGGTGTTCGGCGGTACGCAGCCGGTTCTCGGTGGTGCCGAGCCGCCCCAGCGCCTTCGTGTGGTCGTGCGCGGCCCGGTCGCGGTCGCCCCTGGCCTGGTTCAGGGCGTGGGCTGTGCGCTCGACCGCCTGGGCCGCCCGCTCCAACTCCCGGGCATCGCGCATCTCGGGGCCCTCGCGCAGCGCGGCGTCCTGGGCGCGTAGGCGCACCTCGGTCTCGTCGATCGCGTCGAGGTGCCGCTCGGCCGCCTCCCGTTCCTCCTCGGCCTGCGTGAGCTCGGCCTGCGCCTCGGCGAGATCCCGCTGCAGGTGCTCGTAGCGTGAGTGCTCGACGCGCGGCAGGCGGGCCCGGCGGCGGGTGGCGATCCTGGCGTAGCGGCGGTAGTGGTCGAGGAAGGCGGAGGCGGCCCGCTCGGCGGCGGAGGCGGCGGCCAGTACCTCCTTCTCTTCGTCCAGCGAGCGGAACGCCTCGGCCACGTCGGCGATGACCGCCTGGTCCATGGGTGGCAGGGCTTCGGTGAGGGCGCGGGAGAGGGCGGCCTCGTTGGGGCGTTTGGACAGCTGGGGCTGACGGAGCTGGATGAGCAGGTCGACGAGGGCCCCGTACCGCTGCTCGCCGAGCCCGAACAGTGCCTCGTCCACGGCCCTGCGGTAGGTCCTGGCCTGGTCGTACACCATGCCGTGCCCGGTGACCGTCTCGGCGAGACGGTCCCTGGAGAGTGCGGTGCCGGTGGCGTCGACGAGGCTGAGAGACCCGGCCGTGGCGGCTCCCGGGCGGTGGTCGACGCGCTGGCCGGTGACCGCGTACCAGTGGCGGGCGATGCCACGTCCGCTGACTGCCTTCAGTCCGCACAGCAGCGTACGGAAATGCTGCTCTCCGCCGGCCCCGTCGCGTCGGCCGAACTCGATCCAGGTGTAGCCGAGGCGTTCGGGGTGCGGGTGTTCGCCGCCGAGGAGCAGGTTCCACTCCATCCGCTTTCCGGGATCGCCGTCCGGTTCGACGCGACGTGAGGCGAGGTCTCCGTCGAGGAGGAACGGCAGGGTCAGGGCGAGCACTTTGGACTTGCCGGTGCCGTTGTTGCCGCGCAGCAGCAGTCGGCCGTCCCGGAAGTGGAACTCCTCCACGTCGTAGTGGAAGAGGTCGACGAGGCCGATGCGCAGGGGCTGCCAGCGGGAACGCTGGGGGGCGGGGAGGTCGGTCACGGCTGGCTGGCCTTTCGCTGCGCGGGCATCCGCGTGGTGCCGGGGGTACGGGCTTCGATGACGACGGCCTCGCCGACCGCGTATCGGGAGAGGGCCGGGCGGGGTGCCACCCCATTTGCCGTGCGGGAGACGAGCCCGAGAGCAGCGAGCCGCGCCACGGCCTGCTCGACGAGTTCGCCCTCCATGCCCGGTTCACGCGCGGACTTGGCCCAGAAGCCGGCGTGCTCATCGGCGAGTTCGCGTACCCGCTGGGCCAGTCGCTCGGTGGTGACCGAGCCGGTGGCGGCGGCCAGGTGCTCGGCGAGCAGCAGCGTGATGTGCCCGTTGGTGCCCTGTTCGGGCATACGGACGTCGGTGAGGTCGTCGTCGGGGTCGACCATGGCGATGCCCTCGGCGCGGACCTCAGGGACCAGACCGGTCAACTCGGCGATACGGGCGGTGAGGAAGCCGCGCTGGCGGGTGAGGTAGCCCAGTTCGGCGTCGGTCAGTTCGTCGTAGTACAGCACGGGGTCGTCCAGAAGGCGGCGGGTCAGGTGCCATCGCAGGGCTCGGAAGCGCAGTTCGTCGCTGTCCAGGGCTGTCTCGGCGACGAGTTCGCGCAACCGGTCGTCGAAGGACTCGGCGTGCACGGTGGAGGGGCCACGCCGGGGGGCGAGCAGCCCGGCCAGCACCCGCCGCTCGACGTCGTACAGGACGTCTCCGGCGCCGCTGACGTACGCCTCCTCGTCTCCCGCGACCCGGCGCAGTACGCCCTGGCTCAGCAGGAACCGTACGACGGCAGCGAGGTCGAGGCGCTCGTCACGCCGGTCCAGGGTGAACTCGACGCCGACGCCGACCAGTTGGGGGTCGGCTGCGTCGAGGACGATCTGGTCGGCGAGGCGGCCGAGGGCGATCTGGGCCTCCGAGCGTTCGAGGGCCGCGAGAGCGAGGCAGAGCAGGACGTAGCGGCGGCGGGTGAAGGGGGAAGCGGCTCGGGTGGCCTCGCGGGCGGGGTGAGTGGGGTCGGTGGGGACGCCGGGGATCTTGCGCAGCCGGGCGGCCTCGGCGTCCACCTGCAGGGACCAGCCGGTGTTGCGGTCGAACCACTCCCGCAGTTCGGAGGCGTGGCGGCGGACGAGGCGGAACTCGTCGGCGTAGCGGCCGCGCGCGAGCAGGAGCGGCTGCTTCAGCAACGCACGGGCGGCCTTGCGCAGGTCGGCGGCATGCTGTCCGTCGAGCACCTCGGCGAGCGGGGTGGTCACGGGTGGACCCTCCTCTCCGTCATCGGTCGCGGTCTCCGTCCGTCAGATCGACGATCTCGATGAGGTGGTCGGGGCCGCGGAAAGTCCCGGAAGGGGTACGGATCTGCGCGGTGCCGCCGTCGGCGAGGGCGCTGAGCCGGATCTCCATGGAGCCGTCATTGCTGGTGGCCACCGTGTGCCGCATGCCGGGCCGCCAGGTGGCCAGGGCGTCGCCGAGCAGCTGGAGGAAGAGCCCGAAGGCCATCGGGTCGAGTTCGCCGAGCTCGGAGAGCCGCGTGGTCCCGCCGGTGACGAGCCGGGCGCGGGCCGCCGCGGTCTCGGCGGCCTGTTTGGCGGCGACTTCGGCGAGATGCCGGCGGCGCTCCTGCCGGTCCTCGACCTTGCGTGGCTTGCCGCGCCGCTCGTAGCTGCCGGTGCGGCGCAGCTGGGGGCTGATGTGCAGCGGCTCGGCGGCGGCCCAGGGCGTGGCGGCGGGCACCGGCCGGGCCGCACGGGCGGCGAGGGTGTCGGCGTCGACGGTGAGATGGCGCGCGGGGTGGAGTCCGAAGGCGGTACGCCACAGCCGGTGGCGGGCGTCGTCGTCGGGGGCCTCGGCGAACCAGCGGGCGAGCGTCCGGAAGTCCGCGGACCGGTCGGAGCGCCCGGCCCGGCGCTCGCCCAGCGCCCTGACGACGGCGAGCAGTTGGGGGATCGCCCCGAGCGCCCGGCCGCGCAGCAGCCGGGCCTGCGACTCGCGCCCGTCCCGGCTTATGAACCACGCCCCGAGCCCGTCCCAGCGGCTGGCCCAGCGTTCGTACGCCTCCTGCTCGGCGTGCCCGGCCTCCTCGGGCGCGGCGTCGGCGGCCTCCCGTCCGGCGGCAGCCCGCAGCAGGATCTCGATGCGGCCGCCCTGCTCCAGTTCCAGGATGAGCTGGGCAATACGCCCGCCGAGGGTGATCAGGTCTTGGATGAACCGCTCCAGGTACTGGATGAGCCGGTCCTTGTAGGCGAGGAAGACGTCCTCCTCCACCTCGTGCAGGTCGATGGTGCGCTGCAGCGAGCCCATGAACGCGCGGGCGTTGTCGGCAAGGGCGCCGAAGCGGCTGGCCAGCGCGTCGAGCGCGAGATGCGTCTTGGCGGGGTCGGGCCGCTCGTCGGCGGAGAGCACGAGGAGGGCACGCAGCTGGGTCACGATGTCGTGCAGCGCGACGGCCTGGAGTGCGCCGCGCCGCCCGAGCGCCTCGTCGTATCCGGCGAGGGCCTCCTCGGCCGCTTCCCCTGCACGAGTGAGCTGGTAGATGAACCGCTTGCGGTAGAAGTCCTCGACGGCGGTGACGCGGGCGGTGTCGGGGTCGGCCCGCAGGTTCCCCCAGTGGACCAGACTGTCCAGGGCCTTGACCACGGCGTCCGGCTCGGCCGGACGCGCGTCGGCGGGCAGCGCGGCGTGCACGTCCTCGGGCCGCAGATGGACGGCGAACCGCTCCTTGGCGCCGACGAAGAGCCGCATCACCTGGCGGTAGAGCAGCATGTTCGGGGCGGTGAGGTGGGCGAAGGGACTGTACCCGTCGGGCCGGGGCTCGGTGGCGGTGGCGGTGGCGGTGGCGGTGGCGGTGGCGGTGGCGGTCATCGTCGGTCATTGTCCCGTACGCGGGTTTCGCGCGGGCGCGGTCGGCGTATTCAGGCCGCTGCCGAATCCGGCCGCGGTCCGTCGGCCGGCCGGGAAGGCCGGGGCCACACCCGAACGGAACGA
Source organism: Streptomyces sp. NPDC059909 (assembly GCF_042730885.1). NCBI lineage: Bacteria > Bacillati > Actinomycetota > Actinomycetes > Kitasatosporales > Streptomycetaceae > Streptomyces > Streptomyces sp. NPDC059909. The sequence goes on from NZ_JBHWKX010000051.1 coordinate 26,081, forward strand.
GGACGTCACCGGTCGCACCAGAGGATGCGCACCGGCTCCTTGAGCACGGCGGCAGCGGAGCAGCCTCGGGTCCCCTCCCGCTGCTGCCACTGCGTCGGCCTCCCTCGCCGCTCGTCACCCCGAATGCCCTGGTGAGCCTATCGCCATGCGCTGACAGCACGGTTCGCTCACGTCGAGGCGGTCATGGCGCCGGAAACAACGACTCAGCCGGCAATGACTGGGAGCGGATCGGGGCCGACTACGCACTTCGCCGGGGCCTGTACCCTGTCGCGCCGTGGGCAGGTACGGGCTCTCTCCCCCTGCCACGCGGCGATCCGCGACCGCGTCTCCGTAGCCGCATCCCCCGCAGGCACCAGCTCGCGTCCTGTGCGAAACGCTGACAAAGACCTTCCTGCCGTGCAGCCTTGATCTGACAGCCAGGCAGAGCAAGCGGGTTTTCTGCCTTAGAGCGTCCGGCAAATGGTGGGGCGAGGGCTGTGCGGGCGGCCCCGAACGCAAGGCAGGCACGAGCCGGAGTGATCATGGAGTTCTTGACGCTCAGTGATCACTCGGAGGGCTCGTGCCTGCGGTCCCATCATGCCTTCTGGAGCCCTTGTGGGACCAGTTCGCCGCTCTGCTGCCCACGCGGGGCAGGTACGCCGAGAGCCATCCGCTGGGCTGTCACCCGCGACGGGTTCCGGACCGCACCGTCTTCGAGCACATCGTGCTCGCGCTGGTCCACGGCTCCGGCTATGAGCGCATCTCCAGTCCCGGATGCTCCGACCGGACGATCCGACGCCGCGTCAAACAGTGGGCTGAACTGGGGATATCCGAGAGCAGGGGTTGAAACGCTCGGTCGCCTCCGATGCCTGCGGTGTTCCGCTCGGGATCGTCTCCGACGGTGCCAACCGGCACGACTCACCCCTGCTCGGGCCGACCCTGGAAGCCGCGAAGGAGCAGGTCGGCGCGCTGCCGGAGGCCGTCAACGTCAACCTCGACCGCGGTTACGACAGTGCGAAGTCCCGCGTGCCAATAGCGCAGTTGGGGTTCACGGCCGAGATCGCCCGCAAAGGCATACCGGCCCCGATCCAGGCCGGCAAACGCTGGGTGGTGGAGCGCACGCACTCGTGGATGAACGACTACGGCAAGCTCCGGCGTTGCACGGAGAAGAGCGGGAGCGTCGTGGACTTCTACCTCTACCTCGCCGCCACACTCGTCACCCTCCGCATGCTCATCCGCCGAGCAACGAACCGCTACCGCTGGGACGGCCGCCCCACCACCCGACGCCTCAAGTGATCCATTTGCCGGTCGGTCTTAACCATCACCTCTGTAATCAGAACCATGCGGGTGGGGCCAGTCCTTCGGGTCGAGCGTCATTTGAGCGTCAAGAATCCTGAGCGATCCCCCGACACCGTAGCCGGTGCCGTCCTTGCCCTGCCGTAAACCTTCAGCCCCGCGCCACCGCCAGACCGAGACCGACGCCCGCGCCGCGCGGGGCGTCGCCGTAGCGCTGGAAGGCGCCGAATATGCGGTCCTTGGCCTCGTCGGGGACGCCGGGGCCGCGGTCGACGACCCGTAGTCCCAGGCGGTCGGCCAGGGCGCTCGCCGAGACGATGACGGGCTGCCCGGGCGGGCTGTACTTGACCGCGCTCGACGGGGTGTCGATGACAGTCCGGCCGACGCCGAGGCGCGGTGGGCGTCGAGGTCGGCCTGTACCCCGGCCCAGCAGCGGGGGTAGGCAACCGCATGACGTCACCATGACACACCACGCGGTGCCTCGGGGAACAGCTCGGCCAGGTGCCGCAGGGCGGATTCACCGATGGCAGGTCGAACCAACCGGCGGGCAGATACCGGGCGACGAACGACGGGTCCCCGTCGTGCACGCGCAGCACGTACACGGTGAACAGCACCTGGTTGACGTAGACCAGGCCCGTCACCAGCGCCGGCCACACGGCCGGCGAGAAGACGCGGCGGCCCGCCACCCCGAACGGATCGGGGCGGCGGGCCAGGACACGCGGGGCATCGCCAGGGCCGATACGACCAACGCGATCACCACCACGTCCACGAGTACCCGCATGTCCATCACGTGTGCAGAGCGCGAGACCTGCCCCTGTTCAGAACCGGCGCGGACCTTCGTAATCCCAGTGCTCGATCAGGGAAGGGACTTGCGTCCAGACAATGACGAGCACCACCAGAAACGTCAGGGAGACCACCCAGGCAGCCTTCCATCTGCGGGACACCACGGCGGCGGCCAGCAGAAAGAAGGCGGAGAACAAGAGGATGAAATTGGCCCCGGCGATGTCGTCGGGGTCACTCGTGGGCCCGACCTCATCACCCATGAACGGAAGGCTCATGGCCAACCAGAACAATGCGGCAAGGTACAGAACCGCGGCAACCACAGCCCTGAGCCGCAGGCCCCCTCGAGTTTCGGGGAAAACCACTTGCCGGTCCTTTCGTTCGTTCGAGATCCGGCATGGTGCGCCCAGGGCGAACCCGGGCGCACCACGCCGGCGGCGGATCCTACCCCAGGAGGTCGCGCAGCATCGGCTGCCACCCGACTATGCGGCCACCGTAGCCCCGTGAACTGGGATTGGTGGCGTAGTAGTCAGGACCGCCCTGATAGAAGGCGCCGACATTCTGGATGTCCGCGTCCGTGAATTCGGACGCCGTCTTGCCCGGAAGGATCTGATCCCGGGCCGTGGACAGATACCTTGCCGCCAGGAAGACGTTCTGGACGTTGTCCTGCAGCGATGCCTTGATCTCGCTCCGCTGATAACCCGTCAGATTGGCGGGGTCATAGCCGAGCAGATCAGCGGCGACATCGATCTGCATACTGATGTTTCCGTAGTAGGCGTCGTCTCCGCTCGTCACCTCGCCCATCAGGTCCGTGATCGGCGGCTTGCCCGATGTGCCGGGTCAGCGGTGCGACCCGTGCGGCGACCAGCACCGCGTCCAGCCGGCCCCGCACCTGGTCGGTTCGCCCGTCCGGGTCCGTGAGGTGCGAGGACTGCAGCCCGAGTGCGTCCTCGAACGTCACGAAGTCGAGCAGGCCGCGTTCGGCCTCCTTCACGAGGTCGGCCCAGTAGCCGGCGGTGCACAGGCCGTGGGGCCGGGCGCCCGGCTCGCGCCATGCAGCCGGGTGCCAGCCGGTGCCGTCCAGCGCCACGGCAAGGTGAAGAGGGGGAGATGCGGACACGAAAGGGTGCCTTCCTGGTCGACCGTATGTGATCACCAGCCCTCGTGCAGAGGGCTCGCCGGCGGGGAACAGGTCGTGAACGACAGAGGGCGCTGGCCACCCGTTGCAGATCGATGTGGGGTCGGGAGTACAGGCGGACGCAGCCGCGCGCGACGAGAGTCTCGGCAGCCGGGACGAGCCCGCGGGAGGGGCAAGACCGTCAACTCCGCTCTTCCGGCTGTTTGTCCTGCTCGGAATGGGGCCTGCCATGCTCCGACGGCAGGCCCCATGTCGTCGCAGGTTAGGCGGAGCTGGACGGACGAATATGGAGAGCGTATTGCGGTTCCATGAAACCGTCCGGACCCTCCTGGGAGGGCTGAGCGGACCCGTCCTTGATGTGAACCGCCCAGTCCAGGATCTGCACGGCCGCCCCCGCGGCCTCCAGCCCTTGGCAATGGGCATGGTGCCTGCGGGCGATGCCGTCCAGGTCGAGGCGTCGGCCGAAGGCTGGGTGGGCGGCCAGTCGTCGTGCGTAGGCCCACAGGTGCGGATGGTCGGCGATGCGGTGCACGGCGGCGGCGTCCAGGTGATGTCGGTGCACGGTGTCGAGCTGAACCAGGGTCACCCACAGCTGCACGTCGGCGGCGGTCATTTCGTCGCCCAGGATGAAGTCCTGGTGGGCGAGCCGCCACTCCAGTGAGCCGAGGACGCGGAGCAGGGAACCGAGGGCGGTCCGACGCGCCGTGGCGTCGGCGTCGGCCCGTCCGGCCTGCTGTGCGGCTTCGTTGATGCGGTCCTCGCAGAGGCGTTCGACGGCCTCGATCTCCGCCTCCGCGCCGGGCGGGTACAGCACGGGCCGGTCGGGGCCGTCACCGCCGAAGTGCCGGGCCAGGTCCCGGAGGATGTCCGGGGTGTGCGTGCTGACGATCCGTCCCGTCCAGTCGTCGCTCAGCACCGGTGCGGCGGCTGGTCCGGGATGCCGGTGCGAACTGGCCTCGTACAACGGGCGCAGAGCGGAGTGTCCGCCGTCGGGCCTGTCGGGCACGGCCGGCAGCAGCACCACCGGGAGGGTCTCTTCCAGACCCAGCAGGCTGTGTGTAATGGCGATCCGCAGACAGTGGGGGCAGGACAGCGCGAGGTGGAGGCGGTAGCGGCGCGACACGGTGTAGTAGCCGCTGCTCACGTCACAGCCGATCCTGCCCCGGAACGAGGGCAGGGAGCGGAGGGACGGCGTGGTGGTCAGGGGTGCGGCGGGCATGTGTCTCCCTGGGGCCGGGTCCGGCTTCTGGTTCTCAGAGGTATGGCGGGCGGCGCACGTAGGGTGATGGACGCGGCGGCGTCGGCGCGTACCCCTACGCGGCGGGAATGCGGTGCCGATGGGGCACCGCCGGTTCAGCGCCGAGGGCTCGCCGCGCTGCAGACACGCAGGAGATCGATGTGGCGGCGGGACGTCAGGAGGAGAGACGACCGCCCCGCGCGCACGGCGCGGTCGGCGGCCGACTCCAGACGCTCCATCATTTCCTACCTGTCCACTAGGGATCTCTGCTCTGGAGTGTCAGGCGACCTTCAAGCGTCGTCAAGAGGGCCTTCTCACCTTCGCCCGGTGTCTCACATGATGGGAGCAGGGCGTCATGCCGCCCGGTCCGCCTCTCAGGAGGCGAGCAGGGCGCGCACGGCCTCGACGGCGGCCCCGGTCAGGGAGGGATCGGAGCCCCGTCGCGCCAGGGCACTGAGCCAGACCGGCGGAACCGCAGGGAGATCCCTGCGCAAGGTGAGCCCGTCTGGTTTCCGCCCGCTGGGGACGGCGAGCAGCGGGGAGCCGAGCCCGCCACGGGCCGCGTCCAGGACGCCTGCCAGGTATCCGGCCTCGGCAACCACGGTGGCCGAGGTGCGACGGGCGGCCGACTCGGTGAGGGCTCGGCGCGCCTCCTCCAGCAGTTGGACGCCGTGGACGTGAACCGGGTCTAGCGGCCGTAACGTTCGACGACGGGAAGTCCCAGGGACTACTCGAGGCGTCGTACGTGCTGACTGACCGCGGACTGGCTGAGCGCGAGCACCCCGGCGGCCCGGCCAAGGCCGCCGTAGCCGGCGACGGCGACGGCGACGGCGACGGCGACGGCGACGAGGCTGCGCAGTGCGGCGATGTCCATAACCGGCCGCATGGCCGCAGGCTGACATCCATTGATGACGAATCGTTGATCGGTTTTGATGGCTGCGGCTTCGCAGTCCAATGTCACCGTCCTCTCACCGAGCCATCTGTGGAGTAGCTGGTCAGGGTGAGAAGTCGCGATGCCTCCCCCCTTCCACCCAAATCACCTACAGATCTGCACCAACCAGCAACATGGCAGCAACAAAGGACCGGAATCTGAGATTTCACTAGAGGGGCCATTGCTCCGACCTGCCCTCACCCCTACTCTCACCGACATGGCAGCAGTGAAGATCCTGGCTGCTGAGCCCGTGAAATCCACGTCATATCGCCACCGGGACATCCGGGCATCCCCACCAGCCGCACTCATTCGCCGCGGCTCGGCCACGGTCTTCTCCGTCCCGCTTCTTCTCGGCGCATTCACCCCATACCCGCATACCGCGCCCGGGAATTTCCGCACGCCATTTTTTCATGAGCCCGGCGACCGGAATTCACCGTGCCCATAAAGAAGAGGAAAACCGAATGAGTGAGAAAGAGCAGCCGCAGGTCAGCAGACGCGGCTTTCTCGCCGGTACGGCCGCGGCTGCCGCGGCGGTCGCCGTCCCCGCGGTCGCACAACTGGCGGCCGGCGGACCGGCATCGGCCGCCACCCGCCCGAACGTCCTTCTGATCGTCACCGACGACAACCCCAAGCAGACCGACTGGGCGCTCCAGAAGACCATCAACTGGCTCGGCGGACGAGGCGTGACCTTCACCAACGGTCACATCACCACCCCGCTGTGCGCACCCTCGCGGTCGTCGGTCTTCTCCGGCCGCTACGCCCACAACCACGGCGTGCGCAACAACGGAGCCTCGTACAGCCTGGACCAGAGCACCACGGTGCAGCGCTACCTGAAGCAAGCGGGCTACCGCACCGGCCTGTTCGGGAAATACCTCAACTCCTGGACACTGTCCGACAACCCGCCGCACTTCGAGGAGTTCGCGCTGCTCCAGCCGGGCTACGTCGACGCGCAGTGGAACGTCAACGGCACGGTCCAGACGATCAACGGCTACACCACCAACATCATCAAGAACAGGACGCTGAACTTCCTGGACAAGGCCGCCACCGACACACGCCCGTGGTTCGCGTACGTCACCCCGTACGCCTCGCACGAGCCCAACACGCCCGCCGCCCAGTACGCCGACACGGTCGTGCCGAATTGGAACGGCCGCCCCTCCGTCCCCGAGAACGACCGCAGCGACAAGCCGACCTACGTACAGAACGCGACCAACACCCTGGCCGACGGCAAGGCGGTGCGTCAGCGGCAGCTGCGCACCCTGCTGTCGGTCGACGACGCGGTGCAGGCGTTCAAAGACAAGCTCGCGGCCCTGGGGCAGCTGAACAACACCCTGGTCATCTACATCGGCGACAACGGCTTCCAGTGGGCCGATCACGGCCTCCTCGGCAAGGGGACGCCCTACTCCCCGGCCCATGAGGTGCCGTTCTACCTGTCCTGGCCGGCCGGCGGCCTGGGCGCCGGGACCACCGACAACCGCATCGTCGCCAACATCGACATCGCGCCGACCATCCTGGCCGCTGCCGGGATCACCCCGACCCACTCGGTGGACGGCAAGTCGCTGCTCGGCTCCTTCAACCGTGACCACATCCTGGTCGAGTGGTGGAAGCAGGGCAGCGCGGGCGTCAAGGACTCGTGGGCGTCCTACGTCGCCAAGAACAAGCAGTACGTCGAGTACTACGACCTGTACACCGACGCCACCGGCAAGGTGTCCGGCACCGGGCAGAAGACCTTCCGGGAGTACTACGACCTGGTGAACGACCCGTACCAGCTCACCAACAAGCTCTACCAGGCGACCCCGGCGGACGAGCAGGCTCTGGGCATCCCGGCCCTGGCCACCCAGCTCGCCGCCGACCGCACCAGCTAGGCACAGCCCCACCTTCCGTTCGGGCACCGGCAGCGGCGGCTGCCGGTGCCCGAACGGGCCCATCGACTCCTGGAGACGCCATGTCGTCCTGCTGCACACCCGGCCACGGTTCGGCCACGGCCGTCGGGCTCGAGCTCGCGGCGCCCCCGAAGACCGCGCCCGCACACCGAGCAGCCCGACAGCTGATCGACCTGCCCGGCGGGCGCTTCCTGATGGGCACCGAGGACGCGGACGGCTTCCCGGCCGACGGCGAGGGCCCGATCCGCGAGGTCGAGGTCGCCCCCTTCCGGATCGCGCCGACCACGGTGACCAACGCCCAATTCGCCACCTTCGTCAAGGCCACCGGCTACATCACCGAAGCCGAGCGCTTCGGATTCTCCTTCGCCTTCCACGGCCTGCTGCCGGACGACCTCGCCGACGCCTCGCAGTCGGTGCCGGAGGTGCCCTGGTGGCGCGCGGTGTCCGGCGCCACCTGGAAGCGCCCCGAAGGCCCCGGTTCCTCCATCGCCTCCCGGCAGAACCACCCTGTCGTCCATATTTCCTGGAACGACGCGCAAGCGTACTGCGAGTGGTCAGGCACCCGGCTCCCCACCGAGGCCGAGTGGGAGTACGCCGCCCGCGGCGGCCTGAAACAGGCCCGCTACCCCTGGGGCCACGAACTCGCCCCGGACGGACGGCAGATGCTCAACACCTACGAGGGGGTCTTCCCCAGCACCCATACCGGCCGCCTCGGGACCGTCCCGGTGAAGTCGTACCGCCCCAACGCCTACGGCCTGTACAACACCGTCGGCAACGTCTGGGAGTGGTGCTCCGACTGGTTCAGCGTGAGCTTCCACCACTCCGGCCCGCGCACAAACCCCACGGGCCCACCGACCGGCACCTCCCGGGTCATGCGCGGCGGGTCGTATCTGTGCCATGACTCGTACTGCAACCGCTACCGGGTGGCGGCGCGCAGCTCCAACACCCCGGACAGCTCCACGGGCAACATCGGCTTCCGAGTGGCGGCAGACGCGACGGACGGCGCTCAAGGCTGAAGCGGATGGTACAGCCGTTCAGCCCGAGATTGCGGTCAGGACCACCCGGCCATGGGTGCGTGCCACCACCTGCCGGCAGTCCTGCCAGCACCCGGGCACGGGGAAGTGGGGGCGCGGGGGCCGTGCGGCCCCGCGCCCCGGGACGGTCTGAATGGGCCGTGGCGGCGAAAGCCACACATAGCCGACGACGGCCTTTCCTCGCTGTCGTCCGCGCTGACCAGAACGCCTGGGATCCCTGTCAGGACGACCTGATCCGCCGCCGTGCGGCTGCGGCGCAGCCCATCAGCTCCGGCGCCGGGGCGCGGGCCTCCCGGCGCCGCCGGCGCCTGTATGTCAGCGAGCTGTGGGCGGCTCCACGGGCAGGCCGGCCCACCGTCATGCCTGGAACCCGCCGTCCAGGTCCGTTGCCCGGTGCAGCCCAAGCCGCCGCAGCGACACCGCTGCGAGGCTAGACGCGTACCGGGCCGCGTACCGTTCGCTGGATCACCCCGACGCTCGACGACTGGCCGGCGACGGTGTTCCTGCCACACCGCCTGGACGACACCATCGACGGGATGGCCGCCGAGCCCCAGGTCGAGTCCGCTGCCGCGACAGCCGCCCGCGTGGTGATCGCCGACTGCGACGCGAAGCTCGCCATCCACCGCGCGGCCTTGAGGCCGGAGCCGACCCAGCCCTGGGCACCCGGGCGAGGTTCGTGGGCAGCGCTCAGAGTGGGCGGAAAAGCCGCCCGGAACTGCGCAGGGCGTGCTCGGCCACATGCTTGCCGAGCGTGACTCCGGCCTCGTCGGCGGAGCGGGTGTGGATGCCCGAGAAGATCCGCGCGTCGACGTTCTCGGCCGTGAGCTGGTGCCAGCTGGTGTAGGTACGTGTCACACCCGGCGCAGTGGGGCTGGTGAGATCGAAGGGAGCGGTGTGCTCTCCGGCGAGGGCGGTGAGCACTTCTTCCGCCGCACCGGAGTAGGTGTTGTGGCCGCTCGGGTAGTCCGGGTATGCCGGCGTGGTGTGCAGTGGCGTCCAGGCGGGGTCCGGGTCGATGTCACCGGCCCGGATCGCGGTGACAGGACGCCACCGCAGATACGCGTACTTGCTGTCGGAGGTTGCGATCTGCGTGTCGACCAGCGCGATGTGCAACAGCGCCACGAGCTTGGCGCGCTCCTCGGTGGGCTTCGGCGACCGGGCCAGCGCGACCCTCAGCGGTTCGGTGTAGAGGGTCAGCGAGGAGCCGAGCCAGAAATTGGCGGTCTCCGTCTGGTGCACCGTGCGCTTCTCGCCGTCCAGCGCACCGTACCCACGCACCTCGGCCAAGTCTGACCGGTAGCGCTGGGAGTCCAGCGCGGGCGGCGGCCGAGGCGGAATTGGCCGGCGCTCTCCAGCAGGAACGGCCGCGCGAGCCGGTTGCCGTACTGGGCGGCCGGGGCATAGGTGGGTGGCGTCGGCTGCCAGACGCCGGGGGCGGGCTCCGGCACCGGGAAGGGGGCGTTCACCGATGCGGGGTCAAGGCCGTCGCCCTCTCGCGATTCCAGGACGAGCTCGGCCTGGCGCTCGCCGGCCGCCACGCCCCGGTCCTCGGCGGAACCATCCGGAATCCCGCCCAGGGTCTGGTGCAGCGCGGCGTCCAACTGCTCGGTGCGGTCAGGTGCCAGAGTGACCAGAGCGTGGTGGACCGCGGAGGCCAGTGCGGCGTCTTGGAAGTCACCGCGGTCGACACCGGCGGGCACCTGCCGGGTGGCCCGCGCTGCGGCGAGCCAACTGATGGCCCACGTCCGGCTGTTGGTGATCTGAGTCGGCGCACCGGCCGCCGCGATGGTCTCGGCCGTGGTGTCGTACCAGTCGTCAGTCACCGAGGTACGTACCGGGGCGGGGGCAGGGGCGGCCGGAGGGGCCGAGGATCACGGTGACCTCACCGGCGCGGACCTGGAGGTCGACACCGCGCAGCACTTCCAGCGGGCCGAAGCTCTTGTGGACGCCGCGGACGTCCACCACCACGTCGTCGGCCGTCGGCTTCCCGTCCGTGACGGCCACCGTCACGTCGATCATCGGCTGTCTCCCAAGGGCTTCAGAGGTAGGACGGGCTGGTTGCGCTGGGCGGCCGCCGCCCGCAGATTGCGTACGAAGCGCCGGGCGCGCTGGATCGGGGTGGGCGGCGGCGTGCGGTTGGCGCCTCGGGCGAAGTGCCGCTCCACGTAGTACTGGGCGACCGACAGCAGGGAGGTGAGGACCACGTACCAGGCGGTGGCGACCAGCAGCAGCGGGATCACCCGGCCGTTGCGGCCGTAGATCACCTGCACCTGGTAGAACAGCTCGCCGATCGACATGACGTAGACCACCGAGGTGCCCTTGAGCAGGCCGATGATCTCGTTGCCGGCCGTGGGCAGGATGGCACGCATGGCCTGCGGCAGCACGATCCGGCGGATCTGCCGCAGCCGGGGAACGCCCAGCGCCGCGGCGGCCTCCAGCTGTCCGTGGTCGACGGCGATGACGCCGCCGCGGACGATCTCGGCGGCATAGGCGGCCTGGTGCAGCGTCAGCCCGATGATGGCGGCGCCGATGGTGCCGATCAGGCTGTTGCTGTCGACGGACCAGAACACCGGGCCGAAGGGGACACCGACGCCCAACTCCTCATACAAGGCACTGAGGTTGAACCAGAACACCAGCTGGACGATCATCGGGATGGACCGGAAGATCCAGATGTAGGTCCAGGCGACGGTCTGCAGCACCGGGCTGCGCGACAGCCGCATGAACGCCAGCACGGTGCCGAGGAGGAAGCCCAGCACGGTGGCGTACGCGGTGAGCTGGAGGGTCACCCACACCGCCTGGACGATCGTCTCGGACAGCACGTAGTCGCTGAAGACACCCCACTCCCACACCGGGTTGGTGGCCAGACCGTGCACGAACTGGGCGACCAGCACGATCACGGCCACGGCTGCAACCCAGCGGGCGTAGTGGCGGGCGGGGACGACCATGAGCGAGGCCGGGTCGTCCGGGGCGGGCGGGGCCCCCGGGCCGGTGCCCGGGGAGGCCGCGCCGGGTGGCGCGGAGGCGGAATCGGTGGTGAGTCCCATCGTGGCGTTCCTGCTTGCTCGTTACGTGTGCTCGGGCGGGTTGATCCGCGACATGTCGATCGCGGAGGCGGAGGTACCCCACTTCTTGAGGATCCGGGCGTACGTGCCGTCCTTGATCAGCTCGTTGACGGCGGCCTGGAACGCCTTGGTGAGCGGGGAGCCCTTCTTGAAGGCGAAGCCGACGTCGAGGCGGTGGAACTCGCCGAGGAAGGTGGTCTGGGAGGCGGGCTGGGCCGCCTGGTAGCGCAGGCCGTTGATGGTCGACATGATCACGTCGATCCGGCCCTGCTGTAGCGCGGTGAGCGTCGCCCCGTTCTCCGAGTAGACCTTCACGTCGTACGGCTCCTTGCCCGCCTTGGCGCACACCCCCTTCTGCGCGGTGAGAGTCGCCTCGAAGGTGGTGCCGGCACCGGTGCCGATGGTCAGCCCGCACAGCTGGGTGAGGTCCGTGACCTTCGTCTTGAGCGCGGTGTTGCCCTCCTTCACCGCGAAGCCCTGGCCGTCGTTGATGTAGGTGACGAAGTCGATGGTCTTCAGGCGTTCGGCGGTGACCCCGAAGTTCCCGGTGCCGAAGTCGTACTTGCCGCTGCCGAGGGCGGGCAGGATCGTCTCGAAGGAGGCGTCCTGCCGCTGCGGCTTGACGCCGAGGACCTTGGCCACCGCGTCGGCGATGTCGATGTCCTGGCCGGCGGGCGGCTTGTCCTGCCCGTTCGGGTAGTAGGCGCCGGGCGGGAATCCGATCGAGCTGCCGACCCGCAGCGTGCCGGACTTGCGGACGTCGGCGGGCAGCAGGGCGGCGACGGAGTCCACCTTGCGTACGGCGACGACCGGGTCGTCGGTCGGCGCGGGGGATGCCTGGGCGCCCGCCGGTGTGGTGCCGGGGGTGTCACCGGAGCCACAGGCGGTCAGCGCCAGTACGGGCAGCAGCGCGATGGTGGCGGCGATGCGCAGACGTGTTCTGATGCCACGGACGCTCACAGGTAGGCTGCCTTTCCTTGGCGTGTTGCTACTGGCAGGTGCTTTTCGAAGGGCAGCGGGCCGATGGTTTCCGGGTCGGCCTCCGTGTCGAACAGCGGGGTGTAGCCGGTGGCCAGGTACAGGCCGCGGGCCTCGGGCTGGCGCGGGCCGGTGGTCAGGTAGATCCGCCGGTAGCCGCGGGCGCTCGCCTCGCGCTCCAGTTCGGCGACGACACGGCGGGCGAGGCCCCGCCGCCGGTGGGCGGAGTGGGTCCAGATCCTCTTCAGTTCGGCCGCGGTCGCGTCGTACCGGCGGAAGGCACCGCCCGCGACCGGCTCACCGCCTTCGAGGAGCAGAAGCAGGACGCCGCCGTACGGGGCAGTGAACTCCTCGTCGGGGTAGCGGGCGAGTTCGGCGTGCGCGTCCTTGCCATAGCGGGACGAGTACTCGTCCCCGAGTTCGCGCAGCAGCGGTCTCACCCGCGGGTCACCCACGGTCACTTGAACGACGGTCAGCTCGACCGAGGACGAGGGCGGCTGCGCCACGGAGGTCATCCGCTCGCCGCCGCGAGGGTCTGCGGGCCGCGTGCCGCCCGCTCGGCGTCGCGCTTGGCGACCTCCTCGCGGACGATCGGGATCACGTACCGGCCGAAGTCGATCGCGTCGCCCAGCAGGTCGTAGCCGCGGGCGGAGAGGATGTCCACGCCGAGGTCGTAGTAGTCGAGAAGCGCCTGGGCCACGGTCTCAGGCGTACCGACCAGGGCGTTGGAGTTGCCCGCACCACCGGTCGCGGCGGCGGTCGGGGTCCACAGGGCGCGGTCGTAGCGCTCCCCCGCCTCGGCAATCGCGATCAGCCGCTGCGAGCCGGTGTTTTGCGGCTGTGCCTGCCCGTTGTGCCGCTTGGTGACGGGCTCGCCGTTGGCCCTACGGGACTTGATGGCCCCTACTGTGCGATGCGCCTTCTCCCAGGCCAGTTCCTCGGTCGGAGCGATGATCGGCCGGAACGCCACCTGGATGCGAGGAACGTCGATGCGGCCCGCGGCCGCCGCCGCGGCCTTCACCGCCTCGATCTGTTCGGCGGTCCTCGCCAAGGGCTCGCCCCAGAGGCAGTAGACGTCGGTCTCCCCTCCCCCGGCCTCGTACGCAGCCGGCGACGAGCCGCCGAAGGAGACGTTCGGGCGCGGCTGCTGGACGGGGAAGACATCGCTGACGAAGTCATGGAAGCGGTAGTGCTCGCCCTCGTGGTCGAAGGGCTCGTGGGTGGTCCAGATCTTCTTGACGATGCTGATGTATTCGCGGGTGCGGGCGTAGCGCTCATCCTTGGTGAGGGTGTCGCCCTCGCGGCCCTGTTCGTGGTCGTTGCCGCCCGTGATGAAGTGCACGGTCAGCCTGCCCTCGCTGATCTGGTCGAGGGTGGCAAAGGTCTTCGCGGCGAAGGTGGGGTAGGAGACGTTGGGCCGGTGGGCGAGCAGGATCTGGAGGCGCTCCAGCCTGCTCGCGATGTACGCGGCGGCCGGCGCGGGATCCGGCGATCCGGATCCGTAGGCGAACAGCACCCGGTCCCAGCCGTGCTCCTCGTGCGCCCGGGCGAGCCGGAGCGTGTACTCCTTGTCAAAGGCGGCGCCGGAGCGCGGGGTGGTTTCGGAGCCGTCATTGGTGGCGGCGATGCCAAGGAACTCCACGGGCATGGGAGATGGCCTTTCTCAAGTCCTCTGGGCCGTGCTGTCGGCAGCACGCGGGCACGGCGGAGCAGCCCTCGGCGCGGTCGGCTGTGACGGCGCTTCAGGGTGCTGGGAACCAGGTGGTGAGCAGGTGTGATGACGCCGGGGGAGGGGCCTCGGGCGAGGTCGGGCGGCGGCAGCGTGTGTCAGGTCTCGCAGGCCCGTCCGTACGTGGGTTCAGCGCGTGCGTACGACGGTGCTGCGAAGGCAGGAACTCGGCCCGCGACGGGGTCACCGAGGGAGGGAAAGGGCCGGTCAGACGGCCCGCTGCCGCGTCAGGCGCAACACGCGGCGGACCACACCCGACCGAAGTCGATGTGGTCACGGGTGACCAGGCGCTGCTCGGCATTCATGCGACTAATTGAGCAGTACATCTCGCTTCTCGTCAACTGCGGCCCGGATGCCGGACCGGCGTTGAGCAGTTCCTGTGCGTGGTTGACACATGCGCGCGGTGCGCCCATACGATCGAGGACGGACCGGCTCCGCCGCGCGCGGCAGCCGTACAGGCCGCGTTGAGGGACGCGGCGAGCGTGATGACGCCGAAACCCAGCCACCGCCCCGTCGCCCGCGCTGCGTGTGCGCGGCATCCACGAACGTGCACTGCCGCGTGGTCACCGCCGACGCCCGCGTCTCCCTCCCCCTGGAGAAGCTCCTGATGGTCTCGCCATCCGACATCACCGTTTCCTCCCGCGTCTCCGCAGCTGCCCCGCTCCCAGGACACCTCAAAGGCTCCAGCAGCCAAGGCCCCGACGACGATCTGCCGCGGATCGTGCCGCGCCGGCGCGTCGGCCGCTGGCTGACCGCTGCCGCCGCGCTGCTGGTCGTCGCGATGGTGGTCAACTCCGTCGTGCGCAACCGCGCCTTCCAGTGGGACGTGGTCGGCCGGTACTTCACCACCGCCGCTGTGCTCGACGGGCTGCTGCTCACCCTGTGGCTGACCGGCGTGGTGATGGTCCTCGGCTTCCTGCTCGGCACCCCGCTGGCCGTGATGCGGCTGTCCGCCAACCCGGCACTGCGTACGCTCAGTTGGGGCTATGTATGGATTTTCCGGTCCACCCCACTGCTGGTGCAGCTGCTTTTCTGGTTCAACATCGGCGCCCTCTACCCGACGCTCGGCCTCGGCATCCCCTTCGGGCCTCAGTTCGTCACCGTCAAGACGGTCAACCTGCTCGGTCCCACCCTCACCGCCGTCATCGGCCTGACCCTGCACGAAGCCGCCTACGCGGCCGAGGTGGTGCGTGGCGGCATCCTCTCCGTCGACTCCGGCCAGACGGAGGCCGCCCAGGCTCTCGGCATCGGCAGGCGGCGAACCCTGCGCCGGATCGTCATCCCGCAGGCGATGCGCTCCATCGTCCCGACCGCGGGGAACATGCTGATCGGCACCCTGAAGGGCACCAGCATCGTCAGCGTGCTGGCCGTGCACGACCTGCTGTACTCGGTGCAACTGGTCTACAACCAGACGTACCAGGTCATCCCGCTGCTGATGGTGGCCACCCTCTGGTACATCGCCGTCACCACTGTGCTCAGCGCGGGGCAGTTCTACGTTGAGCGCTACTACGCGCGTGGCTCTGCCGGCGCCCTGCCGCCCACCCCTCTGCAGAGGCTCAGGGTCCAGCCGGCAGCACTTCGTGCCCGGCTGCAGAGGGCGACCGCACCCGAGGCCCGCCCGGCCGTCGACGGTGACCGGTGAGCCCACCCGTAGTGTTACCTTCCCTACATTTCCCATCGATTTACTAGGGAAACATTGACGGTCTGCCCAGCGGGTGCGCAGGATGATGCACATGTCCCACACGCAGCAACGACTCGTTCGTCGTCGGCATGTCGACTTTGGTCACGTCGTCAGCGCCGCCTGCTGTCGCGTGTAAGGCACGCGGCTCACACGTTGCGCGTGCCGCTCCGCTCCTTCTCCCTCCTCCCAGGTGATCAAGCGCGCCCACCCACTGGGCCTGATGGCCCGACGTACTTCTGAAGGACGACCGCCATGACCACGGCACTCCCGGCCCAGGCCACTCCATCGGATTCCCCACTCCCCGACATGCGCCATCTCCGCCTCGTGGGCGACACCGCTCAGGAAGGCGACGAGGGAAACGGTTCCGCACCCCTCGTCGGCTACCTCGTCCTCGTCCCCGAGGGCACCGACCCCGCCCAGCTCTTCGCCAAGGACGTGACACGGCCGGAGATCCGGCCGGTCGCCTACACGGACTCACCTCCCGTGCAGCAGACGGAAGCGGGAGGCAGTGTCGTCCGGATCGATCCCGCGCGACATGTCGCCGAGGTGGACGGACGCGAACTCGACCTCACCTACCTGGAGTTCGGGCTGCTGGCCCATCTCGTACAGCATCCCCACCAGGTGCATTCGCGCGAGCAGTTGATGGCCGGCATCTGGGGCTACGACCACATCGGCGACGGCCGCACCGTGGATGTCCACATCGCGCGGCTACGCCGCAAGCTGGGCAAGGCTCACCGGCACCAGATCGTCACCGTACGGCGCATGGGCTACAAGTACGTGCCCGACCAGCAAGAAAGCCCCACCACCGCACCTTGCCGCCGACCTTGAGGAGACCACCATCATGGGCGTTGCCACCGCGCCGTCCGGCCCCGTCTCGGAGTCCGACCAGCCCGGGCACGGACGTGCGCACTGGCTGCGCGTGGCCCGCGATACGGCGGACGACCTGGCCACGGACGCGGTGGCCAGGGAGCAGGCGGGCAAGGCCCCGTTCGACGAGGTGTCCCGGCTACGCGAGTCGGGACTGCTGACGCTCCTCATACCGGCCGAGCTCGGGGGAGGCGGCGCGGACTGGCCCACGGCCTACGCCGTCGTCCGGGAAATCGCCGCCGCCGACGGTGCGATCGGTCAACTCCTGGGCTGTCACTACTTCCTGTCGTGGAGCGCCAGGTTCTTCACCGAGCCCTCTCTCGCCGCTCAGGTCGAGCGGCAGTCCGCGGCGGAGCAGTGGTGCTGGGGCGGTGGTTTAGCCCGCCAGGAACCGCCTCTGGCACTGGCCAGGACAGCCGCCGGCTATGTGCTCGACGGTCGGCAGAGCTACGCCACCGGGGTCCTGGTCGCCGACCGCCTCGCCGTGCGGGCCGTACGGCCCGATAACGGCGAACCACTCGCCGTCGTCGTCGATCCCGCCCATCACGGCGTGAGGATCCACGGCGACGCCGACACCTTCGGCCAGCGGCTCGCGGCCGGCGGGAGCGTGGAGTTCGACGGTGTGCCGGTCGCCGCCGACGACGTACTCGGCTCCCTGTCCGTGGATGAGGACGTCCTCTCGCCCCTGGCTGCAATGACATCGCCGGTCGGGCGCCTCCTCTCCGCCCAGCTCCGTCTCGGCATGGCGGAGGGAGTGCTCGCCGAGGCCCGTGAATACAGCAGGGCGGTCCACTCCCCCTGGCACCCCGCCTGGCCGGTCGGTTCCCCCCAGGACCCGCAGGTGCTGACCGCCTACGGAGAGCTCACCGTCCTCACCCGCTCCGCGTCCGCGCTCGCCGATCAGGCACTGGAAGCCGTGCACGGCGGGCTGGGATGCGGTGAAGACCTCAGCTACGACGAGTACGCGGAGATCTCTGTCCTCGTGGCCATGGCCGAAGCCGCAGCCTCCAGGGCTGCGCAGGAGTCCACCGCCCGCGCCCTCGACATCGTCGGCGCCCGCTCCGCGTCCTCGCGGCTGGGCTTCGACCGCTTCTGGCGCAATGCCCGGACCCACACCTTGTACGAGCCCGTCGCTCACCGGCTCCGCGATGTCGGGGACTATTTCCTCAACGGTGCGCACCCTCCGTTCGTCCTGCCCGTCTGACCGTGCGATGCCGCTCGAAATTCCCGGCCGGCTTGGCACCAGCGGCATTCGCCACGCGACCCGACATCCAGGCAATTATGAACGCCATACTTCACCCACATGTCGAGCGGTTCAGAATATGAGATGTCCACGCAGGCTACATTGACTTGGCCGGATTTCGCTGCAACTCTCATGAATGTGAGCAAGTCCGAGAACCTCGCCGCGCGCCTGCACGTCGATCTGCGACGTCAGGCCAGCGCCATCTGTGCCGTCGGCCGCTGAACACGCTGACGCGCGCCGCGCTCCTGCTCCAATTTCACAGTCGGCCACCACGACCGTTGTCGGCGTAGACGACCGATTCCTAGCAGGCGTTCCTGGTGGGTCTCTTTCCCCCTTTGGCGTGCGCCCTTCTTGCGCCCAATTGCCGAGCACCCCTCTCGGTTATGGCTTCTTCATGCCATCGATTCCGCCGCAGTCCCCATTCGTGTGAACAGGACCTTTCCATGGCCACTACGGCATCGACCCGACGCCAGTTCCTCTCCCTGCTCGGTCTTTCTGCGGTGGCCGTGAGCTGCGGCACGACCGCCGGAGCCACTTCCGGCAAGGGCCAGACCAAGACGCTCCGGTACCAGGGCTGGGTGGGTCAGGTGACCTTGCCGGAGTTGGCCGAGGATCTCGGCTATCTGGAGGACGTGAGGCTGAAGTGGGTCGGCAACACCATCAGCGGGCCGCAGGACATCCAGTCCGCGGCCACGGGCCAGGTCGACTTCGGCGGCGCGTTCAACGGCGCGGTCGTCAAACTGGCCGCGAACAACGCCCCCATCAAGGCCGTCATCAGCTACTACGGATCCGACAAGTACGCCTACAACGGCTTCTACGTCCTCGAGGACAGCCCGATCCGCTCGGCCAGGGACCTGATCGGCAAGAAGGTCGGGATGAACACACTCGGAGCCCACTCCGAGGCCATGCTCGACATCTATCTGCAGCGCGGCGGCCTGTCCCGGGCGGAGATCGGCAAAGTCGAGCCACTCGTGATTCCACCGGTCAACACCGAGCAGACGCTGCGGCAGAAGCAGATCGACGTGGCCGTGCTCGGCGGCATTCTGCGCGACAAGGCACTGGCGACTGGGGGCATCCGCCCGCTGTTCACGGACCATCAACTGCTCGGCGCCTTCAGCGCCGGCACGTACGTGATGACGGACCGCTTCCTGAAGCAGAACCCCGACACCGCCCGGATCTTCGTCACCGCCGTGGGGCGGGCCATCGAGTGGTCCCGTTCCACACCGCACGAAGAGGTCATCGCCCGGATGACGGACATCGTGAAGAAGCGCGGCCGCAACGAGGACACAGCACCCCTGAAGTATTGGCGCTCCTACGGCGTCGCCGAGAAGGCGGGCCTGATCACCGGCAAGGAACTCAAGCTGTGGATCGACTGGCTGGCCGACCGCGGTGACATCAAGAAGGGCCAGGTCACGTTGTCGGACCTTTACACCAATGAGTTCAATGGCAACACGAAGTCCTCCCCCGCTGCGAAGAGCGGGAGCTGATCCCATGCCGGAATCCACCACGGAACCCACCACACCCAAGATCGTGTTCGAGGACGTAACGAAGGACTTCACCGTCAAGGACCGGACGAGGGCTCGACGGGCGACCCGGTTCACCGCCCTCGACGGCATCGATCTGGAGATAGCGGCCGGCGAGTTCGTCGTCCTGGTCGGTCCCAGCGGCTGCGGGAAGTCCACGCTGCTGGATCTGCTCGGCGGCCTCACCCAACCCACCGGCGGACGGATCCTGTTGGACGGCAAACCCGTCACCGGCCCGGGCCTGGACCGAGGCATCGTGTTCCAGCAGTACGCGCTGCTGCCGTGGCGGACGGCACAGGGCAATGTCGAGTTCGGCCTGGAGGCCACCGGCGTCCCACGACGTCAACGTGCTGCTCGAGCCAGCAAGTTCCTGGACCTGGTCGGCCTCTTCGGGTTCGAGGACCGCCACCCTCATGAGCTGTCGGGCGGGATGCGGCAGCGGGTGGCGATCGCCCGCAGCCTCGCCTACGACCCCGATGTGCTCCTGATGGACGAGCCGTTCGCCGCGCTGGACGCCCAGACCCGGGAGTCGTTGCAGGACGAACTGGTGCGCATCTGGCAGCGCACCGGCAAGACCGTCGTCTTCATCACGCACGGCATCGACGAGGCCGTCTACCTGGGGCAGCGCGTCGCCGTGATGACGTCCAGGCCGGGCCGTATCAAGCAGATCGTGCCGATCGCCTTCGACTCCCGTACGGGGACGGACGACCTCCGTTCCAGTCCCGAGTTCGCACACCACCGGCACGAGATCTGGTCGCTGCTGCACGACGAGGTGGCCAGGGCCCAGCAGTTGGAGAAGGAAGAGGCTTCCGTATGAGCTCCACAACCGGCACGGCCACCCAGAAGACCACGGCGCTGAGCTCTGTGACGGCCGCCGAGCCCGTCCCGGCCCCTTCCTCTGCTACGTCTGCGGCATCCATGCCACCCGGGGCATCGCCGTTGGACGTGCGCCGAATCGCCCCTACGGCGGTCCGGGTCCGCCGGGCAGCCCGCCGACTGGGGTACCTGCTGGTCAAAGGGGCGACCAAGTCCGTTGCGATCGTGGCTCTGCTGCTGCTGTGGGAGACCGCACCGCGGCTGGGTCTGGTCGACCGGACCTTCCTGCCGCCGTTCAGTGAGGTCGCCGCCGCCTGGTGGGAGCTGGCAGCCGACGGGCAGCTCGCCGACAACACATACGCCAGCCTGGTGCGCTCGTTCAGCGGATTCGGACTGGCCGTAGCCGTCGCCGTACCCCTCGGCCTGCTGATCGGCTGGTACCGGCCGGTCGCCGACCTCCTCGGACCGCTGCTGGAGGTGTTCCGCAACACCGCCGCCCTGGCCCTGCTGCCGGTGTTCGTGCTGCTGCTGGGCATCGGCGAGACCTCAAAGATCTCCATCGTGGTGTACGCATGCACCTGGCCGATCCTGCTCAACACCATCAGCGCGGTCCGCAACGTCGACCCGACCCTGCTGAAGCTGGCGAAGTCGATGAACCTCTCCGCACCCCGGCTGTTCCAGAAGGTCATCCTGCCGGCCTCGGTGCCGGTGATGTTCACCGGCATCCGGCTCGCCGGAGCCGTGTCCATTCTGGTACTGGTCGCCGCCGAGATGATCGGCGCCAAGGCGGGCCTCGGCTACCTGATCAACGCCTCCCAGTACAACTTCGCGATCCCCCAGATGTACGCGGGCATCATCACGATCTCCGCCATCGGCGTGGCCTTCAACCAGTTCCTGGTGACCGTGGAACGGCGGCTCAGCTCCTGGCGCGTACCGGCCGACGGCTGACCCGGCCGCCCGCTCGTCTCACTGCCACCCCGTCCCGTCGCCCCCCCCGCTCGCCTCCTGCCCGATGGTCTCACTGCCCCTGCGTCTCATCGCCCCCGACCCGAGGTACCCCATGACCGCGACCAGCCCCCGACGCCTGCATCTCAACGCCTTCCTGATGAACGCCGGCCACCACGACGCCGCCTGGCGCCATCCCCGTACCCAGCCCGAACGGGTCACCGATCTGCGCTACTTCCAGCAGCTCGCGCAGACCGCCGAGCGCGGTCTGCTCGACTCGGTCTTCCTCGCCGACGGCCTCGCCCTGTGGGGGAAAGTCCGGCACAACGCCCTCGGCGGCTTCGAACCCCTCACCTTGCTGTCCGCCCTGGCGGCGGTCACCGAGCACGTCGGTCTGATCGCCACCGTCTCCATCACGTTCAACGAGCCCTTCCACACCGCCCGCAAGTTCGCCTCCCTGGACCACATCAGCGGGGGCCGGGCCGGCTGGAACATCGTCACCTCCGGCACCGTGAACGAGGCCCGCAACTTCGGCCAGGACGCGCACCTGGAGCACCGGCTGCGCTACGAGCGGGCACGGGAGTTCGTCGAGGTCGCCACCAAGCTGTGGGACAGCTGGGAGGACGACGCGATCCTGCTCGACCGGGAGCGCGGAATCCACGCCGTCACCGACAAGGTGCGGGAGATCAACCACCGCGGGGAGTACTTCGGGGTGCAGGGCCCCCTGAACGTACCGCGCAGCCCGCAGGGATACCCGCTGCTGGTGCAGGCCGGTTCGTCGGAGGACGGCAAGGAGTTCGCCGCCCGGTACGCCGAGGCCGTCTTCACCGCTCAGCAGACCCTCGCCGACGGCCAAGCCTTCTACAAGGACCTCAAGTCCCGGCTGGCCCGCTACGGACGCACCGAGGAACAACTGCTGATACTTCCGGGCATTGCCCCCGTCATCGGCTCGACGGAGGCCGAAGCCCAGGCGCTGGAACAGGAGCTGACGGATCTCCAGGTCCCCGAGTACGGGCTCGCCCAGCTGTCCGGGATGCTCGGCACCGACCTGACCGGGCTGCCGCTGGACGGTCCGCTGCCCGAGCTGCCCGAGGAGCGGGACATCAACGGCAACAAGAGCCGCTTCACGCTCGTCGCCGAACTCGCCCGCCGCGACGGCCTCACCCTGCGCGAGCTCATCGCCCGCCTCGGTGCCGGCCGCGGGCACCGGGTGTTCGCCGGCACCCCGGAACAGATAGCCGACCAGCTCCAGGAGTGGTTCACCGAGGGTGCCGCCGACGGCTTCAACATCATGCCGCCCCATCTGCCCGGCGGCCTGGAGGACTTCGTCGACCACGTCGTGCCGATCCTGCAGCAGCGCGGCCTGTTCCGCACCGAGTACACCGGCCGCACCCTGCGCGAGCACTACGGCCTGGCCCGCCCCGCCAACCGGCTGGCCGCGGCGGCCGCGGCAGCAGGAGGGCCCGCATGACCGGGCTGGACCTCACCACGGACGTCCTGGTGGTCGGCGGCGGTCCCGCAGCCACCTGGGCCGCGCTCAAGGCGGCCCAGGACGGAGCGGACGTCGTCCTCGCCGACAAGGGCTACTGCGGCACCAGCGGCGCCACCGCCTCCGCCGGAACCGGCGTCTGGTACGTCCCGCCGGAGCCCGCAGCACGGGAGGCGGCCATGGCGAGCCGCGAGGCACTGGGTGGATTCCTGGCCGACCGGCGCTGGATGGCGCGGGTGCTGGACCAGACGTACTCCGGGATGAACGAGTTGGCAGCAGCCGGACGCTACCCCTTCCCCACAGGGCCGGACGGAAAGCAGCTCAGGAACGGGCTGCAGGGACCGGAGTACATGCGCAGGATGCGCATCCGCGTCCAGCGGGCCGGGGCCCGTATCCTCGACCACAGCCCGGTCACCGAACTGCTCACCGACCCCTCCGGAGCGGTCGCCGGAGCCAGGGGGCACCGACGTCAGGCCGGGCAGCCGTACCGGGTGCGCGCCGGGGCGGTCGTCCTGGCCACCGGCGGCTGCGCGTTCCTCAGCGGTGCGCTGGGCTGCAATGTCAACACCGGCGACGGAGCGCTGTTCGCCGCCGAGGTGGGCGCGGAGCTGTCCGGGATGGAGTTCTCCAACGCGTACGGCATCGCACCCGAGGGCACCTCCGTCACCAAGACCGCGTTCTACTTTTTCGCGACCTTCTACCGCGAGGACGGCACGGTCCTGGAGGGAGCGGCCAGCCAGGGCGGCCGTTCCGTGATCGCGCGTGCGCTGCTCAGCGAGAAGGTGTACTGCCGCCTCGACCGGGCGGACGCGGCGGCCCGCGAGGCGATGCGGCTGGCCCAGCCCAACTTCTTCCTCACCTTCGACCGGCTCGGTATCGACCCCTTCACCCAGCGCTTCGCCGTCACGCTCCTCGCCGAGGGCACCGTGCGCGGCACCGGCGGCATCCGTATCGCCGGAGACGACTGCTCCACCACCGTCCCCGGACTGTACGCGGCCGGGGACGCGGCGACCCGTGAGCTGATCTGTGGCGGCTTCACGGGCGGCGGCAGCCACAACGCCGCCTGGGCCATCTCCTCCGGCACCTGGGCCGGCCGGGGCGCGGCCCGCCACGCCCGCTCGCTCGGCATCCGCGCCGACACGAGGCGCCTGGTGGCCGCGGGCGGCGCCGGGCTCCGGCCCACCGGGACACTCGGTCCGGCCGACGGCTTCCGCCAGGTCGTCACCGCGGTCCAGGGTGAAGTGCTGCCGTACGAGAAGAACTACCTGCGTCGTGGCGACCGGCTCGCCGCCTCGTTGGAGGTGCTCGACAGCGTCTGGGCGGAGTCGCGCGCCTCCCTGCACGCCGCGGGCGGGGACACCGTACGGGCCCGGCAGGCGGCGGCGATGGCGGCGCACGCCCGCTGGATGTACGCCTCGGCGCTGGCCCGCACCGAGACCCGCGGCATGGCCAAGCGGCTCGACTTCCCGACACAGGACCCCCGGCAGCACCACCGCATCGTCACGGGTGGCCTCGACCGGGTGTGGACCCGCACCGAGCCCCTGACGACGGCCCCGCCGGTATCAGCCGCACCACCGGAGGTGGCCTCATGATCGAACTGGTCTCGGCAGAACGCTGCATCACCTGCGACAAGTGCATCAAGGTCTGCCCGACCAACGTCTTCGACCGGGGCGGGGACGGCATCCCCGTGCTCGCCCGCCGCGACGACTGCCAGACCTGCTTCCAGTGCGAGGCGAACTGCCCGGCCGACGCACTGTACGTCGCGCCCCTGGCCCACCCGCTGCCCGACGACTCCACCGCCCGCGACGAGGAGCACCTGGACCGTACCGGCCTGCTCGGCAGCTACCGCCGGCACATCGGCTGGGGACGAGGCCGCACACCCGGCGCGCTGAGGGCCGTCGGCCCTCCCCTCGACCCACCGGGGGCCAAGGGAGCCTCACTGCCCATCACCTCCTGACGACCTCCCGACCGATCACATCCCCGCTGATCACCTCCTGAAAGGAACACCCGCACATGACCACCAGCACCGGCTTCGACATCCGCAGGATCGGCGGCCGTATCGGCGCCGAGATCCTCGGCGTGGATCTCTCCACCGACCTCGACCCCGCCGTCGTCACCGAGATCAACTCCGCGCTCCTGGAACACAAGGCACTCGTCTTCCGCGACCAGAACCTCGACGACGCGGACCAACTCCGCTTCGCCTCCCTCTTCGGCGAACTCACCACCGCGCACCCCACGGTCCCCTCCGTCGACGGGCAGCCCCAGATCCTGCCCGTAGACGGCGACGAGGGCATCCGCGCCAACCACTGGCACACCGACGTCACCTTCGTCCGCACACCCCCGAAGGCGTCCACGCTGCGCAGCATCGTGATCCCGCCCTACGGCGGCAGCACCCTCATCGCCAACGCGGCCGCCGCCTACCGGGACCTGCCCGAGCCGCTGCGCGAGCTGGCGGACAAGCTGTGGGCAGTCCACACGAACGACTACGACTACGCCGCCCCGAAGAGTGAGAAGGCGGCCGAGCACCACAGGCGGTTCGTGTCCCGGAAGTACCGCACCGCCCACCCGGTCGTCCGCGTCCACCCCGAGACCGGGGAGCGCGGGCTGTTCATCGGCGGCTTCGCCCAGAGCATCGTCGGCCTCGGCCCCTCCGACTCCCGGGACCTGCTGCGCATCTTCCAGTCGTACGTCACCCGCCCGGAGAACATCGTGCGGGTGGCCTGGACGCCGGGCGACCTCGTCCTGTTCGACAACCGCATCACCCAGCACTACGCCCCCGACGACTACGGCGACCTGCCGCGACTGCTGCACCGGGTGACTGTCGCGGGCGACGTCCCCGCCGGGGTCGACGGCACTCTCAGCCACGTCGTCGAGGGCGACGACGCCGCCCACTACACCCCCACCGCGGCCTGAGCCCCGCGGCCCGCCGGGCAGGGACACCTGCACCCTGCCCGGCGGGCCACCCTCAGCGGATGCCAAAGGAAGCCTTGCGGGATAATGGGCGCATGCGGATCTCAGCCAGGGCGGACTACGCGGTACGTGCCGCGCTGCAGCTCGCCGCGTCACGGGATGAGGGGCCACTGAAGGCCGAGGCCATCGCCGACGCCCAGGACATTCCGCACAAGTTTCTCGAAAGCATCCTTAACGACATGCGCCGGGGCGGTCTCGTACTCAGCCAGCGCGGCGGCAACGGCGGCTACCGGCTGGCCAGGCCCGCCGAGTCCATCAGCATCGCGGACGTCATACGCGTCGTGGACGGACCGCTGGTCTCGGTGCGCGGCGTCCGCCCCCCGGACCTTTCCTACGCCGGCCCCGCCCAGTCGCTGCTCCCCCTGTGGATCGCGTTGCGGTCCAACGTGCGCGAGATCCTCGAGGGCGTGTCCCTCGCCGACGTCGCATCGGCCGAACTGCCCGCCGACGTATCCGCACTGACCGACGCCCCCGGCGCCTGGACGAACCCCTGATCCGCCGCGCCACCAGCGTGATCTCACACTGCGAGATACAACCGTCCACCATACGGTCTCCCTCTTGGGGCGACTTCCAGCCTCTGGCAATATCCCTACCAGCCAGGTGGGAAAACTAGGGATTCTGTGAGGTGGCCGTGCGAACGCTGAACCACGCAGGCCGTTTGCTTCCCCTGCTGACCTCCCGCCGGCACATCGATCTGGGCCGTACGTCCAGTGCCATCTGTCAGCCCGTCTGACGCCGTCCACAGGACCTGGCTCCACACGCAGAGCGCCGCTGTGCTCCTTGCCACCCCGCCTTCCGTCGGCCGGGCGGGCCCCCTTCGGCTGACCACGCCGCTCCGCTTCCCCATGTCCGCATGTCTTCGGGCGCGGCGTGGCACTTTGCGGCGGCTCGACATCCACCTCCGCATCCCCGCGGATGCGACACGTATCCGCTTCTCAGCCTGCGACGGCGATCCCGTCGCCGACGGCCGGGGAGCAGGTGCAGTGCGTCCCGACGGCTTTGCGTCGCGTATTTCCGCACCTCCCTGAACACCCATACCGTGAAAGGACACCTCCGTGTCTGCCGCAAGACCGCTCACCACCCTGCGCGCCATCGCCGTCATAACGGCGCTTCCCCTCCTGCTCACCGCCTGCGGCTACGGTTCCACGGCCGACGACGACAAGAAGACCGAGGTGGCCGCCAAGGGCGAGAAGCTCTCCGCCGAGAACGTCCGCA
>NZ_JBHWKX010000052.1:0-36364 GCF_042730885.1 Streptomyces sp. NPDC059909
ACTCGAAGCCCTCGGCTACCAGGTCCACGCCGAGCCTGCACCGGTCAGCTCCTAACGATCACTGACCAACCTGACCCATCCCGTTTTCTCTTCAGGCCGCAGCGACCCAGGCTTCGCCACGAAACTGCAGATCGCAGCCGTGCTCGCCCGCCAGGCCCAGGGGGCCGGGGCGGTGTTCCGGGCAGTGGTAGCCGACAGTGCCTACGGCGACCAGGACGGCTTCCGTGGTGAACTGGCCGCCGCCGGACTGCCGTTCGTGATGGCCCTCAAGCGGCGCCGGGGCACCTGGGCCTACGGCCCGGACGCCCATACGCCTGTTGATGCTGCCCGAGAGCTGACCTGGCACAGCCCCGACGCCCCCGGGGACTGGACCGCGGTCACCCGTACTTTCCGCGACGGACACACCACCATCTGGTAGGCCGCTGATGCCTCCTTGGGCTGGTGGGGCCCGGACGGCACCACCCGACTGGTGGTGGCCACCACAGACCCGGCCGCCCTGCCGGAGAAGTCCACCTGGTACCTGGCCACCAACCTGCCCCGCCCCGGCGGACCCCGCGCAGCCAACAGCCCTCACGAGTCCGCCGATCTGGCCGAACTCGTGCGGATCTACGGCATCCGCAACTGGATCGAGCAGAGCTACAAGCAGATCAAGGACGAACTCGGCTGGGCCGACTTCCAGGTCCGATCCGACACCGCGATCCGCCGCCACCAGACCCTCGTGAACTGCGCGTTCTCATTCTGCTGGGACACCTGGTTCGACCAGGTGCCCCCACCCGAGACAATGCCGGACACCCCTGAGACCGCCGGCCACCAGGACCGGCCAGAGAGGGGGACCGTCTCCCTCCCACCCGCCCCGCTCGCCCTGCTGGCCCCAGGCACTCCGCGCCGTTCGCAGCTGGCTGACCCCATCAATCGTGCTACTACGCTGGTGGCAGGCATGGTCGAATACGCCCCCGCCCACCGACCTCCAAGCCCTGATCGACGCAGTCGCCAGAGGACAACCCCTCAACCTCTACGCCCGGATCTAACAAACCACCGCTAGGCCGCACCTGGCACGCCGCGGGCCGCAGTGTGCTCGCCGGCGGTTCGCCCGGCGGTCAGGCCGACTGCTCGCCGCTCTCCGGCCCGTCGTGGCCCGGCCGTGAACGCGGCACCAGGGTCGGGTTGACGTTGTCGAGCACCGTGTCGCGTGTGACCACGACGCGGGCCACGTCGTCCCGGCTCGGCACGTCGTACATGACGTTGAGCAGGACCTCTTCGAGGATCGCGCGGGCCGCTCGGGCGCCGGTGCGGCGCAGCAGCGCCTGGTCCGCGATCGCGCCGATGGCCTCCTCGGTGAACTCCAGCTCGACGCCGTCCATGTGGAAGAGCTTCCGGTACTGCCGGATCAGCGCGTTCGGGGGCTCGGTCAGGATCCGCGTCAACGCCGTCCGGTCCAGCGGCCGCACGGCCGTCACCACCGGGAGCCGGCCGACGAGCTCGGCGATCAGCCCGAACTGCCGCAGATCCTGCGGGGCGACCGCGGCGAACGCATTGCGTCCCTCCCGTCTCTCCCGCCCCTCCCCCGAACGGATCGCGGCGCCGAACCCGACGCCACGGTGGCCCGCCCGTCGTTCGACGATGGCCTCCAGACCGGCGAAGGCGCCGCCCACGATGAAGAGCACATTGCTCGTGTCGATCCGGACGTACTCCTGCTGCGGGTGCTTGCGTCCGCCCTGCGGTGCCACATGCGCGACCGTGCCCTCCAGGAGCTTCAGCAGCGCCTGCTGGACGCCCTCGCCCGAGACGTCGCGGGTGATCGACGGGTTCTCGCTCCTGCGGGCGATCTTGTCGATCTCGTCGATGTAGACGATGCCGGTCTCGGCCCTGGCGATGTCGTGGTCGGCGGCCTCGATCAGCCTCAGCAGGATGCTCTCGACATCCTCGCCGACGTATCCGGCCTCGGTGAGCGCGGTGGCGTCGGCGATCGCGAAGGGCACGTCGAGCATCCGGGCCAGGGTCTGGACGAGGTACGTCTTCCCGCAGCCGGTCGGGCCGATCAGCAGGACATTGGACTTGCCCAGCTCCACCGGCTCCGCGTCCCGCCCGGAGGGCTGCGAGCGCGCCGGACTTCCGGCGGCGTCCTGCCGGATGCGCTTGTAGTGGTTGTGGACGGCGACGGCGAGGGCCTTCTTGGCGTCCTCCTGGCCGATGACGTACTGCGCCAGGAAGTCATGGATCTCCCGCGGTGTCGGCAGCGCTCGCGAACCGTTCCCGAACGGCCCGCCGGTCTCCCTTGCCGCCTCCTCGGCGGCCCCCTCGGCGATGAGCTCGTTGCAGAGGCCGACGCACTCGTCGCAGATACAGATGGCGCCCGGTCCGGCGATCAGTCTCCTGACCTCCCGCCGGCTCTTCCCGCAGAACGTGCACTTCAGCAGTTCGCCGCCGGCACCGGTGCGAGTCACTGGACCGCGCCCCCCTTCCACGCGTAATTTCACATGACGTCACCATTCGAATGGTGACGGTATCTCGAATCGCCGGAGGACGCCAACATAGGAGGACGGGCCCCCGCGATCCGCGGAGGCCCGTCCTCTCTCGCCGGCGGTGCCGGCTCACGCGTCGGTGAAGACCTCGCCGTTCTCGGCCTTGCGCACCAGCAGCGCGGGCGGCTCGAAGCGCTCGCCGTACGTCGCGGCCAGCTCACGCGCCCGGGCTACGAAGCCGGGCAGGCCGCCCTCGTACCCGTTGATGTACTGGAGCACGCCGCCCGTCCAGGCCGGGAAGCCGATGCCCATGATGGAGCCGATGTTGGCGTCGGCGACCGACGTCAGCACGCCCTCCTCGAGGCAGCGGACCGTGTCCAGCGCCTCGGAGAAGAGCATCCGCTCCTTCATGTCGACGAACGGGACGTCCACGTCCGGCTTTCCGAAGTGCTCGCGCAGCCCCGGCCACAGCCCGGCCCGCTTGCCGTCGACGTAGTCGTAGAAGCCGGCCCCGCCGCTGCGGCCCGTACGGCCGAACTCGTCGACCATCCGGTCGATCACCGCGTCTGCGGGGTGGGCCGCCCACGTGCCGCCGGCCTCCTCCACGGCCCGCCTCGACTCGGCCCGGATCTTGCGCGGGAGGGTGAGGGTCAGCTCGTCCATCAGCGAGAGCACCTTCGCCGGGTAGCCGGCCTGCCCAGCGGCCTGCTCGACCGACGCGGGCTCGATGCCCTCGCCGACCATCGCCACGCCCTCGTTGATGAACTGTCCGATGACGCGCGAGGTGAAGAAGCCCCGCGAGTCGTTGACGACGATCGGGGTCTTGTTGATCTGGCGCACCAGGTCGAAGGCGCGGGCCAGCGCCTCGTCACCGGTCCGCTCGCCCTTGATGATCTCGACGAGCAGCATCTTGTCGACGGGCGAGAAGAAGTGCAGCCCGATGAAGTCGGCGGGCCGCTCGGCTCCCTCCGCGAGCAGGGTGATCGGCAGGGTGGAGGTGTTGGAGCAGAGCAGCGCGTCCGGCTCGACGACGCCCTGGATCTCCTGGAACACCTTGTGCTTGAGCGCCGGGTCCTCGAAGACCGCCTCGATGACGGCGTCGCAGCCCGCGAGATCGGCCGGGTCGGCGGTCGGGGTGATCCTGGCGAGCAGTTCGGCGCGCTTGGCCTCGGTCGTGCGGCCCCGGCTGAGCGCCTTGTCGAGCAGCTTCTCCGAGTACGCCTTGCCCCGGGCGGCGGCGTCGGCGTTGACGTCCTTGAGGACGACCTCGATCCCGGCCCTGGCGCAGGAGTACGCGATGCCCGCGCCCATCATCCCGGCGCCGAGGACAGCGACCTTGCGGACCGGGCGCTGCTCGATGCCCTGGGGGCGGTTGGCGCCGGAGTTGACGGCCTGGAGGTCGAAGAAGAACGCCTGGATCATGTTCTTGGCGGTCTGGCCCGTGACCAGCTCGGTGAAGTACCGGGCCTCGATGGTCAGCGCGGTCTCGAAGTCGACCTGGGAGCCCTCGACGGCGGCCGCGAGGATGTTGCGCGGTGCCGGGTACGGGGCGCCGTTCAGCTGCTTCTTCAGGTTCGCCGGGAAGGCGGGAAGGTTGGCGGCGAACTTCGGGTTCGACGGCGTGCCGCCGGGGATCTTGTAGCCCTTGACGTCCCAGGGCTGCTGGGACTCGGGGTTGGCGTCGATGAACGCGCGCGCCTTGGCGAGCATCTCCTCGGGGGTGGCGGCCACTTCATGGACCAGGCCGTTCTCCAGGGCCCGCTGCGGGGAGTACTGGGTGCCCTGCAGCAGCACCTTCAGCAGCGCGTCCGCGATACCCATGAGGCGTACGGTGCGGGTGACGCCGCCGCCCGCGGGGAGCAGGCCCAGCGTGACCTCGGGCAGGCCGATCTTGGAGCCGGGCGCGTCGAGCGCGATGCGGTGGTGGGAGGCGAGCGCGATCTCGTAACCGCCGCCGAGGGCCGCACCGTTGATGGCCGCGACGACCGGCTTGCCCAGGGTCTCGATACGGCGCAGGGAGTTCTTGATGGCCGTGCCGGTGTCGAAGGCGAGCTGGGCGTCCTCCGGCCGGAGCCTGATCATGTCCTTGAGGTCGCCGCCCGCGAAGAAGGTCTTCTTGGCGGAGGTGTAGATGATGCCGCGGATCGAGTCCTTCTCGGCCTCGGCGCGGTCGGCGATGGCCGCGATGGAGTCCTTGAAGGCCTGGTTCATGGTGTTGGCGGACTGGTCGGGGTCGTCGAGGACGAGGGTGACGATGCCGGTCTCGTCCTGCTCCCAGCGGATGGTGGAGCTCTTCGGCGTTGCTGTCATTGCTGCTTCTCCGTACGGCGCGAAGGGGGGAGGGACGGGACGGTCAGAGACGCTCGACGACGGTGGCGACGCCCATGCCGCCGCCGACGCAGAGCGTGGCCAGGCCGTACCGCTTGTCCTGGCGCTCCAGTTCGTCGACGAGCGTGCCGAGGATCATCGCGCCGGTGGCGCCGAGGGGGTGGCCGAGCGCGATCGCGCCGCCGTTGACGTTGACCTTGTCCAGGGAGAGCCCCATGTCCCGTACGAAGCGCAGCACGACCGCGGCGAACGCCTCGTTGATCTCGACCAGGTCGATGTCGTCGATGGTCAGTCCGGCCTTGGCCAGGGCCTTGCGGGTGGCGGGGGCCGGGCCGGTGAGCATGATGGTGGGCTCGGAGCCGGAGACCGCCGCGGAGACGATACGGGCCCGGGGCGTCAGCCCGTACCGCTCGCCGACCGCCAGGGAGCCGATGGCGACGAGCGAGGCGCCGTCCACGATGCCGGACGAGTTGCCCGCGTGGTGGACGTGGTCGATCTTCTCGACCCAGTGGTACTTCTGCAGCGCGACGGCGTCGAAGCCGCCCATGTCGCCGATGCCTGCGAACGACGGCTTGAGCGCGGCCAGCGAGTCCGCGGTCGTGCCCGGGCGCATGTGCTCGTCGTGGTCGAGCACGACGAGCCCGTTGCGGTCCTTCACGGGGACGACGGAACGGTCGAAGCGCCCGTCCTTCCAGGCGGCCGCGGCCCGCTCCTGGGAGAGCGCCGCGTACTCGTCGACGTCGCGGCGCGAGAAGCCCTCGATGGTGGCGATCAGGTCGGCACCGATGCCTTGCGGTACGAAGCCGGTGTCGAAGTTGGTCATCGGGTCGGCGAACCAGGCGCCGCCGTCGGACGCCATCGGCACCCGGGACATCGACTCGACGCCGCCGGCGAGCACCAGGTCCTCCCAGCCGGAACGGACCTTCGCGGCGGCCAGGTTGACGGCCTCCAGGCCCGAGGCGCAGAAGCGGTTCTCCTGAACGCCCGCGACAGTGTCGGGCAGCCCGGCCGCGATGGCGGCGATACGGGCGATGTCGGAGCCCTGGTCGCCGACCGGGCCGACGACGCCGAGGACGATGTCGTCGATCGCCGCCGGGTCCAGCCCGGGGAAGCGGGCGCGGATCTCGTGGATCAGGCCGACCACGAGGTCGATGGGCTTGGTGCCGTGCAGGGCGCCATTGGCCTTTCCGCGGCCGCGCGGGGTGCGGATCGCGTCGTACACAAACGCTTCGGTACTCACAACAGAACCTTTCGCATCACAGAAGCTTCGGTGTTGAGGGTCAGGAGAGCAGGGAGCGGCCGATGATCTCCTTCATGATCTCGGTCGTGCCGCCGTAGATCGTCTGGATACGGCCGTCCGTGAACGCCTTGGCGACCCGGTACTCCGTCATGTAGCCGTAGCCTCCGTGCAGCTGCAGACAACGGTCGGCGACGCGCTTCTGCAGTTCCGTGGCCCACCACTTGGCCATCGAGGCGTGCACGGCATCGAGCTCCCCGTTGGAGTGATCGACGATGCAGCGGTCGAGGAAGGTGCGGGTGACGGCGCACTCGGTGGCCATCTCGGCTATCTCGAAACGGATGTGCTGGAGCTTGGCGAGCGAGCGCCCGAATGCCTCGCGCTCCTTCACGTACTGCGTCGTGATCTCCAGCAGGTACTCGGCCGCCGCGATCCCGGCGACCGCGATGTTGAGCCGCTCCTGGGCGAGATTGGTCATCAGATGGATGAAGGCGCCGTGGAGATCGCCGAGCAGGTTCTCCTTCGGGACGCGTACGTCGTTGAAGAACAGCTCCGCCGTGTCCTGGGCCTTCTGGCCGATCTTGTCGAGGTTGCGGCCGCGCTCGAAGCCTTCCATGCCGCGCTCGACGACCAGCAGCGACAGTCCCTTGGCCCCGCCCTCCGGAGTCGTCTTCGCGACGACGATCACCAGGTCGGCGAGGATGCCGTTGGAGATGAACGTCTTGGAGCCGTTGAGCAGCCAGTGGTCGCCGCGGTCCTCCGCGGTGGTGCGGATGCCCTGGAGGTCGGAGCCCGCGCCTGGCTCGGTCATGGCGATGGCCGTGATGATCTCGCCGCTGCAGAAGCCGGGGAGCCAGCGCCGCTTCTGCTCCTCGGTGGCGAGCGAGGTGAGATACGGGCCGATGATGTCGTTGTGCAGTCCGACCGCGAACCCGGGGGCGCCGGCCCGGGTGAACTCCTCGGCGAGCACGGCGCTGTAGCGGAAGTCCGTGTTCCCGCCGCCTCCGTACTCCTCGGGCACGGCGAGCCCGAGCAGCCCCTGCCGGCCGGCCGCCAGCCAGGCGTCGCGCGAGACGATGCCGTCCTTCTCCCACTGCTCGTAGTGCGGCAGCACCTCCTTGGTGAGGAAGGTGCGGACGGTCTCGCGGAACGCGTCGTGCTCGGCGTCGAAGATCTGTCGTTTCATTCCGCTCATTCCACTCATCCCGTCCGCTCCAATCGGCCCGCCCCGTTCGTTGCGCTCATTGCGTTCACCGTTCCCCGCTCTGCTGACGGATGCCCGGTACGTCCCAGTCGCGCGCGATCTCTTCCGTGTCCGCGCCCGGCTGCGCGGGCCGGCGGCGCACGGAACCCGGCGTCGCCGAGAACCGCGGTGCCGGGGCGGGCTGGGTGATCCCGCCGTGGTCGACAAAGGTGCCGCGCGCGGCGAGATGAGGATGGGACGGGGCCTCGCGCAGCGACAGTACGGGCGCGACACACGCGTCGGAGCCCTCGAAGACCGCCGTCCACTCCTCCCGTGTCTTCGTACGGAAGCGGTCGGCGACGGCCGCGCGCAGTTCGCCCCAGCGGGCGAAGTCCTTGCGCGCCGGGGCGTCGTCCTTGATGCCGAGCAGCTCGATGAACTCGTTGTAGAACTGCTGCTCGAGCGCTCCGACCGCCATGTACTGCCCGTCGGCCGTCTCGTAGTTCCCGTAGAAGGGGCAGCCGCCATCGAGGAGGTTCGCGCCGCGGCGGTCCTGCCAGCCGCCCGCCGCCATCATCCCGTGGATCATCGTGGCCAGATGCGCGGCCCCGTCGACGATGGCCGCGTCCACGACCTGGCCGGTGCCCCCGGGGGTGCGGGCGTGCTGCAGTGCGGCCAGCACGCCGACGACGAGATAGAGCGAACCGCCCGCGTAGTCGCCCACCAGATTGGCGGGAACGGCGGGCGGCTCGTCGGGCTTGCCGATCATGCCGAGGGTGCCGGTGACGGCGATGTATGCGATGTCGTGTCCGGCACGCTGGGCGAGCGGTCCGTCCTGGCCCCAGCCGGTCATCCGCCCGTACACCAGTGCGGGATTGCGGGCGTGGCACTCCTTGGGGCCGACACCGAGCCGCTCGGCGACGCCGGGGCGGTACCCCTCGATCAGCACATCGGCGCGCTCGACCAGGTCGAGGACCTGCGCGGGGCCGCCGTCGGCCTTCAGATCGATGAGTACGGACCTCTTGTTGCGGTTGGTGAGGTCGTACGCCGGGTCGATCGCGAGTCCCGCGCCGCCGGGGCGGTCGATCCGTACGACATCGGCGCCGAGGTCGGCGAGCAGCATGGCGGCGAACGGACCGGGTCCGATTCCCGCCAGTTCGACCACGCGCACTCCGGCCAGCGGACCGCTCGGCGGACCGTTTCCTGTCGCTGCCATCAAGCCCCCAGCACTGTGACACAACTGATGTAACACCGAGGATGTTAAGAACGCGTTCCACTCCGCACAAGCCCCTGAGGCGAGCAAGCGCTTGGTTGTTCCTCCTGTGACGGTAGGGTCTGCCGCCGGATCCAGGAAACCCGGATCCAGGAAACGGGGACTCCATGCGTATACCCTGCCCCGTCCGCGCCGCAGCGCTCGTCGCACTTCCGGCGGCACTGCTGATCTCGTGCTCCTCCGTCGACGGGGGCGAGCCGAGCGCGGGCGGCGGCCCCACGACGGCCGCGGCCGACACGCGGCCCTCGGCCGGGACGCAGCCCCCCGCCTCGCCCACCGAGCAGCCCTCACCGGGCCCCGAGAAGGTGCGCGACGCGTTCGCCGGCCTCCAGGCCACGTTCAATGACGGCTGCACGAGCGAGGGGAACTGCGCGTACTTCCTCGGGCGTGTCCACGACGAGCTCGAGCGGCTCGACAAGGCCATGAAGGCCGACCCCAAGGGCCCCGGGCACTTCCCCGAGCCCATCGCCTGGATCGCGGAGCTGCGCGAGACCGTCGGCACGGACCGGAGCTACCCGAACCTCAAGAAGCACGAGAAGGAACTCGTGGGGACCCGGGATCGCATCAACGTCTGGATGCAGGACCACCGGGACGACTACCGGTGACGTCGGAGAGCCGACGCCGACGCCGGGGGACCGGGCGCGCGAAGGTCGTCAGCGCGCGTCCAGTTCCGCTATCAGCTTCTTCGTGGCGATCGCGCGGTAGCTCTCCTCGACCCAGTCGCAGAGCACGTCGGCGCTGGGAGCGCCCTTCAGCGCGAGCGGGATCTGCACCCAGCCCGCCTTGCCCAGGCCGTAGCCCGACGGCTCGGCACCCGGGCAGGACAGGGCGTGAGCATGCATCGCCTCGTCCTTCAGTTTGACGCCGATGCCCAGCGGATAGCTGCCGTCGTCCACGCCGAGGAAAACGAAGATCTTCTTGTTGACCTTCACGACGGTCTCGCCCCACGGAAACTCCTCGCCCGCACTCGGCAGACCCAGGGCAAAGGACCGCACCTTCTCCCATTTCGCCAGAGCCGCTTTCGGTGGTGCCGCCATCCCCGTCCTCCCGGTCGCACGGACTCATCCGTCTCACGCTAGCCTCGCCCAGCGACATCGGCGCGGGGCTACCAGTCGGAGGGGTCATTGAACAGGCAGAACGGACCGGAGAGGCCGTACGACATCGTGCTCTTCGGAGCCACCGGCTTCGTCGGGACGATCACCGCGGAGTACCTCGCGGCGCATGCGCCCGAGGAGTGCCGCTGGGCCGTCGCGGGCCGCAGCAAGGCCAAGCTGGAGCGGCTGCGCGAGCGGCTCGCAGCGATCGATCCCGCCTGTTCCGCTCTGCCCCTGACCGTCGCCGACGCCTCGGACCCGGACTCGCTGCGCGAACTCGCCGAGTCCACCCGTGTCGTCGCCACCACCGTCGGCCCGTACGTCTGGTACGGCGAGGCGCTGGTCGCCGCCTGCGCCGAGGCCGGGACGGACTACGCCGACCTCACCGGCGAGCCCGAGTTCGTGGACACGACGTTCGTACGGCACGACGCGCGCGCCCGCGAGACCGGGGCCCGGCTCGTGCACGCGTGCGGCTTCGACTCCGTACCGCACGACCTGGGGGCGTACTTCACGGTCCAGCAGCTGCCGCAGGACGTGCCCCTGCGGGTCGACGGCTTCGTCAGCGCTGGCGGGATGTTCTCCGGCGGTACGTTCGCGTCCGCAGTCACCGTTATGGGCCGTCAGCGCGAGTCCGTGCGGGCGGCGCGGGAGCGGCGGCTGCACGAGCCGCGGCTGGTGGGCCGCCGGGCCCGTGCTCCGTTCGGGGCGCCCCGGTTCAGCAGGGAGACCGGCTCCTGGGCGCTGCCGCTGCCGACGCTGGACCCGCGGATCGTGGCGCGGTCGGCGGCAGCGCTCAAGCGGTACGGCCCCGACTTCCAGTACCGGCACTACGCGTCGGTCAGGACGCTCCCGATGGCCATCGGCGGCCCCGCGGCCCTCGGGGCCCTCGCGGCCCTGGCCCAGCTCCCGCCCGCCCGCGAGTGGCTGATGGCCCGCTACGAGCCGGGGCGCGGCCCCAGCGCGGAACAGCGCGAACGGAGCTGGTTCCGGGTCCGCTTCGTCGGCGAGGGCGGCGGGCGCCGGGTCTTCACGGAGGTCTCGGGCGGTGACCCCGGCTACGGCGAGACCGCGAAGATGCTCGCCGAGTCGGTGCTGAGCCTCGCGTTCGACGACCTGCCCCCGACGGCCGGCCAGGTCACGACGACGGTCGCGCTGGGCGACGCGCTGATCCAGCGGCTCCGGGCCGCGGGCATCGTCTTCCGGGTGGCGCACACGCGGTAGGGGTGTGCGGGGGCGTGGCCGCTGCGCGAGGCGTTCTCCCCGCCCCCGGCCACAGGTCCCGTGCCAGGGACTTCAAAGTAGCGTCGTCCGCCCGCCGGGGGGACGGGACTTTTACGACACGACCTAGTCCATCGCCCACCCGGCGATCGTGTACATCATCGCGCCGAGCCAGACGACCCCGATCACCAGCGCACCGAACAACACGGCGCTCACGCCCCGTTCGACAGGCGGGAAGTCGGCAGAGGCAGCGGCGGCGCGGGGCTTCGGGGTGGCTCGGTGTGTCGTCATACGGGTCAGCCTGCCGATCATGAGACGCGGCAGGCATCCGTACAGCTACTCAGATCCCCGACGTCCGCTACTCACACGCCACACCTCACACCTCACACCGCCGTCGCGTCCCGCAGCGCACGCCGGCAGAGCGCGTCCGCGTGCCGCGTGGACTCGGGCAGGCGGAAGCGGGGGGCGAGCGCGAGCGTGTGGGCGCAGGCGTTGTCGAGCGAGACGCGGTGGCCGACCGAGACGTACACCGGCTTGACGCCGGCCTGGGTGCGCAGTGCCCTGCCGACCTCCTCGCCGTCGTCCGCGAGGAGCGGCGAGACATCGCCGCGCCGGGCGCCCGGCGGCTCGGCGGCAAAGATGAAGGGATTCTTCGCGACGCCGATCACCGGCAGCCCCGTGAGCACGCCGAGGTGGCTGGCAAGCCCGAAGCGGCGCGGGTGGGCGCGGCCGTAACCGTCGCAGACGACGAGCCCGGGGCCGGCCTTCAGGGACTCCAGGGCGGCCAGCACGGTCGGGATCTCACGGAAGGCGAGCAGCCCGGGTATGTAGGGGAAGGCGACCTTGCCGACCGCGGTGGTCTCCTCGACGACGGCGAGCGTGCGGGCGTCGAGGACGACGGCGGCCGCGACGACGACGTCGCGCTCGTCGTCGTAGGCCACGTCCACCCCGGTGACCAGGCCGCTGCCGGGCGGCGGCCCGGGCTCGTCGAGCACGACGCGGGCGCGCAGCTCGTCCTGAACGGCTCGCGCCTCGGTCGCGTCGGCGGGTGTCCTGATCGTGGTCATGGTGAACCCCACCTTAGACACCCGGCTAACCTGCCGATCATGTTCGTACTGGAATTGACCTACACCGCACCCGTCGAGCGCGTCGACGAGCTCCTCGAAGCGCATGTGGCCTGGCTCGACGCCCTGTACGAGGACGGTGTCGTGCTCGCGTCCGGCCGCAAGAACCCGCGCGACGGCGGGGTCCTGCTGGCAGTCGGGGACGACCGCGCGCGGATCGAGGAGATCGCGGCGGCCGACCCCTTCGTCACCGGCGGGGTGTGCACGTACCGGATCACGGAGTTCATCGCGACGAAGACCGCGCCGGCGCTGGAGCAGTACAGGCAGCAGTTGCCCTCGTAGAACTCACCGTCGGCTCCCGGCTCCCGGCTCCCCGAAGTTCCTAGGGCCTGTCCGATGGGTCGGTGGCGTCATGCGTCCTGGCTCGTTCTCAGCCGTGTGGGACGGGGTGACCTGTCCGCTGCGGAGTGGGATCGCTCGGAGCCGCACCTGCCGAGGAGCAGCGGGCAAGGCGGGCGGTGGACTCGACCAACAGCCGGGCCCACGAGCATGCGGCGGGCGCCCGGAAACGTGCCCCGCGTCTCCCCGGCAAACGAACCAGCCCTGCGTGGCACCGCCCGGATGAGGCCCTGGCACGCGGGCTGCGCGCCTGCCCCCGTCACGCTCTCTTGTCGGCGAGCGCCTGAAGGACGGACTGGAGTGCTTCGCCGGCTTCGGTGAGCTGGAACTGGCCGGGTGCCCGCCGCAGCGGGCACCCGAACCGGGGGCGTGTCAGCCGAGGGTGGGGTAGTCGGTGTAGCCGCGGTGTTCGCCGCCGAAGGAGGTGGCGCGGTCGGGGGTGTTGAAGGGGCCGCCGGCGGCGAGGCGGGCGGGCAGGTCAGGGTTGGCCGCGCAGGGACGGCCGGGGAAGAGAGCGCGAGTGCCCGCAACGGGAGGCCGGGAAGGTCCAGCCTCCTCGTCGACGGCGGCCCGCCCGTCGGTTCCTCATGGCCTCAGGGACGAGCCGCACTTGCGCCAGGAGTCAACCTGTCGGACAGGCCCTAGAACTCCAGCCTGGCGATCCTGCCCTTCTCACCCGAGGCCCAACACCCGAAGTCCGCCGTGCAGTCGACGGTGTCGTAGGAACCGGTGTCGACGGCCCGCCAGTTGCGGCCGCCGTCCGTCGTGAGGTCTGTGCCGGTGGGGCCGACGGCGAGCGCCGCGGACCGGCTGTGCGGGAGCCAGGCGACTCCCGAGCGGTAGGCGGGCGGCGGGGTCGTCGCCTGCTGCCAGCTTCGGCCGCCGTCCCGGGTCACCGCACCGGCCTGCGGGGACGCCTGGCCGGCCCGGTAGTCGCCGCCGACGGCGATTCCGTGCGTACGGTCGCGGAAGGCGAGGGCGAACACGCCGCGGGCCGGGTCGCCGGCCGGGACGGTCGACTCGGCGGCGGTCCAGTGCAGTCCGCGGTCCGCCGAGTGCAGGACGCGCGCGGTGGCACCGCCTCCGGTCGCCAGCCAGACGTCCTTGGGGCCGGAGCTGACCAGGCACTGGCCGCTCGCCGCGAAGCCCGCCTCGCCGGGCTGGGCGGGCGGCATCCCCTCGCTCGGCAGCACTTTCCAGGACTTGCCGCCGTCGCCGGTCGACAGGATCCGGTACTTCCCGTCGACCGGATCGCTCATCGCGAGGCCGTGGCGGCTGTCGAAGAAGGTGATGCAGTCGTAGAAGGCCTTCGGATCGGAGTTGCGGAAGGACTCGGCCCAGGTCGCCCCGCCGTCGCCGGTGCGGAAGACACGAGACGCCTCGCCCTCGCCGATGGCCAGAACGACGGCCCGTCTGCCGTCGAAGGCCTCGATGTCCCGGAACTCCAGCTCACCGGCGCCCGGCGGGGAGACGTTTCGCCAGCTCTTGCCGCCGTCGGTGGTGCGGAGCACCGTGCCCTTGGAACCCGCGGCCCATGCGGTGTCCCGGGTGACGGCGGCGAGCCCACGGAACCGCACCTCCGTGCCGGTCTGCTTGAGTTCCCAGTGCGGTTGCCACCGCTCGTCCGCCTGCGCCGTACCGGGGGTGGCGAGGGCCGCGGCAAGCGCCGCCCCGCACAGTCCCACGGACACCGTTCGTCTCGTCTTCCCCTTGGACGTCATGGCGCGCGAACGTAGCCCACCACCGGCACCCGGTCCAGACCGCGTCGGAAGCCGGTAGGCGGCCCTCCGGATCGGGCACGCGCCCTTCGGCGGTGACACAGCTCACTCCCCCGCCCGCTCCCGCCGATGCACGGATTCCGTCGTTTCACCGTCTTCCTCCGTGCGTGGAGACGTCGCCGCGCCGCAACGAAGAGAGGGAGCAGGCCTTGTCCACCGTCATCGAGCAGGCCGTGCAGGTCCGGCTGGTCGCATCCGCGCCGCAGATGGAGTCCGTACCCGCGACCCTCCGCTACGACCGTGCGGATCCGTTCGCCGTCAGCATGGAGTTCCCTCCCCCGGCCACCCTGGAGGGCACCGAGGTGTCCTGGGCGTTCTCGCGCGAGCTGCTCGTGGAGGGCATGGAGGCGCCGGCGGGGCAGGGTGACGTCCGGGTACGGCCGTACGGATACGACCGCACCGTCCTGGAGTTCCACGCCCCCGAGGGCACGGCGATGGTGCACATCCGCTCCTGCGAGCTGCGGCGTTTCCTCAAGCGGGCACAGGGGCTGGTCCCGGTCGGCCGTGAGCACCTCTTCCTCGATCTCGACGGGGACCTCGCCGAGCTGATGCGCGACGCCTGCTGATCTGGCTGCTCTTTAATTCGATTGCCGTGCGCCCCGCCCGGGCGTAATTTCGTAGTCGGCCCTGTTGTCGTTGATCGGAGAAGGACATTGCTCGTCTGAGGTCCTGAGGCACTGTGTGGCGCGGCATCTGTCCGCGTTTGCCGTGTCCGACCTCGGCGTACGAGCCGTCCTGTCCCTCCGGACCAGGGCCTTTGTGCTGTCCCGAGCTGTCCCGACCGGTGTCACCGGTGTCTCACCCGTTGCTCTCACCCCTTCCACCGCAACAGGGAGACCACCATGTCTACGTTCCCCACCTCCATCACCTGCACCTCGCTCTCCTTCTCCTGGCCGGACGGGACCTCGGTCTTCGAGGACTTCCAGCTCGCCGCCGGCCCTGGCAGAACCGGTCTGGTCGGCCTCAACGGCTCAGGGAAGTCGACACTGCTGCGCCTGATCGCGGGCGAGCTCACTCCCGCCGCCGGCACCGTGAGGGTCGCGGGCGAGGTCGGCTATCTGCCGCAGAATCTGGTGCTCGACACCGCCCTCAAGGTGGACGAGGCGCTCGGCATCGCCACCACGCGCGCCGCGCTGCACGCCATCGAGGCGGGCGACGTGCGCGAGGAGCACTTCACGGCGGTCGGCGACGACTGGGACGTCGAGGAGCGGGCACGCGCCACGCTCGATCAGCTCGGGCTCGGGCACATCGGCCTCGACCGGACCACCGGCGAGATGTCGGGCGGCGAGTGCGTTCTGCTGCGGCTTGCGGCGCTGCTGCTCGCCCGCCCGGACGTGCTGCTGCTCGACGAGCCGACCAACAACCTGGATCTGTACGCACGCGGCCGGCTGTACGACGCGGTCGAGGCCTGGTCCGGCGTGATGGTCGTGGTCAGCCACGACCGTGAACTCCTGGAGCGGGTCGACCAGATCGCCGATCTGCGGGACGGTGAGGTCTCCTGGTACGGCGGCGCCTATTCGGCGTACGAGGAGGCGCTGACCGTGGAGCAGCAGGCCGCCGAACGCATGGTCCGCGTCGCGGAGGCCGACGTGCAGCGGCAGAAGCGCGAACTGGCCGACGCACAGGTCAAGCTGGCCCGGCGCAAGCGGTACGGGCAGAAGATGTTCGACAGCAAGCGCGAGCCGAAGATCGTGATGGGTGCGCGCAAACGGGAGGCCCAGGTCTCCGCAGGCAAGCACCGCATCATGCACGCCGAGAAGCTGGACGAGGCGAAGGAGCGGCTCGACGCGGCGGTGGAGGCGGTGCGCGACGACGACGAGATCCGCGTCGAGCTGCCGTACACCAAGGTCCATCCGGGCCGCGACGTGCTGCGGCTGTCCGATGTGGAGCTGCTCCACGGGGCCCGGGTCGCGGGCGAGTTCGAGCTGCGCGGCCCGGAGCGGGTCGCGCTCGTCGGGCGGAACGGAGCGGGCAAGACGACGCTGCTGCGCACCGTCGCCGGGGAACTGGAGCCGGTCGCGGGAGAGGTGACGGCCCAGGTGCCGTTGCGCTTCCTTCCGCAGCGGCTGGACGTGCTCGACGACGGGCTGAGCGTGGCGGAGAACGTGGCCCGGTTCGCCCCCGCGGCGACGGACAACGCGATCCGGGCGCGGCTGGCGCGCTTCCTGTTCAAGGGGGCGCGGGCGAACCAGCCGGCCGGGACCCTGTCGGGCGGGGAGCGGTTCCGTGCCGCGCTGGCGGCGCTGCTGCTCGCGGAGCCCGCCCCGCAGCTGCTGATGCTGGACGAGCCGACGAACAATCTGGACATGGCCAGTGTGCGGAGTCTGACGGCGGCGCTGGAGGCGTACGAGGGAGCGCTGATCGTGGCGAGCCACGACGTGCGGTTCCTGGAGTCGCTCGGGATCACCCGCTGGCTGCTGCTCGACGGTGAGCTGCGGCCCACGTCGGCCGACGAGGTGCGCGAGGCACTGACGGAGGCGAAGGAATGACGAGGACGAAGGAGAGGCACGGGCGGTGGAGAGACGCTGACGAGGACGTGGTTGTCCTCGGGTGATCCCTGGGCGATCCTGGGTGATCCCCGGGTCGTGCCCGAGTGGGTCTTTACGGCACCGGGGAGGTACGGCTAATGATGGGCGCCGTCATCCCCCCGAGCCCGCTCAGGAGACTCCGTGCCGAGCAGCAAAGCCCTGATCCGACGCCCGAGCCCGCGCCTGGCCGAGGGCCTGGTCACCCATGTCGAGCGCCGGCCCGTCGACACCGGCGCGGCGCTCGCCCAGTGGGAGGCGTACGCGGAGGCCCTGCGCGAGAACGGCTGGGAGACCGTGGAGACCGAGCCGGCCGACGACTGTCCGGACGGGGTCTTCGTCGAGGACACGGTGGTGATGTTCCGGAACGTGGCGCTCATCGCCCGGCCCGGAGCCGAGTCCCGCAGGCCGGAGACCACGGCCGTCGAGGAGTCGCTGGCCCGGCTCGGCTGCTCGGTGAACTGGGTGTGGGAGCCGGGCACGCTCGACGGCGGCGATGTGCTGAAGATCGGCGACACGGTGTACGTGGGCCGGGGCGGGCGGACCAACGCGGCGGGCGTGCAGCAGCTGCGGGCGGCGTTCGAACCGCTCGGGGCGCGGGTGGTCCCCGTACCCGTGTCGAAGGTGCTGCATCTGAAGTCGGCGGTGACCGCACTGCCGGACGGGACCGTGATCGGGTACGAGCCGCTGGTGGAGCAGATCTCCCTCTTTCCGCGGTTCCTGCCGGTGCCGGAGGAGTCGGGGGCGCACGTGGTGCTGCTGGGCGGCGGAAAGTTGCTGATGGCGGCAAGTGCGCCGAAGACGGCGGAGCTGTTCAAGGATCTCGGCTATGTCCCGGTTCTCGTGGACATCAGCGAGTTCGAGAAGCTCGAAGGCTGCGTGACATGTCTCTCGGTGCGCCTGCGGGACCTGCATACATAACCGGACGTTACGACACATGACGGCCGGAGGCTTGGCCCATGGCTTACCGGGCCTTTAACCTACGGTTTCGTAACCTACGAGGCCGTAGGTATCAGCCTTCCCTCTATCCGCGTCCCCAGGAGTACCCGTGACGATCACCTCTCCCCACCTCGGCAGTTCGGAAGCGTGGACGGACGCCCGGCTGCTGTATGCGCTGGAAGAGGTGGTGGAGAAGGAACTCAACCGGCATCTCAAGGTCGTCAAGGACTGGATGCCGCACGAGTATGTCCCGTGGACGGACGCACGGAACTTCCCGGGCTTCTTCGAGGACGGCGAGCCCTGGGAGCCCGGCCAGTCCAAGGTCACCGACATCGGCAAGATCGCCCTCGTCGTGAACCTGCTCACCGAGGACAACCTGCCGAGCTACCACCACGAGATCGCCACGCTCTTCGGCCGTGACGGCGCCTGGGGCACCTGGGTGCACCGCTGGACCGCGGAGGAGGGCCGGCACGGCATCGTGATGCGCGACTATCTGCTCGCCTCGCGCGCGGTCGACCCGGACAAGCTGGAGCAGTTCCGCATGGCGCACAT
The DNA here is from genome assembly GCF_042730885.1 of Streptomyces sp. NPDC059909. NCBI lineage: Bacteria > Bacillati > Actinomycetota > Actinomycetes > Kitasatosporales > Streptomycetaceae > Streptomyces > Streptomyces sp. NPDC059909. The sequence continues at coordinate 18,053 of NZ_JBHWKX010000052.1, forward strand.
GGCGGAGGGCTTCGAGTCCGACAACCGCCACTCGATGCTGCACTCGGTGGCCTACGTCGCCTTCCAGGAGCTGGCGACGCGCATCTCGCACCGCAACACCGGCCACCAGTCGGGCGATCCGGTCTGCGACCGGATGCTGGCGCGCATCGCCACCGACGAGAACCTGCACATGGTCTTCTACCGGAACCTGCTGGGTGCGGCCTTCGAGCTCGCCCCGGACCTGACGATGCAGGCGGTGCGCGACGTCGTGGTCAACTTCCGGATGCCCGGCCACGGCATGCCGGGCTTCGAGCGTGCGGCCGCGCAGATGGCGATCGGGGAGATCTACAACCTGCGCATCCACCACGACGACGTGCTGCAGCCGGTGCTGCGCTTCCTGAAGGTCCTGGACATCGACGGCCTCGGCCCCGAGGGGCTGAAGGCGCAGGAGGAGCTCGGCCTGTACATGGGCGGTCTCGACTCCGAGGCGAGCAAGTTCGACGAGAAGCTCGCGGCGCGCAAGGCCCGGATGGCGGCGCGCGCGGCGGGCTGAGCCACGTCCCGGGCGCGTCCGGGGGTCCGGCGACACCGCCGGACCTCCGGGTGCCGGGCCCGCCGTCAGCGGGCTCCCCGGATCACGTCCGCGTCGCGGGTGCAGGGCGCCTCCGGCGGGGTGCCGTCCGGGAGGCCTTCGCGTTCCTCCGCGGTGAAGCCACGGCCCAGGGTCTCGCACAGGTGCGTGAACCAGGTGTCGGGGCGCAGGTCGAAGGCGGTGCGCCGGCCGTGGCTCTCCACGATCAGCCGGGTGCCTCGCAGGACCGCCGTGGAATAGATCTGGCTCGGGATCGTGCCGATGCGGGCGCCTTCGTCGGCGCTCCACACTTCGTAGGTACCGTCGGGCTCCGCCGTGACCACCAGTCCGCTGCCCGTCACGCCTGTGACGCCGTCGGCGGTCTCCATCGTGATGGGCGCACTGGTGATCTCGCGCTTGGCGATGTCCCAGCGGTGGAGCCTGGCGTCGTTGTGCTGCACCATCAGGTACTGGCCGTCCGGGGAGAAGGCCAACTTGCCGGGGTCGTCCGCGTCGAAGCGCGTGCTGATCTCGTCCCCGTCCAGCGTCTCCGTCTGCCGGCGGACCCGGATGTCCCAGATCTGGATCTTGCCTCTGCCCGTGTCGTTGCGCGTCACCACGGCCACCTGATGCGGGTTGCCCGGGCGGCCGCGGAGCTGGCCCAAGACCGGGGGAAAGGTCTGGACGACGAGTTCGCTGTCGACACGCAGGGGTTCTCCCGTCTGCACGCCGCGGTCCGGGTCCACCCGGAGCAGGACGCCGCCCCCGGTCAGGACGGCGACGTCACCGCTCGCCAGGGGCTCGACCGCGTCGATCATGCCCGCCGGCTCGCCGGTCTCCCCGCCCGTGTCCAACGGCACGTCCAGTCGTCCGGCCAGGCCGTCGGCCTCGTACACGAACAGGCGAGGACCACTGTCCCAGAGCACGAGGCGCTTCGAGTCCGGCGTCCAGACGACGCCCCACGTCCCGTTCGAGCGCGGCAGCGCGGCCGTCGTGGTGCCTCCCCGCTCCAGGTCCACCAGCTGCACCTCACGGTCCGTCAGCCGTGCGACCCGCCGGCCGTCCGGCGACAGGACCGACATCCTGGCCTCGCTTCCGGCGTCGGGACGCGGCGCGGCGGATGCGTGGGCCACGATCAGCGTGTTCCCGACAGGGGACAGCACGGTCAGTCCGCCCTCCGCGCTCGGGGCGACGGCGAACTTCGGGTCGTCGTACCCCGGCTCGTCGTCCAGGGGCAGCCGGGTCACATACGCGTCGTCCGCGTCCCGCCGGCCGAGTGCCACCTCGGCGTAGCCGTATGCGCCGAAGTCCGCCGTCTCGTAGCCGTATGTGCCTGTGACGTCGAAGAAGTCCCACTTACTGGTATCGGGATCGTCGGCCGGTAGCTTCCGCAGCACGCGTCCCGTGCGCAGGTCGCGCAGCTCGGAGCGACTGGGAGTGCTGGCGTCCGGGGACGAGGCCGTCGAGACCACCACGGTGCCCGGGTCCTCCCCGAAGTTCACACTCTGGTTCCCCGAGGTCGACACCACCGTGTCCGCCACCGGCAGCGGCTTGAGACTGCGCAGGTCCCACGCGTCCAGGAAGACCCTCGGCTTCGCGCCCTTGTCGCCGGGGGTGTGGATGTCGAGGTGCCGCAGCAGTCGGCTCCCGTCCGCGCTGAAGTCCAGCCAGGCGCCCACCTTGTCGAGCTCGCCCGTGAGCTGTGCGCCGAGCATGGCCGGCTTGCCGCCCTTACCGTCCAGCCGCCACATCCGCACCGTGCCGTTCGGCATCGCCACTGCGTAGTGCCGCCCGTCGGAGCTGATCTCGCCGCGCTGGTCGGTCTCGGGTACGCCCTGGAGCGTGTAGTGCCGCGGCGTGCCGTCCAGTGCGCCGGTCACGACCGACACCTCGTACGGGTCGCCCCCGTCGGGCTTGGAGAGCACCACGAGGGTGCGGCCGTCCGGGGTCGCGTCCAGGTCCTGGACCCGGCCCCGCCACAGTCCGGTGTGGGCGCCGCGTACGTACTGGGCCCGTACGTACTGCCGGAGCAGCGCCTCCCGGGCCTGCGGCGTCTTGCCGGCGTGCCAGGCGGCGAGCGCCAACTGCACTGCCGTGCCCGGTTCCTGGGCCTCCCGGCTGCCGGACTCCTCCGCGAGCGCGCGGGAGGCGAGGGTACGCAGCTGGGTCCTGAGTTCCTGGCTGGTATCCAGGGTGATCGCGCCCAGCGTTCCCACCAGCAACAGCAGCGCCACGAGCACCGCAGCTGCCGCCAGCAGCCCGCGGATCGTCCGCTGCGCGTACCGGCGGCCGGCCTCGATGTAGGAGCGCTCGTCCGCCGGCACGTCCTCGGGCCGCCGCTGAAGCCACTCCACACCCTCGGCAAGGGTCTTCCCGCGCTGCAGGGCCCCCGTTTCCTTGCCCTTCGCCTCCCACCGCGCCATGTCCGTACGGAGCTGCTCCTGCCACACCCGGAAGTTCCTGCTGTCGTCCAGCCAGCCGCGCAGCCTCGGCCACAGCCGCGTGAGGGCCTCGTGCGTGAGGTCGACGATCTCCGTGCCCTCGGCCGTACGCCCGATGACGACCAGCTTCCCGCGCGCGAGGCGACGGGCGAGCGACACCGCGGCCGGATCGAGCTGGGCGGCGGCGGTGGCACGACGGGTGTATCCGCCCCGGTCGTCGGGGCGTGCCAGCTGGACGAACAGCCTGCGCGCCACGGCCTCTTCGGACGCAGGTACGTGCGCGCGGTAGGCGTCGTCCGCGTAACCCACCAGGGTTCCGGCGACGCCGCCGAGTTCGTCGTACGCGGCGTGGGTGAGCATGGAGCGTTCGCGCCGTTCCCAGAGCCGGGTGAGGGTGAACTCGACCAGCGGCATCCGGCCCGGCTGGTCCGCGGCCTCCTCGACGATGCGTTCGGCGAGCCCCGGCTCCAGCCACAGCCCCGGTACGGCGTCGACGGGACCCGTGATGGCGCGGTACAGGTTCTCGGCGTCGAGCGGGGCGAGGAAGAGGACGGCGTCGCTCAGCGCGCCGGACGTCTCCGACGTCAGCAGAACGTCGAGGGATTCCTGGCGGGCGGTTGCCACGACGCGCAGGCCGCGCCGGCCGTCCCCGCGCGGGTGGTCCGCCAACGCGAGGAGGAGGCGCAGCAGGGTGCGCGCGGCGGCCGGTTCGGCGCCGGCGTACTCCTCCAGCTGGTCGACCACGATCAGATGGCCGCCGGGATCCGCCCGCTCCTCGAGCGAGGCCCGCAGACCGGCGACGGCCTGCGAGGTCGGGCCGCTGTCCGCTCCGGCCCCCTCTCCGGCCTCCGCCGCGGCCCCGGCGCGGCCGTCGGCGTCCCCGGCCAGCAGCCGCGCCAACTCCCCCGCCCGGCTCAGCCGGTCGACCTCCCCGGTCTCCGGCTCCAGCACGGGTACGAGCGCGTGCGCCAGCAGCGTCTCCGGTCGAACGCCGGGTACGGGGCGCAGAGCTGTCACGCTCATGCCGTCCGCCCGGAGCCGGGGCAGTACACCGGCCCGGATCAGTGAGGACTTGCCGCTCCCGGAGGGGCCGACGACCAGGGTCAGACGGCGCCCGGCGATCGATGCGGCGAGCCGCCCGATGTCGTCGTCGCGTCCGTGGAAGAACGCGGCGTCCTCCTCCTCGAACGCCTCGAGGCCTCGGAACGGGCACGCCGGGCGCAGCACCTCCTCGTCCACGAGCGCGGCGGACGGCACGAGGAACGCGGTGCCCGCCAGCTCGCCGCGACCGGCCGCCACGGCCAGTCCGACGACCCCGCCCTGTACGTCGTCCCACACCGCCGCGCCGCTGTAGCCCTTGGTGACCGGCGGGCCGCCGGGGCCGGTGTCCATCTGCACCCAGCCCGCGCCCTGGAGGCTCCGCAGCGTGCCGGTGGCCCACACCCCGTGGTCACCGCCGCCGGGAAAGCCGTATGCGCGGAAGGAGTGCCCCCATACGGACGTACCGTCCACGAGAGGCACCGGGCGCGCGTTAGACACAGGTGCGTCGAGGCGCAGCAGGGCCACGTCGCCGCTGTCGTCCTCCTGTACAGGCTGCCAGGAGACGACCCGGGCCGGTACCGCGGGAACGGCTCCGTCCGCGTCGCGCACCAGCGGGAACTCCACCTGCACGGCCTCGGCGGGAGCGGCCTCGGTGTCCCTCGGGAGCCCCAGCGCGTCCGCGATCACATGCGCGCAGGTGCAGATGACGTCGGCCGCCACGAGGAACCCCGCCCCCACGACCTCGCCCGCGCCCCGTATGCGGACGAGACCCGACTCCAGCGCCCCTTCACCCCGTAACGCTGTCATGTCCGCAATCATTGCGGGTTACGGGCGTCCCACTCCAGGCGCACGGCGAAGTTGGCCTCGCTGGCCGCCTTCGCCACCACGACGCCCGCTTCCGCGGACAGCTTGATCCCGAACTCCACGCTCACGGAGTCGGGCCGGCTCGCCAGGCCCCGGACGCTGTCGGCCACCGCGTCGACCGCGGGCCGGATGTGCGCGAGCGCCTCCTGGAGGGTCTGCGCGGAGTCGCGCACGACCCCGGACGCCGACCCGCGGCCCACCCGGTCGATCCCGCCGCCGTCCTGCTGCCCATCGACCTCGACCCGCACCGCGGTCCCATCGCTGAGCCGCATCTCCCCGATCCGCGTCACGCCGTCCGCCCCTCGCACTCCGAGACCCCCACGAACCTCTCAGGCCGTCAACTCGCCCAGCCTATAGGGACTTTCGTGCAGCGCCGACGGCATCCCCGACCCCGCCGCGCCACCGCCGCGCGGCCCGGGGCCCGCCCGGCGCGGCCCGGGACGCGCGGGCGCACCGGATTTTCCCCGGAGGGGGCGCTCCCGCAGGTGGCGGCGGACCGTACGCTGTGCCGCGTGAAACCTTTGACCCGTATCCTCCTTGTCGCCGCGCCCGTGGCCATAGCCGTGTCCGTCGTCATCGGCGGGGGCGGCGAGTCGGACATCCCCCTCGCCGACCGGCCGTACAAGGCGGCCCAGGGGCCGAGCCACGCGCCCAATCCGCTGAAGTCGGGTTCGGCGGCGGAGCAGAAGGCGCTGGAGGCCCGGATCGCGAAGCTGCCGCCCGGCCTCGCCGACCCCGCCAAGAAGGAGATCGCCGCGCAGCTCGTGGCCAGCGCGGACACCTCCACGCTCGACTGGCGCGGCCAGTACGACGCGATCGAGGACCACGGCGACGGCAACGGCTACACCGCCGGAGTCATCGGCTTCTGCTCCGGCACCAACGACATGCTCCAGCTCGTCGAGTCGTACACCGCAGCCCACCCGGACAACGGACTCGCCCGCTATCTCCCCGCCCTCCGCAAGGTCGACGGCACCGACTCGCACGAGGGCCTCGACCCCGGCTTCACGGACGCCTGGTCGCGGGAGGCGCAGAAGCCGGCCTTCCGGAAGGCCCAGGACGAGACCCGGGACCGGATCTACTTCGACCCGGCCGTCCAGCTCGCGAAGATGGACGGCCTCGGCACGCTCGGCCAGTTCATCTACTACGACGCCATGGTGCTGCACGGCCCCGGCCTGGAGACCGACGGCTTCTACGGCATCCGGCACGCGGCGATGCAGAAGGCGAAGACGGCGGCGGAGGGCGGCGACGAGAAGGCGTATCTGGACGCCTTCCTCGACGCGAGCCGGTCCGTCATGCGGACCAGGCTGAGCGCGGCCGCGCGCGACACGTCCCGTATCGACACCGAGCAGCGGGTGTTCCTGCGGAACGGGAACATGGACCTCGCCACACCGCTGGAGTGGCGCACGTACGGAGAGACGTTCCGCATCCCGGCGAACTGACCTGCGACGCGGCCACCGGCGGCCGGCCGGCCGCCGGGGCGCCGACGCAGAGCGGCGCGGCGCCTGCCGTCACCAGTCGGCCTCGCGGTAGTCCTTCAGGAACACGCCGGCCACCGGTGCACCCGCCTCGCCCCGCACGATCGGGTCGTACACGCGCGCCGCGCCGTCCACGATGTCGAGCGGCGTGCGGATGCCGGCCGCGGCGATCCGCGCCTTCCGCGGGGCCGGGTTCTCGTCGGTGATCCAGCCGGTGTCCACACTGCACATGTGCACACCCTGCGCGGCGAGCTCCTCCGCGCTGGTGCGGGTCAGCATGTTCAGCGCGGCCTTGGCCATATTGGTGTGCGGATGGCCACCGGTCTTGTTGCGCACGGCGAACCGGCCTTCCACCGCCGACACGTTGACGATGTAGCGCCGCCGCCGCGGCGACGCCAGCAGCAGCGGCAGCAGCAGCCGGTCGCAGAGCAGTGCCGGCGCCACGGCGTTGACGAGCTGCGTCTCGAGCAGCTCGGCCGGGTCGAGCTCACCGATGCGCGCGGACCAGGAGTTGGCGGGCGCCGTGTCGGGCAGCAGACCGGCCTCGTCCGCATCGGGCAGGACCAGGGCGAGGGAGCCGGGCCCACGGCCGATCGCCGCCATGGGCGCGTATCCGGGCGCGGCGAGCACACCACGCGGTGGCTCGCTCCTCTCCCCCGCGGCCAGCAGGGCGTACGACTCGGGCGGCCGCCGGATCGTCTGCGCCGCATTGTTGACGAGTATGTCGAGCGGCACGCCGTCGGCGCGGAGGCGGTCGCACAGGCCCAGCACCTGCCGCGGGTCGCGCAGGTCGATCGCGACCACGGTCAGCCGCTCGAACCACTCCTCGCTCCCCTCCACCGCACGGAACCTGCGCAGCGTGTCCTGCGGAAAGCGGCTCGTGACGAGGACGTCGGCACCGTCGCGGAGCATCATCAGCGCGAGCTGGAAACCGATCTTCACCCCGCCACCGGTCAGCAGCGCACGGCGGCCGGACAGGTCGGTGCGCAGGGCGCGACGGGCCGCGTTGTCGCGGGCGCAGCCGGGGCAGAGCCGGTGGTAGAACGCGTCGGCCTGTCGATAGAGCGACTTGCAGACATAGCAATGCCGGGGCCTCAGATACTCGCCCACGGTCCCGTGCCGCAGCTCCAGCGCGGTGTCCTCACGGCGGTCCATAGCACCGGTCACGGTGGCCGCGCTGAGCGCGGCGTCGGCCTCGGAGCGAGCCCGCTGCCGGGCCTTGCGGCGCTTGTTCCGGCTCTCCCGGGCGAACGAGGCGGCGAGCTCCTCGGCGCGCCTGCGCGCGGGATCGTCCAGCGGCAGCGTCCGCAACCGCTCCACCGTGCGGCCGAACGCCGCCAGCTCCTCGTCCGTGATCAGGTCCCCCATGCTCGTTGATCGTAATGACACGTGCCGGTCGTCAGCATCCGGTTATCGCGCCACTCGGGAGAGGTACGGCATTTCTGCGCTTTGGCGATGATCTGCCAAGGTGGTCCGCCATGAGCCGTGATCTTCGCGTGGACACCGACCAGTTGGGCCGCTTCTCCCGTGCGCTGGGCGAATCCCTCACCTCACTGAGCGAGGCGCGACGCGCGCTGGAACACGTACGGGCCGACCAGCTCGGCACCAAGGAGCTGGACGAGGCGTGCGACGGCTTCCAGGAGCGCTGGAAGTACGGTGCCGATCAACTGGGCGAGCGGATCGGCACCGTCCACGAGGGCGTGAAGGCCGGTCACGCCGACTACGCCGAGATCAACCGGGCGATCGAGGCGGCGTTCAGGGCGGTGGGGCCACGTGGCTGACGCGACGTTCCCCCACCTCGGCTGGGACCCCGCACCGGGAAGCCCCACGGAGATCGCCGCCCTGCGCGCGAAGCTGACCACGTCCGCCGCGTCGCTCGGCACGGCCCACCGCCTCGTCGACCGCCTCCTCGGCGAGAGCTCCACCTGGCAGGGCGAGGCCGCGACGGCCTTCCGCAAGGCGCTCGACGGCGACCTCTCGCGCTGCCTCCGCAACGCACACCGCTCCCTGTCGAGGGCGGCGGCGCAACTCGGCACCTGGCACGACGACCTGATCGGCTACCAGTCGACGGCCCGTACGTACGAGTCCCGCGCGAAGCTCCACGCCTCGGCCCTGGCGAAGGCCGAAGCCCACGAGTCCTCGACCCGCGCCCTGCCGGACGCCCCGGCGAAGGACCTCGCGATGGCGGTGGAGGGGGTGACGAAGGCACGGGAGGCGCTGGCGGATGTGCGGAAGCTGGCGCGGGAGCTGGAGGAGACGCATCGCCTGGAGGCGTCGCGGATCGCGAAGGGACTCGACGAGGCGACGGAGAAGCTGGCGCCGGTGGAGCCGGGGGCGTTTGACTCCGTACTCAAGTGGGTGGACGAGCATCTGGGGGACGGGTTGAGCACGCTGTCGGCTCTGGCCGGGCTCGCGGCCGTGTTTGCCACAGGGACCGCGCTCCTGCCGCTGCTGTTCCTAGCAGCCGGCCTGAGTCTCGCCGCCTTCGCCGTACATGCCTCGGACCCGAAGCTCCGATCCGCCCTCGCCGCCGGGTTCACCAAGGGTGACTTCGGCGGAAAGTTCTGGGCAGCGACAGCCACGCTCACCGGTGATGCTCTCGGAGCAGTTCCCGGGGTGGCCGCTGTCGCCAAGGGTGCGCAAGGTGCAGCCGCCGCCGCGAGAACCGTCGGAGCGGCAGACGAAGGCCTCCGACAAGGCGCAAGAGCCTTCAGGACGAATTCCGCAGACGTCATGCGAGCCATCGACGAGGCACCGAAGCCCCTCGCGGATTGGGCCGTTCGTCAGTCGGGTTCTCGTGTGTCACAGAAGCAGGTCCAGGCAGGCGTTGCAGGCACCGGCGTCGTGGCATCGGGTGCCGGGCTGTTCGGAGCCGACGACAACGAAGCGGTGAAGAGCACGGCGACCGTCACCGACGGCGCGCGCATCACCACCTCGGACATTCCCAACTACATCTCTGCAGCAAGGACATGGTCGCAAGTCCGCTAGGAGTCAGCGATGGATCACAACGGCAACTGCTGGTTCCGACTACCACCGGGGTACCACGACATCGACCCCGGCAGCCTTGACGAGCTGGACTCGCGCTTGCAGCAGGAGCTTCCGCACATCCACGCGGACACCGTGGTCGGTGCGCAGCGCTTGCGCGAATCCCGCGCTCTGCTCAGCTTGGTCAGTGCCCTGTACGAACAGGGCACCACTCATGCCGCCCTCGGGCTCCATCGTGGCGAGGCTACCGAGCTGTGCACCTCACTTGTCACGGTGTCCGACCTGCTCACCGGAGCACCGAACGCCACACTGGCAGCGGCGCAGTCCGGAATCGAGCTGGCGACAGGGGGCTTCGGAACGGTTGTGGACCGGCGACGCGTCGATCTCGCGTGTGCAGGACCTGCTGCGCTCGCAGCCCGGATGCTGCCAGCCCTACCGGCTCATCTCCGAGCAGTTGCCGGAATCCCTTCCGAGGCACCCGGAGTGTTCCAAGGTCGCCTGGCCGTGGCCCGGCCCCACGGATCCCGAGTGGTGGTCATTGACCTGACGACGTGCGCAACCACGATGGCGTCCGAGTACACGGACATCCTCGTGGGCATCGGGCACACCCTCACCTTCGTGGACCCTGCTGGGGATCCGGCTCCGGAACCGGCGAACCGCCCTAGCCGACTGCTGGAGGTCCTGCTGTGACCCGCCCGGCCGCCCCGGCCGTTCCCCTCTGCAAGACCGCCTACGAGCATCCTGCGACAGCGGCTGGCTACCGTAAGCTGCTGTGGAGACGGGGCACATGGTTTGCCGCAGCGGTCGTAGTCCCCATCATGCTGATTGCAGCCTTCGTATGGCGGTTGGAGGGCGACGACGCGATCTCATGGGTGGCATTGACGTTCCTCATCGCGCTGACCGCCATCCCGTTCCTTGGCATGGGTGTAGTGGGTGCGCCAGGAGTCGCCCGCATCCTTCAGAGCTACCCCTGGCGCGCCTACCCCTGCGCGTACGTCCCGAACAGCCGGGACCACCTGATCACGATCACACTGGCCCCGGATCAAGAACTGGTCATTCACCCCGTCCCGTACCGCTGCGACCTCAGCAGCGAGCAGAACCCCCACCCCGACATCATCTGGTTCGCAGGCGACCCCGCCTGCGGCGGCGTGGCCTCCCCCGCCGGGGGCCACTACCCGCAGCGCGTCATCCGGCCGTCGCACTCCGGCCCGGAGCTCCCCCCGGCCGACGAGCGCGCCGAGCGCGCCGAGCGCGCCGGGCTCGCCAAGGGCGGTCGTTACCTGCGGCGCCGGCTCTGACCCCGCCGCAGCCGGCCGCGCTCCTTCTCGGACAGCCCGCCCCACACCCCGAACCGCTCGTCGTTCGCGAGCGCGTACTCCAGGCACGCCACACGTCCCTCGCACGCGCCGCACAGCAGTTTGGCCTCGCGGGTGGAGGAGCCGGGGGCGGGGAAGAAGAATTCGGGGCCGGCCTGGGCGCAGAGGGCTGATTCCTGCCATGCGAGTTCGGTGCCGGTGGTCGTCGTGGTGTTGATCGGCATGCCGGAAACGTTGCCCGCTGTCGATAAACACCGCGTCAATGAACACTCAACGAAACGACCGCGGTCGCTGGGCAGCTACCCCCGTGGCACGCTCTTGATGATCGCGAAGCGTGCCCCGTACGGGTCAGCCAGCTTCGCGATGCGGCCCACGTCCTCCAGGTCGAGCGGTGCCAACCGGACCTTACCGCCCAGCTTTTCGGCCTGGGCGACGGATGCGTCCGTGTCGTCGACCTCGAAGTACGGGAGCCAGTACGGGCCGTCGGCAGCCTCCGTGGGGTCGGTCTCCAGGGGGACCAGGCCGGCGAACATGCCTTCGGGGCCCGTGCCGGGCGGGTTGACCGTCGTGTAGGCGTCGCCGCCCGGGATCGGGACGCCGAACTCCTCCCAGCCGAAGAGCGAGCGGTAGAAGCCGAGGGCGGACTCCGTGTCGGGCGTGTAGAGCTCCGCCCAGCGCAGTGAGCCCGTTTCGTTCACCACGTCGAGGCCCTTGTTGGTGCCAGGCTGCCAGGTCGCGAAGCCGACGCCCGCCGGGTCGGAGAAGATCGCCATGCGGCCCAGGTCGAAGACGTCCATCGGCTCGGCCACGACGGTTCCGCCACCGTCGCGCACCCGCTTGGCCGTGGCGTCCGCGTCGGGCGACTGGAAGTAGAGGTTCCAGGCGGTGGCCCCCTGCTCGGGGGGCACGGCCATCGCTCCGGCCGCCGTCTTCCCCCCGAGCTGGAACATCCCGTAGCCGCCCGCCTGGGGGCCGGCCGACCGGAAGGTCCAGCCGAAGAGGCCTCCGTAGAAGGCGCTCGCGCCCTCGATGTCGGGCGTGCCGAGCTCGATCCAGTTCGGGGAGCCTGTGACGTAACGGGTGGTGAGCATGGTGCGTCGCCCTTTCCTCGGGTCCGCTAACGAGTCTGCTACCGATCGCGTCCAGCCGCACGCAGTGCCGACCGTGCCGCGTTGTGCCCGCACATTCCGTGCGCCGCCGTGCCCGGCGGGGTTGCCGCCGAGCACAGGTAGACTCCCGGGATGCCGGTGCGGTACGGGTCCAGCGTCGCGCGGCGCGGGCGCAGTGCGAGCTGGAGGGGGCCGGTGGAGCCGGTGATGATGTCGCCGCCGACGTGGTTCGGGTTGTACGCCTCGGTCGCGGTGACCGACCGTACGGCCGTTGCGACGATCCGCTCCCGGACGCCCGGGGCGAAACGTTCGAACTGTCGGAGCACGGCCTCGGTGGCGTTTCCCGGGTAGCCGTTCGCCACGTGCGCGTACGCGTAGACGGGGTGGACGTCACCGCGCGATCTGGACGGATCGGCGAGATACTGCTGCGCGACCAGCACGAACGGCCGTTCGGGCATCCGCCCCCGGTTGATCTCGCGTTCCGTGTGTGCGACCTCCGCGGCCGAGCCGCCGAGGTGCAGGGTGCCAGCGCGCCGGCATACCTCGTCCCGCCAGGGCACGCCCCCTTCGACCGCGAGATCGACCTTGTACGCTCCCGGCGCGTACCGGAAGCGTGCGTAGGCCTGTCGTACGCACGGCGGCAGCCGGTCGCCCGCGATGGGCAGGACAGCCTCGGGCGCGAGATCGAGCAGGACCGTGCCGTACGGCGGGAGCTGGTCCAGCGGGTCGACGCGCGTACGCCGGTCTCGACGGTCCCGCCGAGCTCCTTCAGCCGGGCGATGAGGGCGTCGCTGACGGCGCGCGATCCGCCGCGCGCGACGGGCCAGCCGCAGGCGTGGCCCGCGGCGCCCAGCAGCAGCGGGATCGCGCTGGTCAGCGGGCGGTTCTGGGGGTGGAACCCGTGCGCCGCGAGTCCGGTGAACAGGGCGCGTGCGGCATCGGTGCGCCAGCGCCGGGCGAGCACCGCTGCCGGCAGCGCCGCCAGGAGCCCGTACCGCGCGAGATGCACGGGATGGGCCGGTACGTGGGTGACCGGGCGCATGATGTCGGCGAGCAGGGCGTCGAAGCCGTCAGCGAGCGGGGCGAAGACGCCGCGCCACGCGGGTCCGTCCACCGGACCGAGCGCGGCGGCGGTCGCGTCGAGGGAGCGCAGCAGGATCCCGGGCGGTCCCGAGTCCAGGGGGTGCGCCAGATCGGCCTCGGGCCAGGCCCACTCCAGCCCGTACCGCTCGAGACCCAGCGAACTCAGGAACGGGGAGGCGACTCCCGTGGCGTGCACGGCGCAGCAGTGGTCGTGGATCAGCCCGGGCAGCGTGCGCTCACCCGAACGGCAGCCTCCACCCGGCTCGTCCGCAGCCTCCAGGACGGTGACGCGCGCCCCACTCGTCGTCGTCCGCCGTCCTCGTGATCACTCGTCATGGTGGTTCGGCGCGGATCCGTTACCAGGTTCTGCGCTCGCTGCGGCAGGCTGGGCGAATGCGCCTGCGGACCATGCCCCTCGCTCTCCTCGCCCTCCTCACCGCGACCGGCTGTGTTTCCGTGTCCGGCACACCGTCGTCGCCACCCGCACCGGGTCTCGCGCCGGCGGGCGACCGCTCGTCCGCGCCGCTCGCACCGGGGCAGCCGTCGGCGCACGAGGAACTGGTGGAGTCGGCACCCGAGAAGCCCAGGGAGCAGGACAAGGCCGGGAAGGACCAGGACAAGGGCCGGGCTCCGGCCGCGTCGGACCGTACGCGCAATGACGACGACCGGTCCGCACCCGTCCCGCCCCACCGTGCCGTGCACCCGGAGCCTCGCGGCCGTCACACCCCGCCGAAGGTCCGGGTGCCGCGGTCGGACCGGCCCGGTATCGGCGTACGTCCGCCGTCCCGTCCGCGGCTCGATTACGACATGAGGAGGCTCTGTTCGGACTCGGAGGGAGTCGCCGATCCCTCGTTCACCGCCCTGTGCCGGGACGCCTACGGCCGCTGACCCGCGCCTGGCCTGGCCCTGACCTGTCCCGCGCCTGGCCTGGCCCAGCGCGCCGCGCCGCGCCGCCTCAGTGCTCGTGCGCGCCCGACGCTGAGGACGACGCGTCCGACGCGTCCGACGCCGCCGGGGGATGGTGCGGCTCGTAGCCCGGGATCGTCCCGTCCGGCTTCGCGACCAGGAACAGCCCGGCCATCCCCATGTCCGAGTGGCTCTGGACGTGGCAGTGGTACATCCAGGCCCCCGCGCCCACGTGCTCGCCCGCGATGATCTGGAAGCCGAAGGAGTCGGCCGGGCCCGTGATCTTGTTGTCGATGACGCGTGACGGGTCGTCCGGGCCCGTGAGCAGACCGGTCCTGTTGTCGGCCCACCGGTGACCGTGGATGTGGAACGTGTGGTAGTACTCGCCGTGCGTGATCATGACGATCTCGACCCGGTCGCCCACCGTGGCCCGGAACTCGGGGCTCTGGTGGGCCGGTTTGTTGTTGATCGTCATGTCGTTGAAGACGATCGTGAACTGCTTGTCCGGAAGGATGTCGCCCTTACGCCGCACCACCAGCGGGCCGTACAGCCCCTTGCGGATCCCGCCCGTCCCGTGGTCGGTGCCGACCACATGGTCGTGATAGTGCCAGTAACCCGCGCTGCCCGGCCGCCAGGTGCCGTCCTTCCGCCTCCCCGGGGTGTGGGTGCGCCAGGTGTACGTGCGCGTGCCGCCCGGCTCGACGTGGCTGCGGCTCAGCTTGGTGCCGTCGCTCGCGATGTCGTAGTCGACACCGTGGACATGGAGGCTGGCCGGGACGTCCATCGTGTTCTCGAACTCGATGTGCAGGGTGTCGCCCTCGATCAGCTCGATCATCGGTCCGGGCACGGTCGCCTTGCCCTTCTCGAGGCCGTAGCCCATCTGACCGTCCGCCAGTTTCTCGGCGTACACCTTGAGATGGCGTACCGCACCGCCGGCCGGGGCAGTTTTCGGGGCGTCGCCCTCGACAGAGGCCGCGGTGGGGGCGGCGGCGAGCGACAACGATGTCGCGCCGGCCGCCGCGGCCGCGCCTCCGGCCAGCAGGCGCCGGTTGAAGCTCCGTCTGTCCATGTGAACTCCCCAGTGCCGAACGGTCTTTGAGGTCATTGAGCTCATTGGCCGGGTGGAAATCAGGCCGGGCGGCACACGGTAGCCGGGTGATCTTTGTTTATCCACACCCAGGACAAAGTTCGTCGTGTTGCGGTCATACCTATTGGCGTCTCACCAAAAGAGGTCTAGCTTCAACGGCTGTTGCTGTGACAAATGAGGGGTAGGTGAACTCATGCACCGCGCACCACATCACCGGTCGAAATCCCGGCGCGCAGCGGCCGCCGCCCTCCTGGCGGGGACGCTGGGCGCGTCCCTGCTCGGGGGGAACGCGGCCGTGGCGAGGCCCGATCCGGGAGAGCCGACAGCCACGCAGACAACGTTGTCCATGCCGTCACCACCGGGCGGCGCGAACGTCCGTGTCCTGGTCTTCCACGCCTCGGCCACCGAGGAGTCGCCGACCGTCGACGCCGGGATCGCGGCGATCGAGCAGATCGGCCTGTCCGGTCCTGCCGCGGGCCGCTTCCGTACCGAAGCCACCGACGACGCCTCCGTGTTCACCAACGCCAGGAAGCTCGGGAGGTACAACGCCGTGGTCTTCCTGACCGGCGGCGGCGATGTGCTCGACCCGGAGCAGGAAGCCGGCCTGGAGGCGTACATGGAGGCGGGCGGAGGCTTCGTCGGCATCCATGACGCGGCCCGCACCGAGCCGTACTCGGACTGGTTCACCGGACTGGTCGGCGCCCGTCCCACCACCTCGCCGGCCACCGTGCAGCGCGCGGTCGTCGAGGTCGGCGACCGCCGGCACCCGGCCACCAAGAGCCTTCCGCTGAACTGGAAGCGCCCCGACAAGTGGCTCAACTGGACGGTGAACCCGTCGGGTTCCGTGCACACGGTGGCGCGGGTCAAGGAGAGTTCGTACCAGCCGGGACCGGGCGCGGGCGGCTGGGACCATCCCGTCTCCTGGTGCCGTGACTACGACGGCGGCCGCTCCTTCTACACCGGCATGGGCGGTACGGTCGACTCGTTCGCCGAGACCGACTTCCGCGAGCATCTGCGCGGCGCGCTGGCCTGGACCACCCGGACGTCCCGTGCCGACTGCAAGGCCACCATCGCCGCCAACTACACGGCGGAGCGCGTCACCCAGCCCAACCAGCCCGCGCAGAACGACCAGATCGGCGAGCCGCACGGCCTGGTCGCGGCCCCCGACGGGCGGATCCTCTACATCGGCCGCGGCGGCGCCGACTCGTCCAAGCCGGTCGTGACCGACTGGAACAACCCCGACATCGGCAGGGGCCAGGGCGAGATCCACGTCTACGACCCGAAGGCGAAGAAGGTGACCCTCGCGGGCGCGCTGACGGTCTTCGGCAACAAGGGCGGCGGCGACGAGCTCACCAAGGTCGAGGAGGGGCTCCTCGGCATCGAACTGGACCCGGACTTCATGACCAACGGCTGGGTGTATCTGCACTACACACCACACTCGAAGATCAACCGTGACACCCACATGGCGCAGCGGTACGTGTCACGTTTCACCCTTGACCTCGCCACCAACACGCTGGACCTGGCGAGCGAGAAGGTGCTGCTGAAGTGGCCCGTGCAGATCCACAGCTGCTGCCACGCGGGCGGCGGGATGGCCTTCGACTCCAAGGGCAACCTGTACATCGCGACCGGTGACAACAACTCCTCCGGCTTCAGCGGCGGTTACTCGGGCAACAACCCGGAGCCGAACTTCAAGGGCGTCTCGTTCGCGGACGCGCGCCGCACGGCCGGCAGCACCAACAACCTCAACGGCAAGATCCTCCGTATCCACCCGGAGGGCGACGGCACGTACACCCTCCCTGAGGGCAACCTCTTCACCGGCAAGGAGCCCGACGAGGGCGGCGGGAAGACCCGCGGCGAGATCTATGTGATGGGGGTGCGCAACCCGGCCCGGATCTTCGTCGACAAGACCACCGACATCCTGTACGCGGGCTGGGTCGGCCCGGACGCCGGTTCGCCGTCCACCACCTGGGGCCCGGCCAAGTACGACACGTTCGCCGCGATCACCAGGGCGGGCAACCACGGCTGGCCGTACTGCATGGGCAACAACCAGCCCTACCGGGACCGCAATCTGCCGGACCCGAGCAAGCCGCTGGGCTGGTACGACTGCGCCAAGCCGAAGAACGAGTCCCCGAACAACGACGGCCTGGTGAATCTGCCGCCCGTCACCCCGAACACCATCTGGTACTCGCCGCAGGGCGGCGGCCCCGACTACCCGCGCGACGCCGCCGGCATCCCCAGCTACAAGGTGGAGGAGCAGAAGCTGCTGCTGCCGTGGCTCAAGGGCGGCGGCCAGGCGACGATGAACGGACCGGTGTACCGGTACGACGAGGCGAGCGACTCCACCTCCAAGTGGCCGTCGTACTGGGACGGGAAGTGGTTCGTCGGCGACTTCTACGACGGCGACCAGCCGCGCCACGCCGTGCTGACCGACCCGAAGACCGTCGGCAAGGGCGGGCTGCCGGTGCACGCCGAGTCCCTGAAGAAGATCATCCCGGGTGGGACGAACGGCATCCGCAACCTGATGGACTGGAAGTTCGCCCCGGACGGTTCGCTGTACGTCCTGGACTACGGGCGCGGCTTCTTCACCTCGGACGCCAAGTCCGCACTGTGGCGTGTGACCTACAAGGGCGGCGAGGCCACCCCGGCCGCCGATCAGCTCGCGAGGAAGGCGGCACAATGAGACACCGACCGGGGCACCGGCCACTGCGTCTGTGGGCGACGCTGCTCGCGGCGCTCTCCATGGTCGTGGGGCTGACGTCGACGGCCGCGTACGGACGGGCCGACGACCGGGAGGCCACGCAGGCTCCCGTGGCGCAGGTCCTCACCTGGACGGCGGGCGATCCGATCGACCGCTATCTGTCCTTCCCCACCACCGCGGTGGCGGGCCCGACGACGATCGTCTTCGAGAACAGCGCGGCGACCGGCAACACCACCGGCATGCCGCACACGCTGACCTTCGACGTCTCCGATCCCGAGTACAACAACGACGTCCCGCTGAACATCCTGGCCAACCCCAATGACGACCAGGGCGGGAAGCACACGGCCGAGGTCACGCTCACGCCCGGCCGCTACCGCTTCTACTGCACGATGCCCGGACACGGGCAGATGCAGGGCATCCTCACCGTGACCGAGGGCGGAAGCGAGGACACGACGGCGCCGGAGACGTCGGCGAAGGTCGAGGGCGAGCAGAACGCGGACGGCGCGTACATCGGGCACGCCACGGTGACGGTGTCGGCGACGGACGCCGGCTCCGGCGTGGACAAGGTCGAGTACGCCGTGGGTGCGGACGGCCCCTGGCAGCCGTACACGACCCCGGTGATGGTCCACGAGGTCGGCACCCACAAGATCCGCTACCGGGCGACCGACAAGGCCGGCAACGCGGCCGCCGAGAAGGCCGTCGACTTCACGGTCGTCGCCCCGCCGACCGACGACACGACGGCGCCGGAGACCTCGGC
>NZ_JBHWKX010000052.1:36464-52414 GCF_042730885.1 Streptomyces sp. NPDC059909
ACCGACAAGGCCGGCAACGCGGCCGCCGAGAAGGCCGTCGACTTCACGGTCGTCGCCCCGCCGACCGACGACACGACGGCGCCGGAGACCTCGGCTGTCGTCACCGGCGACAAGAACTCGGACGGCGCGTTCATCACCAGCGCCACCGTGACGGTCACCGCGACCGACGCGGGCTCCGGCGTGGAGAAGACCGAGTACTCCCTCGACGGCGGCCCCTACCTCGCGTACACCACGCCCGTGATCGTCGACCGCGTCGGGTTCCACACCGTGCACCACCGCGCGACGGACAAGGCCGGCAACACCTCCGAGGCGAAGCAGGTGTCCTTCACCGTCGCGGAGGGCGGCGGGGTCCCGGCGCCCAACTGCCCGGAGTTCGACGAGCGGCTGACCGTCATCGTCGGCACGGTCGACACGGGCGTGCCGAACCGGGTCACCCCGTCCCGCTGCACCATCAACGAGCTGATCGAGGACGAGAAGGACTGGACCTCCCAGGCGCTCTTCCTCAAGCATGTCGACAAGGTGCTGGACCAACTGCTCGCGCAGGGGGTCATCGACCAGCGCGAGCACCGGAAGATCTACCGGGCGGCCAAGCAGTCGGGCATCGGCAAGCCGGGCCAGACACACGGCTACCGCGACCTGTTCGACGGCACGGCCGACTCGTTCGCCAAGTGGCAGCACGTGGGCGGCGGTTCGTTCGGCCTCAACGCGGACGGGTCGATGACGAGCGGCACGACCAAGGGCGGCCTCGGCATGCTGTGGTTCCCGCAGCGGCAGTACGGCGATTTCTCGCTGAAGCTCCAGTGGCGGGACGACGCCCCGGGCACGGGGAACGCCAACAGCGGTGTCTTCGTCCGTTTCCCGTACGTCCACGACAACCCGGAGGAGCCGCGGCCCGAGTGGGTCGCCATCAAGTACGGCCATGAGGTGCAGGTCCTGGATCGGCCCGACGGCGACATGTACAAGACGGGCTCCGTCTACGGCTTCGACCGCGTCGGCCTCGGCGGCGCCGGAGTCACCCCGAAGGGCACCTGGAACGACTACGAGATCCGGGTGGTCGGCCAGCACTACGAGGTCTACCGCAACGGTGTCCTGATCAACGAGTTCGACAACACCGGCGGACAGGAGTTCGTCCCGCCGCGCGCCGACGACCCGGGCACGGACGGCCGGCGGTACGCGCAGGGGTACATCGGCCTCCAGGTCCACGGGACGACGGACGTCATCTCGTACCGGAGCATCCGGATCAAGGAGCTGTAACTCCCGGTGCCGCTGAAACGGTGGCCCCCTTCCCGCGGTGGTGCGGGAAGGGGGCCACCGTCACTCGGTCTTCGCCGTCTTCGCCGTCTTCGCCGTCTTCGCGGTCTTCGCGGTCTTCGCGGTCTTCGCCGACTGCTCGGTCTTCGCCGTCCTCTTCGCGCGGCTGGGCTGGACCCGCTTCGGCTCGCCCGGCATCTTCGGGTACTCCGGCGGATAGGGCAGATCGCCGAGACCGTGCTCCGCCTCGTCCCGGCGGGCGAGTTCGAGCAGGCTCTCCAGGCTGAAGCGGTGGTCGTCCATGTCGGCGTGGACGTCGCCCACCTCGGCGTACCGTGCGGGCATCGTCATGATGTCGAAGTCCTCCGGCACGGCATCGTCGATCTCGTCCCAGCGCAGCGGGGCCGAGACCGGAGCGTGCGGGCGGGGGCGGACGGAGTAGGCGGAGGCGATGGTGCGGTCGCGGGCGGTCTGGTTGTAGTCGACGAAGATCCGCTCACCGCGCTCCTCCTTCCACCACTTGATCGTCACCTGGTCCGGCATCCGGCGCTCGAGCTCCCGGCCGCAGGCGATCGCGGCGCGCCTGACCTGGGTGAAGGTCCAGCGCGGTTCGATCGGTACGAAGACATGGATGCCGCGCCCACCGGACGTCTTGGGCCAGCCGCGCAGTCCCGCCTCGTCCAGGACCGCGCGCAGTTCATGGGCGGCGCGCACGGCGTCGGCGTAGTCCGTACCGGGCTGGGGGTCGAGGTCGATGCGCAGCTCGTCCGGGTGGTCGGTGTCGTCGCGGCGCACGGGCCACGGGTGGAAGGTGACGGCTCCGAGGTTGGCGGCCCACAGCACGGCGGCGGGTTCGGTCGGGCACATCTCGTCGGCGGACCGGCCGCTGGGGAAGGTGATGTGGGCGGTCGGGATCCAGTCGGGGAGGTATTTCGGGGCGCGCTTCTGGAAGAACGACTCGCCGGTCACTCCTTCGGGGTAGCGCTCCAGGGTGGTCGGGCGGTCGCGCAGGGCTCGGGTGATACCGGGGCCGACGGCGAGGTAGTACTGGACCATGTCCATCTTGGTGTAGCCGTGCTCGGGGAAGTACACCTTGTCAGGGTTCGAGACACGAACGGTCCGCTCCCCCACCTCCAGCTCAACGGCTTTGGCCATGCCCGTCAGCGTAGGCCGTGCCGAAGGCCCCCGCCATACCGGAGAATCGCCCCATGGACCTGCCGGTGATGCCGCCCGTGAAGCCGATGCTCGCCAAGTCCGTGGCGAAGATCCCGCCCGGGATGCAGTACGAGGCCAAGTGGGACGGCTTCCGTGCGATCGTCCACCGGGACGGCGACGAGGTGGTGATCGGCAGCCGCACGGGCAAGCCGCTCACACGCTACTTCCCCGAGCTGGTCGTCGCGCTCCGCGACAATCTGCCGGAGCGGTGCGTCGTCGACGGCGAGATCGTGATCGCGTACGAGGGCAGGCTGGACTTCGACCGGCTCACGGAACGCATCCATCCGGCCGACTCACGGGTGCGGATGCTCGCCGAGACGACGCCGGCGAGTTTCGTCGCCTTCGATCTGCTCGCGCTCGGCGACGAGTCCCTGCTGGACACGCCGCTGGCCGAGCGGCGCGCCACGCTCGCCGAAGCGCTCAGGGACGCCCGCGACCCGGTGCATCTGGCGCCCGCGACGACGGACGCCGCGGTCGCCGAGCACTGGTTCGAGCAGTATGAGGGCGCCGGGCTCGACGGAGTGATCGCCAAGCCGCTCGACCTTCCGTACCGCCCGGACGCCCGGCTGATGTACAAGATCAAGCACGAGCGGACGGCGGACGTCGTCGTCGCCGGCTACCGCTTCCACAAGAGCGGCCCGGTCGTCGGCTCGCTGCTGCTCGGCCTGTACGACGCCGGTGGCGCCCTGCAGCACGTGGGCGTCTGCGCCGCGTTCTCGATGAAACGCCGCGAGGAGCTGGTCGCGGAGCTGGAGCCGCTGCGTCTGGAGGATGTGACGGAGCACCCGTGGGCGCGCTGGGCCGAGGAGGCGGCGCACGAGTCGGCCCGGCTGCCCGGGGCCCCGAGCCGCTGGTCGGGCAAGAAGGACCTGTCGTGGGTGGCGCTGCGGCCGGAGCGGGTCGTGGAGGTCGCGTACGACCACATGGAGGGCGACCGCTTCCGGCACACGGCCCAGTTCCGGCGGTGGCGTCCCGATCGAACCCCCGAGAGCTGTACGTACGCCCAGTTGGAGGAGCCGGTGCGGTACGACCTGTCGGAGGTGCTGTCGGGGCGGGGCGGCTGAGCGGTCCCGGCGCGGGCCGGAAGCTGCCGGCGATCACACGACTGTGCACAAACGCCTGCACTCAGTGACTGCGAGCCGCCACACTGTGAGACACGTCATCGCAAAGGAAACGTCTGGGGGGACGGATGCGGGTCCAGGGCTCGAATCACGGTGGCCGTGACAGCGACCACGCACCTGCCGTCATCGAGGTGCTGCTCGACATCACGCCCGACCCTGAGCTGGATCCGGAGGCGGCCGAGCGACCGCTGCGCCGGTTACGAGCAGAGATCGCCGAACTGGACGTCGAGTCGGTTCGTCCCGTACCTGTGGGTGCGGCTCCTGAGGGTGCAAAGGGCACCGATCCGGTCACGCTGGGGGCGATCATTGTCGCGCTGAGCGCGTCCGGCGGGGTGTTCACCGCGCTCGTCGAGACGCTGCGCGACTGGCTGACCCGGCAGTCCGCACGGCACCGTGTGTCGCTCACCGTCGACGGCGACACGATCGAGCTGGAGCACGCCTCCGACGCGGAACGGCAGCAGCTGATCGACGCATACGTACGTCGGCACTCGGGCCAGTAGTCATGGGCCGCCGCCTGGCGCTGCTGATCGCCACATACGACTACCAGGACGCGGGACTCCGGCGGCTGACGGCACCCGCGCACGACGCGGAAGCGCTGGCCGCGGTGCTCCAGGACCCGGGCATCGCGGGCTTCGACGTCACCACGCTGATCAACGAACCGCACCACCGCGTCGGCGAGGCCATCGGCGGCCTCTACCGCGACCGGCGGCACGACGACCTCACGCTGCTGTACTTCACCGGCCACGGCCTGAAGGACGACGACGGCCGGCTCTACCTGGCGACGGCCAACACCCGCCGTGACAGCCTGCTGTTCACGTCCCTGCCCGCCGAACAGATCGACCAGGCCATGTCCGGCTGCGTCTCCCGGCAGAAGGTGCTGATCCTCGACTGCTGCTACAGCGGTGCGTTCCCGGCCGGCGGCCTCGCCAAGGGCGACGCCGATGTGCACACGCTGGAACGGTTCCGGGGCCGCGGCCGAACGGTGCTGACAGCGTCCGACTCCACCCAGTACTCGTTCGAGGGCAACCAGCCGCACGGGGAGGCCCCCCAGTCGGTGTTCACCCGCCATCTGGTGGCCGGCCTGCGCGACGGCAGCGCCGATCTCGACGGCGACGGAGACATCACCATCGACGAGCTGTACAGCTACGTGTACGACCGGGTCGTCGACGAGACCCCGCGCCAGCGCCCGAAGAAGCAGGACAACGTCGAGGGCCGGATCGTCATCGCCCGGAACGTCAACTGGTCGCTGCCGGCCCATGTGCGACACGCGATCGAGAGTCCGTTGGCCAAGGACCGGCTGGCCGCCCTGGACGGCCTCGCCCATCTGCACAGGGTGGGCAACGAGATGGTACGGACGCGGGTCGCCGGGGAAGTCGAGCGTCTGGCAGAGGACGACAGCAGACTGGTCTCGGCCGCCGCGGCACGGCTCTACGACGATCTGGGCCAGGCGCCGGAGCAGCCGGCTCCTCCTCCACCGTCCGAGCCCGTTCCTGCGCCCGCACCTCCCCCTACAGTCCCCGAACCCGCTCCTGCGCCCGCGCCCCCTCCACCGTCCGAGCCGAGACCCACGCCTCCCCCTACGGTGTCCGAACCCCCTTCTCCGGCTCCGCGGCCTGCACGGGACCCGGGCCGTCGGACGCGGCGGCGCGAGAGCTCCAGGGCACGGCGTGGCGAGGTGTCCCGCCGGGCACGGGCGCGGCTGCGCGGAGTGTTCCGTCTCGAACTCGCACGTCTGCCCGGGCTGTTGGCGATCCTTGCGGCGGCGCTCATGGGGTCCGGCGGCAGTTTCCTGGTCGCGTTCAACGGCTGGCGGCCCGTGGACGTCCTGGACGTCTGGATCATGGCGCTGGTCGCGCTCACCGCCGGAGTGTGCACGCTGCATCGCCGTACGCGCGAGCTGATCGGTCCCGGCGTCCTGATCGGCGCCGCCGTGGCGTCCGTCTGGTGGCTCACCTACTTCCCCGGGTACGTGACCACGGCCTCCGAGGGTCAGCGCCTGGCCTACTGGCTCGAATTCGCGGGGCTCGCGGTCCTGGTGATCGGGGCCTTGTTCGCGGTCTCCGTCCTGATCAGGGCGAAGGCGGTCCGCTGTGACCCCCGGTTGCCCGCCAACCTGGTCACCTGGGCTGCGGCGCTGGCCGGAGCGGCGGGGGTGGCGGCCGCCGCCTGGGCGCTGTCCGGACCGCTGCAGGAGGCCGCACAACGGCGCTGGGACTACAACAGGCCGGAGGACGGCTATCTGGCCTGGGCCTATATGGCGGCAACCGTGCTCACGGCGAGCGTCCCGGTGTGGGCCGCGTTGCTCCGCCCCCGCCGCTTCGGCCACGCCCTGCTGGCCGGATGGGCCTGTGGCAGCTGCGCCCTCGCCCTGGCCACCTACGCATCGCTTCGGGAGTTCGAACGGCCCGTCAGCGACACCCTGGTCCACGCGGGCGCGTTGCTGCTGCTCGTCACCGCGGCGGCCGTCCTGGCCCGGTGGGGGTCGACGACCGGTCCGCCGCGCCCGCGCCGCACCGTTCTGGTCGCCTGGCTGGCCCTGGCGCCCTTGCTGGCCGCCGCGGGGGTGGTGGTCGTCGACCAGCGCGTCCGTACCCCCGTCCTCAAGGTGACCCCCTACTTCGCCGCGGTCAGCCCGGACGGCCGCCGCCTCTACGTCAACACGACCCAGGAGTGGTCGAACGCCCCTCGTTCTCTCCTTGATGCGGTACCGGCCCACGTCGTGGTCATCGATACGGCGACGAAGAAGCACATCGGCGAACCGATCCCCGTCGGCAAGGGCATCGGTGAGATGGCGGTGGGCCGGGACGGCAGCTACGTGTATGCCATCAGCGAGCGCACAAACAGCGTGTCGGTCATCAGCACGCAGGAGAAGGCGACGGTCGGCGCCCCGATCGCCGTCGGGACCCATCCCACCGGCTTGACCGTCACCTCCGACGGCCGTCGGCTCGTGGTGTTCAACAGCGAGTCGGATGATCTCTCGCTGATCGACACCTCGACGAACAAGGTCACGGGGGGCCGGATCCCGTTCGGTGCCGACGTGGCCGTCGCCGCGATCGCCCCGGACGGCCGCCGCCTCTACCTCGTCACGGGCAAGACGCGTGCCTTCTCCACGATCGACACCTCAACAGGCAAGGCCATCGGCAACCCGGTGACGCTCGGCATCGACGCCGAGGAGATGTTGATCAGTCCGGACGGCCGCCGCCTCTATCTCGTCGTACGCCAGAAGAACAGCCAGAGCAGTCGCGTCCATGTCATCGACGCGGCCACCGGCAAGGAGGCCGGAGCGCCCATCTCGCTGGATTCCGACGTCCACTTCGGCATGGGGATCAGCCCCGACGGCCGTCGCATCTATGTCTCCAATGCTTACGCCGGAACACTGTCCATCGTGGACACGGCGACGAACGCGACTGTCGGGACGCCGATTCCCCTGGGTGGGACGCCCGCAGGTGTGGCCGTCAGCCGGGACAGCCGGCACGTGTACGTCACGCTCCTTGAGGGGAGAATCGCCGCATTGAAGGCCGATAACCCGTATTCCGTATCGACGATCGACCTGAAGGCGAGCTGACTCCCGGCGGACGCGTGCCTCAGCGGGGCCACCCGCGGGCTCAGCGGTACAGCGCCTTGATCTCCGCCGCGTACGCGGCCACCACCGCATGCCGCTTGATCTTCAGTGACGGGGTCAGCAGCCCGTTCTCCTCCGTGAACTCGCCTGCCACGATGCAGAATTCACGGATCGACTCGGCCCGTGAGACGGCCTTGTTGGCGTAGTCGACGGCCTTGCCCACGTCGGCGACCATCTCCGGGTCGTCGCACAGGTCGGCGAGCGGGGTGTCCACGGGGCGCTTGCGCACCGTGAGCCAGTGCCGGACGGCGTCCGGGTCGAGGGTGACGAGGGCGGCGACGAACGGGCGGTTGTCGCCGACGACGATGCACTGCCCGACGGGCGGGCGGCTGCGCAGCCGGTCCTCGAGGACGGCGGGCGAGACGTTCTTGCCGCCGGAGGTGACGAGGATGTCCTTCTTCCGCCCGGTGATCGTCAGATAGCCGTCCTCGTCCAGGGCGCCCAGGTCGCCGGTGGCGAACCACTCGTCGTGCAGCACCTCACCCGTGGCCGCGGGGTTGTTCCAGTACGAGCCGAAGACGATGCGGCCCTTGATCAGTACCTCACCGTCGTCGGCGATCCGTACGGCGGTGCCGGGGACGGGCAGCCCTACGGTGCCGGGGCGGGGGCTGAGCGGCGGGGTGATGGTGGCGGCGGCCGTGGTCTCCGTGAGGCCGTATCCCTCGTAGATGATGATCCCGGCGGCGTAGAAGAAGAGGCTGAGACGGCGGTCGAGCGGGGAACCGCCGCTGATGGCGTACCGCAGTCTGCCGCCGAGCTCCTTGCGGATGCGCCGGTAGACGAGCAGGTCGTACAGCGCCCAGCCGAGGTACAGGCCGGGCCCCGGCCCCTTGCCGCCGCCGAGGAACTTGTCGAGGTACGCCTCGCCGAACCGTACGGCGATCCGGTCGGCCCGGTCGAAGGACGAGCCGCGGCCGATCTTCTCGGCGGTGGCCCGGCCGGTGTCGTGGATCTTCTCGAAGAGATAGGGCACTCCGACGACGAAGGTCGGCCTGAACCGCTGGAGTTCCGGGCGGAGTTCGTCGGGCTTGATGCTCGGGCAGTGGCCGAGTTCGATCCGCGCGAGGAGGCAGGCGATCTGGAGGGTGCGCCCGAGGATGTGCGCGAGCGGAAGGAAGAGGAGGGTGGCCGCGGTCTGGCCGGTGACCTCCTTGAAGACGGGGTGGAGCAGCTCGACGGTGTTGGCGGCCTCGGCGTGCAGATTGCCGTGGGTGAGCACACAGCCCTTGGGGCGCCCGGTGGTGCCCGAGGTGTAGCAGAGGGTGGCGATGGTGTCGGGCGTGAGCGCGGCGCGCCGCTTGGTGACCTCGTCGTCGGGTACGTCGCGGCCGAGCGCGGTGAGCTCGCGCAGCGCGCCGCTGTCGATGCGCCACTCGCGGGGCGGTCCGGGGAGCTGCTGGGATGCTTCGGCGACGGTCGCCGCGCTGTCGTCGTTCTCCACGACGATGAAGCGGGCGCCGGAGTCGCGCAGGATCCAGGCGATCTGCTCGGCGGACGAAGTGGCGTACACGGGCACGGACTGTCCCCCCGCGGCCCAGACCGCGAAGTCGAGGACGGTCCATTCGTAGCGGGTGCGGGACATCAGGGCGACCCGTCCGCCGGGCTCCAGGCCGGACGCGATCAGGCCTTTCGCGACGGCGGTGACCTCCTGGGCGAAGGCGGCCGCCGTGACCGGCCGCCAGCCGCCGGCCTCCTTGCGCCTGAGGATGACGGCGTCGGGCGCCTCGTCGGCGTTGGCGTAAGGTATGTCGGCGGTGGACCCGGAGGCCGAGGGCCTGACGAGCGGGGCGGCCCGCACCTCGCGTACGGTCCCGTCCTCGTCCCTGATCAGCTCGACCGCGGCGCGTTGCGCCAGGTCGGAGCGGTGTTTGGCCCTCTTCAGATCCTTGCGCACGCCCATGGTCGGCTCCCGTTCGCGGACTTGGGACTTACTGCGGAGTCAACTTACTCCGGCGTAACGAGAAATCAACGGACAGTTCCGAACGGTTGCAGCACAGAGACATCCCGGCGGGCGAACCGTGAAGCCCATCCGGTACGTATAGAGGACAACAACACTCACGCCCGGCGACCCCGGGAGCAGACAGCAGCGAAGGACCTCACGTGACCGCGTCGAACCTCGTCCCCGTCCCGATCCCCGATGGCGTAGCAGCCCTGATCGGGTCCTGCATGCCGCTCGGCATCCTCCAGGCGGAGATCGACGCCGAATGCGCCGCCCGCGAGGTCCACCTGTTCCGTGCCCCCTTCTGCCCCGAGGACCAGGCGGACCGCGAGCACGCGCTCGCCGCACTGGCCAGGGCGAACAAGGTCCTGGCGGCGTACAACCCGGGGCTGGTGCTGCGGCACGGCAGGGGGTACTGAGGGTCGTTCCCGGCGTGATCCGCGGGGGCAGGTGACGCAGGAGCCGCCTACGACCCCTCCGTGCCGCGGAAGGCGCGGCGGTAGGCGTGGGGGCTGGTGCCCACCTGGCGTTTGAAGCGGTCGCGGAAGGACGTCGGGGACCCGAAGCCGACCTGCGTGGCGATGCGGTCGACCGGGTGGGCGGTCGTTTCCAGGAGGTGCTGGGCCTGGCGGATGCGGGCCCGGTGGAGCCACTGCAGCGGAGTCGTGCCGGTCTGCTCACGGAAGCGACGGTTGATCGTGCGCACACTCATCCCGGCGTGCTCGGCGATGTCGGCGAGGGTGAGTTCACGACCGGCGTTCTCCTCCATCCAGCGCAGCAACGGCTCGAGCCTCGCGCCGGCCGGAGCCGGAGGCTGCTCATGGACGATGAACTGGGCCTGGCCGCCCTCGCGTTCGAGCGGCATGACCGAGAGGCGGGCCGCGTCCGCTGCGACCGCCGAGCCGTAGTCGCGGCGGATCATGTGCAGGCACAGGTCGAGTCCCGCGGCCGACCCCGCCGAGGTGAGGAACTGGCCGTTGTCGACGTAGAGCACATCCGGGTCGACCTGGATCTTCGGGTACATACGGGCGAGTGCGTCCGTGCCAAGCCAGTGCGTGGTGGCCCTCAGACCGTCGAGCAGCCCGGTCGCGGCGAGAACGAAGGTGCCCACGCAGATCGAGGCGATCCGGGTGCCGTCCGCGGCGGCCCGCCGCAGGGCGTCAATCACCTCGGTGGTCACCTGCGCCGCCGGGTCGGCACAGCCGGGCAGCATGATCGTGTCCGCGTCGGCGAGCGCGTCGAGGCCCCAGGGCGCACGCAGGGTGAAGGCGCCGGCGTCGATCTCGTCGGCCGGGGAGCAGACCCTGACCCGGTAGGCGGGCCGGCCGTCGGGCAGCCGGGCGCGCCCCATGGCGTCGATGGGGGTGGACAGATCGAAGGGGATGACGCCGTCGAGGGCGAGTACAGCCACGGTGTGCATGGCCATAACGTACGCCGTCGTCGGAATCCGGCCAATGGCTGTGTACTGCGGTAGAGCTGCTGGACGGAGCGATGCCCAAGCGATGCCCCCTGGCGAGAATCCGTTGGTGCCTGGCATTACCGCCACTGGTCCGCTCTCGCCGGCCTCGCTAGCGTCACTCCGTGACCAAGATCCTCCTCATCGTGCACGTCCTGGCCGCGATCATCGCCATCGGCCCTGTCACCGTGGCCGCCAGCATGTTCCCCGCGGCAGCCCGCCATGTCATCGCCGAGCCGGACGACGAGCGGGCCCGCGCCGTGCTCCGGAACCTCCATCGCGTCTGCAAGGTCTACGCGGTCGTCGGCGTCGTCGTCCCCGTCTTCGGCATCGCGACCGCCAACAGCCTCCACGTCCTCGGCGACACCTGGCTGATCGTCTCGATGGTGCTCACGGCCGTCGCGGCCGCCGTGCTCGCCGCACTCGTGCTGCCGCGGCAGAGCGCGGTCCTGGAGGGTCCGGCCGGGATCGCCGACACCAAGCGGCTCGCGATGTACACCGGCATGTTCAACCTGGTGTGGGCCACGGTCACCGTTCTCATGATCGTGCGCCCGGGGTCGACCACGAGCGTCTGACCCCGCTCGCCTCAAGGGGTACCCCGTACCCCGCTCAGTCCTCGAACGTGCCGTCCACGTACACCCAGGCGCCCTCGTGTCGTTCGAAGCGGCTGCGCTCGTGCAGGGCTCCGGGCTCTCCCCCGTGGGTGTAGCGGGCGGCGAAGGTGACGGTGCCGGTGGTGTGGAACATGCTGCCGTCAGTGGTCTCCAGGATCTCCAGGCCGCTCCAGCGCATGGCCGGGTCGAAGTCGACGGACCGCGGCCGGGTGGCGGGGTGCCAGGTGCGCAGCAGATACGCCTCGTCGCGGACGACGAAGGCGCTGTAGCGGGACCGCATCAGCAGCTCGGCGGTCGAGGCTGTCGCCCCGCCGCTGTGGAACCGGCCGCAGCAGGAGCCGTAATCGGCCGGGAGGCCACACGGACAGGGCGAATCGGCGGTAACGGTGGGGCGTGCGGGGCGGGCGGTGCGTCGGGGCATGGCCCCATTGTGTCGCGCGGTGTGTCGCGCTGGGTGAATGGGCCCGCACACGGCTTCCGGGTCCCGGGGGCCGTCCGTATGCTCCTGCGCCGGACGTGACAGTTACCGACAAGTAGGGGCTGGGCATGGATCGGTCGGACCGGCGGGGAACCTCACGGCGCACCTTCATCGCGGGAGCGGCGGCCGCCGGCTCCGCCGCGGCACTCACCACAGGGGGCGGGGCGTCGGCGGCGTCCCGCTCCTCCTCCCCCTCCGTGGCCGTCCTGGGCGGCGGAGTCGCGGGCCTCACCGCGGCACATGAACTCGCGGAACGCGGCTTACGTGTGACGGTCTATGAGCGAAGGGCCCTGGGCGGCAAGGCCCGCAGCATGGACGTGCCCGGCACTGGGAAGGGCGGCCGCAGGGCGCTGCCCGCCGAGCACGGCTTCCGCTTCATCCCCGGCATCTACCACAATCTGCCGGACACGATGCGGCGCATCCCCTTCCCCGGCAATCCCCACGGCGTCTGGGACAACCTCGTGGCGCCGCCCGAGATGTCCTTCGCCCGTACCGGCCGCGAGGACCTGCGCATTCCGCTCCCCTGGCCGGGCCACCGCCCCGCCGAGCTCACCCTCGACGAGATCCGCCGGGCCCTGACCGCCTTCTTCGACACGGCCCTCGGCATCCCGCCGCACGAGACGGCGTACTTCGTGAACCGCGGTCTCGTCTTCCTCACCAGCTGCGACGAACGGCGCAACGAGGCGTGGGAGCGCACGCCCTGGTGGGAGTTCATCCGGGCCGAGGAGATGTCGTACGACTACCAGCGCATCCTGGCCGTCGGCCTGACCCGCAACATCGTGGCGACGAAGGCCGAGGAGGCGAGCACGCGCACGGTCGCCACGCTGCTGGAGGCGTTCGTCTTCAACGCGCTGGGCCGCGGCGCGGACGGGCCCCTCGACCGGATCCTCAACGCCCCGACCAACGAGGCCTGGATCGATCCCTGGGTCGCCCATCTGCGGTCGCTGGGCGTGGAGTTCAAGGTCGGCTGGACGCTGCGCCAGCTCGCGTACGGATCGGGCCGGATCACCGAGGCGGTGATGGAGGACCCGGACGGGGCACGGCGGTCCGTCACCGCCGACCACTACATCTCGGCCATTCCGGTGGAGCACGCCCGGCGCACCTGGGGAGCCGCGCTCCGGGCGGCCGATCCGCAGCTCGCGCGGTGCGACAAGCTGGAGACGGACTGGATGACGGGCATCCAGTTCTATCTGACGGAGCGGGCGCCCCTGCTGCACGGGCATCTCAACTGCATCGACTCGCCCTGGTCCCTGACCGCCATCCAGCAGGCCGGGCACTGGCCGCACCGCGACTTCCCGCAGGACTACGGCGACGGGGTCGCGGTCGACTGTGTCTCCGTCGACATCTCCGAGTGGGACAGGCCGGGCATCCTCTACGGGAAGACGGCCAAGGAGTGCACGCGCGAACAGGTCGCCCGCGAGGTGTGGGCCCAGCTCAAGGCGGCGCTCAACGACACGGGCCGCACGGTCCTCAAGGACAGCGCCCTGCACTCCTGGTTCCTGGATCCGGGCGTCGACGGTCTGGGCACCCCGAACCCCACGAACGACGACGAGCTGCTCATCCACCCGGTGGGCACCTTCCACCACCGCCCGTCCGCCGCGACGAAGGTCCCGAACCTCTTCCTGTCCGGGGACTACGTCGCCGTCGACATCGACCTGGCGACGATGGAGGGCGCCAACGCCTCGGCGCGCGCAGCGGTCAACGCCCTCCTCGACCGCATCGGCTCACCGGCCGGGCGCTGCACGATCATGCCGCTGTTCCGTGCCCCGGAGCTCGATCACCTCAAGCGCCATGACCGCACGCGCTACCGGCTGGGGCTGCGGAACGTGTTCGACCTCGGTTAGGCCGGCGGTCGAGGGGCCGGGGGCCCGTGCACCCGTGGAGCCGCGAACGTGCAGCTCCACGGAGGTAGCACAGGGCCGCTGTGGTGAAGCCCTACAGGGAAGAGAGAGTCCAGGCCCAGCGATGGGTTCCGGGCCTGATCAGATACGGGGGCAGGGTGTCCGGGCCACAGGAGGCGGTGCCGAGGCCGCGGTGCGCCGCGTCGATGTGGACGACGCACTCCGAGCGCGGGGTGAGCTCGTCGTGGTGGGCCGCGGCGGCGAGGTCGGCGGCCCGGTGGCGGGTGACGGAGACCTGCCGGGGCGCGTCGAACCGTACGGCCAGCCCGGTCCCGTCGGCGCGGGTGAGCGTGAAGGTCCGTACGCCGGCCCGCCCACCGCTCTCCTGGGGCCGCAGGTAGGGCATGAAGAGGGCGTCGACGCGCGCCCGGTGACGGGTCACGGCTCCGCCCGCGCACCGGTCGGGGTAGCTCTCCCAGGGGCCCGGCCCGTACCACTCGATCTTCTCGAGGCCGGGGACGGTCTCCAGGACGGAGCCCACGCGGGCGACGTCGTGCAATGCGTCGGGGAGAGTGGCACTCTCCTCGACGAGCACCGAGCCGTCGGCGCGTGCGGTGAAGGTCTGTTCGTGGACCACCGTGCCCGCGGCGGTGGGGTATTCGGCGACGGCGGTGACCCGGCCGTCGCCGTCGCGGGTGACGGATACCGGCTTGCGGACGAGCGTGTCGAGGCCCCAGTCGCTCCAGCGTCCCGCGGCGCCGCCGAGCACGTCGTTGTCCGGGGGCGCACGCCAGAGGCTCAGCACGGGCGGAGCGGTGAGCAGCGGGTGGAGGAGGAGGCCCTCGGGGTCGGTCTCGACGCCGAGGGCGGGCGCGGCGCTCATGAAGGCGGCCAGAGGCTCCCGCAGCCGGATGCACGGGGTGCAGATCTCGGTGCCGGCCGGTGCCCAGGGCAGGTCGTCGAGGGTGGTCAGGCGCAGCGTGAGCCAGAGTTCGCCGTCCCCGGTGGGCAGTCCGTCCGGCAGCGGCAGGTGCGCGGAGGCGCCGGGCGGTACGTCGGGGAGCACCGCAGGGACGGTCCGGGTGCCGGAGTCCTCGGCGCCGACCAGCCACTCGGCGCGCAGCCAGGTCAGATCGCGCACGTACTGGCGGTTGTGGACGGTGACGGTGGTGCCGTCGTACGACAGCCGTACGGGCGCGGCGAGTTCGCGGTGCTCGTACATCGCCGGCTTCGGGGTGCGGTCGGGGAGGACGAGCCCGTCCGCGCAGAACGCTCCGTCGCTGGGGGTGTCGCCGAAGTCGCCGCCGTAGGCCCATCGGTAGCCAGGCGCCGTGACGCCGTTCGCGTAGGCGCCGGCGCCGGCGGGGCCCGCCGGGAGGCCGTCGGCGGTCCGCTGGAGGATGCCGTGGTCCCAGAACTCCCAGATGAAGCCGCCCTGCAGCCCGGGCGTGGACTCGATCTCGGCCCAGTGGTCGGCGAGGGTGCCGTTGCTGTTGCCCATGGCGTGCGAGTACTCGCAGAGGATCAGCGGCTTGGTCTGCTCGCCGGAGCGGGCGTGCGCGGTGATCTCGTCGAGCGAGGCGTACATGGGGCAGACGATGTCGCTCGCGATCTTTGTGGACGACCAGTCGGTCTCGGCGGCGCCCTCGTACTGGACGGGCCGGGTCGGGTCGGGTCGTAGCGGCGCACCCAGCCGGCCGCGGCGTCGTGGTGGGCGCCGTAGTCGCTCTCGTTGCCGAGCGACCAGACGATGACGGACGGGTGGTTCTTGTCGCGCAGCACCATCCGGGAGACGCGGTCGGTGAACGCGGGCAGATAGCGCGGGTCGTCGGCGATCTCGTGGGCGTGGTCGTGGCTCTCGATGTCGGCCTCGTCGACGACGTACAGGCCGAGTTCGTCGGCGAGGCCGAGCAGCGCCGGGTCGTTCGGGTAGTGCGAGGTGCGCACGGCGTTGAAGCCGAAGCGCTTCATGGTCACCAGGTCGGCCCGCATGTCGTCCTCGGTGACGACGCGACCGGCGAGCGGGTGGAAGTCGTGCCGGTTGACGCCGCGGATGAACACGCGGTCGCCGTTGATCAGCAGGTCACGGCCGCGGACCTCGATGGTGCGGAAGCCGATGCGGTGGTACGAGGTGTCGGCGACCGAGCCGTCGGCCCGGTGAAGCCGCACGGTGAGCCCGTACAGCGCGGGGGACTCGGCCGACCACGGCCGGGCGTCCGCCACGGTGGCGGAGAGCCGGGCCTCGCCGAGGAAGTCGGAGACCCGCTCCCGTGCGCGGTTCGCGGCGTCGTACGCGGTGTCCTGGGTGAGTTCTCCGTACCGTTCCTAATCAGTGAGCAGGAGTGTGTCTTGGACCCACTGCCAGTCACTGCGCGCATCCCGAACGGTTTTGGGTGCGCTGGTCGCCCGCGTT
>NZ_JBHWKX010000053.1:0-24345 GCF_042730885.1 Streptomyces sp. NPDC059909
GATATGCAGGGAACTCCGCCGCTTCGCGGCTCCGCGCCAAGGACCCATTCCTCCCCGCCCTGAAGGACGGGGCCTCCTGGGAGAAATCAGGTGAACACGACCCACGGCGATCGGGGCTCCGTGAGGGTGGGGGCCTTCATGCCCTCGATGGTCGCACGGGCGCGGCGCCGACGTGTAGCGGCGCGGCACCCCGCCGCGACGTGCCGCCCGCGCCGGGGAGCCTCAGGTACGTACCGGGCGCATCCGGTGGTCGTACTGTGCCGGGAGCGGCTCGTCCGTGAGCGCCGACCACACCTCGCCGAGGATCTCCGTGCCCTCGTGCAGGTCCGCCACCTCGAAACCCTCGTCGAAGATCGCCCGGGCGGCGTCGCGGTCGCCCTCCGCGAGGAGGAGGCGGGCCTCCAGCAAGCGGAAGCGGCCGCGGTTGCGAATGCCGGGCCACAGGCGGGTCAGCACCCCGCGGGCGGCCGCGGGGCGGCGGGCGGCCAGGAGGGCCTCGATGGTCTCGCGGGCCAGCGCCTCCGTCGCCGCCGTCCAGGCCTCGCCGTCGTCGCGGCGCTCCGCGCACAGGTCGTCGAAGGCCTCCGCGTACCGCTCGGCGGCACGCTCGACATGGCCGCCCGTGCGGTCGGCGACGGCGAGGCAGCGCAGCAACGGCCAGCGCGACGGGGCGAGTTGGAGGCCGCGCTCCCAGCTCCGTACGGCCTGGGCGAAGTCGCCCGCGTGCCACTGGGCGACACCGAGGTGGTACTCGGTGAGAGGTTCGGCGGGGGCTGTCTCCAGCATGTCGCGCCAGTGCGGGGCGACCAGGGTGGGCCCCGGCGGGGTGACGCGGCGCGGTGCGGGCAGGACGCCGGTGCGCAGGAGCTCCAGCCAGGGCGCCTGCTCCTCACCGAGCGTGGCCTCGGGGAACGGCGTGCCCGGCAACTTGTACCCGGCGCGCAGTACTTCGAGGGCGCCCCATCCCGAACCGGTGGTCAGGATCTCGCCAGGCTCGGTGTCCGCGCACCGCTGCCACGCCTCGTACGCGGCGTCGACGTCCGCGCGGGGCAGGGCCGCCTCCAGCCGTGCGGCGGTCTCGGAGCGGGCCGCCGCCCAGTCGTCGCCGTGCACCGCCGCCGGGTCGGCGGACAGCGGTCCGTACGCCTCCAGCCAGCTGAACTCCTCCTCCGCGTCGAGCCGTACGTGCTCCAGCTGGGTGCGGGCGAGCCCGGCCTGGATCTCGGCGTATCCGGGCGTGCCGGGTTCGGTCAGCCACTCCTGCCAGCGCCGTCCACCGCGCCCCGCGCCCCAGAGGAAGAGTTTGCGGCCGCGCAGCAGGTCGGTGGAGGTCTGGACGAGACCGTGCCCGTCCTCGCCGAGGGAGGCGATCCATCTACGGGCCTCGCGCGGCACGTCGTAGAAGTAGTCGGCGGGGTACTCGCTGCGCAGCGGGTACGTGCGGTCGACGCCTTCGTGTCCGGGCACCGCGACCCGCCGCAGCGCGCGTTCGTAGCCGAAGTGCCAGGCCTCGTCGGCCGGGGCGACGACCCGGGTCCGTTCGCCCTCCGGCACGGCGATGTTGGACCACCAGTAGACGGGTGCGGGCCGCTCGTGCGGGTTGCGGATCCGGACCCCGACGTAGAGGAAGTCCGAGCCGTCCGGCAGCCAGAGGTCGACCTGGAACGGCAGATCGCGCAGCCGCTCCCACTCCCACAGCCGGACCATCTCGCCGCCGTCGGGGGCGGGGACCACGGCGGCGTGCAGCGGTGCGCAGGAGAGCGTGGTGTGGCCGGTGGCGCCGATGTTCCACTCGATGCCGCCGGAGAACCAGGCGCCGTTGAGGGCGAAGGCGGCGGGCTGGAACACCGGGTTGACGTAGACGAGTTCGCGACCGGTGGGCCTGTGGTGCAGGGAATGTACCCGCCCGCCGAGCCCCGGCAGGACGGTGACCCGCAGCCGGTCGTTCTCGATCACGATCGTGTCGAGGTCCGTCCCGGCGCGCTCGCGCCCGTAGCCGTCGCGCAGTCGTGTGGGCAGGACGGTGCGCAGCGGTTCGTAGCCGATCTGACGGGCCATGTCCCGCGGCAGGCCCTCCTTGGCCCGCTCGTCGAGCGCGTGGAGCTCGTCGAGGGGGCGGAGGGCCGGCAGCGGGTTCTCGGGCCCCAACGGGGCCCCAGGCAGGGTCAGTACGGCACGTCGCACGGTCGTGGCCACGGCAACCTCGATTCTCGATCGCACTTTCGCACGTTCGCACGTCGATCCCACTTCGATCGCATGGTGCGCGCGATGACCATGGAACACGGTGGACGCCGCCCCGACCAGGGGCTCAGCAGGTCACTCTTCGGCAAAGGCCGCGACCACGAGGTCCGCGAGAAGGGCGCCCGCGGTGCCGTCCGGGTCGAGGTCGGGATCGTAGATGGTGACGTTGAGGCCGACGCAGTGCCCGGACCGCACCAACGTCCGCAGCAGCGGCAGGAGTTCCTCCGGCAGCAGCCCGTCCGGGTCGGGACTGTCGACGGCGGGCATCACGGACGGATCGAGTACGTCGGCGTCGAGATGCACCCAGAAGCCGTCCAGGACGGGCGCTTCCAGGCTCTGTAGGACGGCGGCGGCGAGGTCGGCGGCGCCCCACTCCCTGAGCTCCCCGACCGTCACATGGGGGATCTTCAGCGCGGCGAGCTCCTCGCGGTCCGTGTCTGCGTCCCGCATGCCGAAGATCCGGACGTCCTCGTCGCGCAGGTACGGGCGCAGCCCTTCGAGGTCGGTGAGGTCGGCCTGGCCGCGGCCCGTCGCGAGGGCGAGCTCCTCACCGCCCGCGGCGCCGACCCGGTCGGAGTTCCCGGGGTGCCGGAAGTCGGCCGACGCGTCGACTGCGACGAGTCCGTAACGGCCCATGCGGCGCAGCGCGAGCGAGGCCCCGAGCTGGATCGAACAGTCGCCGCCGAGGACGAGCGGGAAGTCCCCTGCGCGTACGTGATGCTCGATGCGGTCGGCGAGCTTCGGCGTGTACGCGGCGATCGCGGCGGCGTTGAAGACCCCGTCGCCCTCCTTCCAGTCGCCCCGGTCGTAGCGCGGCGGAACGACGACTCCACCCTCGAAGGCCCCGAGGCGCTGGACGATGCGCTGTTCCCGCAGGGCTCCGGCGAGTTTGTGACAGCCGGGCACGGTGCCGGGGGCGGGCGGGCGCAGGCCGAGGTTGGAGGGAGCGTCGATGACCACGATGTTCGGCATGCGGTTCATCCTCGCCCACCGTGCACCGGATCCTCAATCGGTTCGGGGGTCCGTCCGGAGCGTCATCTCGCAGGTGATCGCCCACCGTTCGTGGTCGCGCCAGGCGCCGTCGATGAAGAGGAAGTCGGGGGAGAATCCCTCCAGCCGGAAGCCGAGACCGCGGACGAGGGCGATGGACGCGGCGTTGCCGGGCTGGATGTTGGCCTCGAGTCGGTGCAGGCCGAGCGGGCCGAAGGCGTACCGGACGACCAGGCCCAGGCCCTCGCTCATCAGGCCGCGGCCCGCGGCGTGCGCGAAGGCACCGTAGCCGAGGGCTCCGCTGAGGAAGCCGCCGTGGACGATGTTGTTGATGTTGATGAACCCGGCGATCCTGCCGTCGTCACGGTCGCAGACCAGGAAGCCGGCCTTGGTCGGATCGTCGATGAGCTTGTGCGCGTACGCGGAGTACGCGGCGGCCGTCTCGGGCGGGAAGAGCCAGGGCCGGTGCAGCTGCCGGCTCGCACGGGCGAGCGTGGTGAACTCGTCGGCGTCGCCGGGACGGAAGTGTCGTATGCCTACGCGGGGTCCCTCGGCGAGCAGACCAGGGGCTTGAGGGTGAGGGGTGGGGTCGGCGGGGTGAGCGGGCATGATGCCAGGCTAGCCGCCCTGCCCTGCCGGGCCACCGGCCCTGGCTCCGTTGCTGTCCCCTCCTGCTTGTCAGACAAGCTGGGACAAGTCGTTGCCCGACCTTCTGGTCGTGAACGCGTGAACGCGTGAACGCGTGAACTACCGTGAGCAAGGTGAGAGGGCCAGGGACAACGGCGTAGCCGCATGAGTGAAGCCCCATGAGTGAACAGGGCACGTGAGCAGACAAGTGAGCCGGGGAGAGGCCATGGCAGTCAGCGGACCGGCGAGCGGACCTCGGCGCAGGCCGGTCGTCGTCCTGTACGAGCGGATCGCGGACGCCATCCACGACGGCACCTATCCTCCGGGCTCCACCCTGCCGTCCGAGCCGCGCCTCGCGGCCGAGCTCGGGGTCAGCAGGCCCGCACTGCGCGAGGCCCTGCTGCTGCTCCAGGAGGACGGGCTGCTCACCGTGCGCCGGGGCGTCGGCAGGACCGTGAACGACCGGCCTCCCCGGCGCGGCTTCGAGCACATCCAGCCGCTGGAGGAGCTGCTGTCGGCGGGCGCAGGCACGCCGCTGCGGGTGCGGGCCCTGCGGCGGGCCGTCGAGGAGCCGACCGACTTCACCACCCAGCATCTGCTCGCGCCCGCCCGGGCGGAGCTGCGGTTCTGGGAGTCCCTGCTGTACGGGGACGCCGCGGCGGCGCTCAGCCAGGAGTGGGCGGCGGCCGACGACGTACTGGAACGGGCGCATCCGGCGTTCGCGCACGCACTGCGCGAGGCGGGTCGCGCCGACCGGACCTCGATGCTGGCGGTGCTGGCGGCGGCGTCTCGCGGGGTGGCGCTCACGGCGCATTCCGGGGTGACCGCGACGGTGCTCGGGCGACGGCGTGGGGCGCAGCTGGAGCGGCCCGCGGACACGCCCGCGGTACTGATCACGCAGGTCGTACGGGTCGGGGACGTGCCGGTCCTGGCGGCCAAGCACATGCTGCCGACGGGGGCGCCGGCGCTGCCGGTGCTCCAGTCCAACTGACGCCCCCCACGGGTACCCGGCTGCCGCGTACGGCGCGGCCTTCCCGGAGCGGGACTGCGCCCCGGGCCCCGGGTGTGCCCGGTACCGCCGCGTCGGCCCGGGTGCCGTCCCCGAACGCCGGACGGGCTCGATGCGCACCCCGCACCGGCAGGTGGCCCGCAATGTCCGTCCTCGAACGCCGGACGGGCCGGGTCGGCCCCGCGCAGGCGGCCGTGCTCCCCGTCACGGCGGTGGCGCCACCCGTGCCGTACACTCCCGCTGCATGCACTTGTCTGACAACTCCGCGACCGACCTCGGCTCCGCCCCTGCCTCCTCTCCCGCCCCCGTCGCGGACTGGATCCGCCGCGCCCCCAAGGCCGTCCTGCACGACCACCTGGACGGTGGTCTGCGTCCCGGCACGATCATCGAGCTGGCACGGGAGTGCGGCTACGACGGCCTGCCCACCGAGGACCCGGACGCGCTCGCCGTCTGGTTCCGCGACGCCGCGGATTCCGGATCGCTGGAGCGGTACCTGGAGACCTTCGCCCACACCTGCGCGGTGATGCAGACCCGCGAGGCGCTCTTCCGCGTCGCCGCCGAGTGCGCCGAGGACCTGGCGGCGGACGGGGTGGTGTACGCCGAGGTGCGCTACGCCCCCGAGCAGCACCAGGAGCAGGGGCTCACGCTCGACGAGGTCGTGGACGCCGTCAACGAGGGCTTCCGCGAGGGCGAGCGCCGCGCGGGCGGGCGGATCACGGTGCGCGCACTGCTCACGGGCATGCGGCACACGCAGCGCTCCCTGGAGATAGCCGAGCTCACGGTCGCGCACCGGGACCGCGGGGTGGCGGGCTTCGACATCGCGGGCGGCGAGATCGGCAACCCGCCCGCCAACCACCTCCCCGCCTTCCAGCACCTGAAGCGGCACAACTGCCACTTCACGATCCACGCGGGCGAGGCGGTCGGCGCCGAGTCCATCCACGAGGCGGTCCAGGTCTGCGGCGCCGAGCGGATCGGGCACGGGGTGCGCATCACCGACGACATCCAGGTCCACGACGACGGCACGGCGACGCTCGGCCGCCTCGCCGCGTACGTCCGCGACAACCGCATCGCGCTGGAGGTCTGCCCGACGTCCAACCTCCAGACCGGCGCCGCGAAGGACTACGCGACGCACCCGATCGACCTGCTGCGGCGCCTCGGCTTCCGGGTCACCCTCAACACCGACAACCGGCTGGTCTCGGGCACCACCATGAGCCGCGAGTTCCAGCACATGGTGGACGCCTTCGGTTACGGCCCCGAGGTCTTCGAACGGTTCACGGCCGCCGCCGTGGAGTCGGCCTTCCTGCCGCTCCCGGAGCGCCGCCGCATCGTCGACGAGGCCGTCCGGCCCGGTTACGCCGCGCTCAGCGCCGGCTGCCCGAGCCTCTGACGACGGGGAGTTCGAGTACGCCGGTGTCCTCGGGGGCGCTGGTGACCGTCACCGGCTTGACACCGCGATTGCCGTAGTACGCGGTGTCGCTGCCGGCGATCACGAACTCCAGCCGGTGGCCGGTCTCGTAGCGGTGCACGATGCCGGGAAGCCTCACCGTGAACGGCCTGGTCGCATCGGGCACCCGCACCGGCGCGACCAGCCGCTGCACGAGCGTCCTCGTTCCGTCGGGCGCGACGTCGTACACCTTGGCGAAGAGCACCAGCTTGTCGGCGGCGTCCCCGGAGTTCTGCGTCTGCTCGGTCCTCGGCGAGACGACCTTGAGGGTGGCCTTCGGGGAGCCGACGACCTCGACCGGCGCCGTCAGCGGCTCGCTCAGCCAGCCCAGGTACGTGCCCTTGACGTCGTACGGCTTCGGGTCGGGCAGGCCGGCGATTCCGGCGAGCGAGGACTCGGAATGGCTCGTCGGCAGCAGCCGGTTGCGGTACTCGCGCGCGCCGCGGGCGACCTTGGCGCGGTTGTCGACGAGCTTGCCGTCCCCGGAGAGGTAGAGCTTCTGGGACAGGGACGGCACGGCGGCCGCGGTCCCGTAGCCACTGCGCCAGTCGCGGTAGTACGCGAACGCCGGACCGGTGTCGGCGGTCCTGTCGCGGTGGAGGTGGCGGTCGAACCAGGCGAGGATGCGCCGGCCGACGTAACTGGTCTCCAGATTGCCCTCGCCGAGGTTGAGCTCCCCCGCTGCCGGGTCGGTGATGCCTCCGCTGTGGCCC
The DNA here is from genome assembly GCF_042730885.1 of Streptomyces sp. NPDC059909. Taxonomy (NCBI): domain Bacteria; kingdom Bacillati; phylum Actinomycetota; class Actinomycetes; order Kitasatosporales; family Streptomycetaceae; genus Streptomyces; species Streptomyces sp. NPDC059909. The sequence goes on from NZ_JBHWKX010000053.1 coordinate 7,025, forward strand.
CAGGACTGCCAGATCATCTTGGTCTCGGTGCCCTGGGCCTTGAGCTGCTCGTAACTGGCCTGCGCCTCGTTGAGGTTGAAGAGGCTGTCGGCCTGTCCCTGGATCAGCAGGGTGGGCGCCTTCACCCGGTGCAGGTACGAGGCCGGGGACACGCTGCGCGCGAACGTCTGCATGGCCTCGGTCCGCGCGGCCGGGTAGCGGCCCGAGTCGAGGAGCCGCACCGTCTCGCAGGCCTCCGCGACGAAGTGGAGGCAGCCGACGGTGCCGATGCGCGAAGGATCGAGGCCGGGAGCGAGCAGGGGCTGGCCCTCGCCCATGAGGTAGAAGCCGTTCGTCCACTGCCATTTGAAGACTCCCGGCGTATGCGTGCCGGGAATGCTGTTGGGGTCCAGGGAGTACGCGAGATCGTTCCAGGTGATCAGGGGGACGAGCGCGTCCACGCGCCGGTCGACCGCGGCCGTCGCCAGCTGGATCGCCCCGCCGTAGGAGCCCCCGATCATGCCGACGCGCGGGTCGCCCTGGCTGTCCAACGCGGCGAAGTCGGCGGTGCTGCCGTCGTCGGCGGCACGCGTGCCGGCGAGGAAGTCGATGAGGCGGGATGCGGCGCGTCCGTCGACGGCCGGGGCGTCGAGCGAGATCGGACAGCCGGACCTGCCGAAGCCGAGGCCCGAGTAGGCGAGGACGACGTAGCCGCGGGCGGCGAAGGCCCTGGCGGTGGCGTCGGTCGAGCCGTCCGCCTTGCTGCCGCCGAAGCCGTTGGTGGTGAGGACGGCCGGTGCCCGGTGGGCGCTGTCGACGCCGTCCGGGCGGTAGAGGTCGGCGTCGACCGTGCAGCTGCGGCCACCCGTGTCGACCGTGAACTTCAGTGGTGTGACGGTGAAGTGGCCGGTCGTGGGCGGTGTGGCGGCTTCGGCGGGGGCGGCAACGGCGAGCGGTGCGGCGAGGGCCGCGCCGAGAGCGAGGGCGAGCGACGTGGTGGTTCCGGGCACGGCACGGGACACGAGCACCTCCACATTGAGGGGTACTTACCGACCGGTAAGTAGTGGACCGCCCTCATGCTGTGACACGTGTCAGGCCCGCGTCAACGACCATGCCGGGGGGTTATTGACGCAGATTCAGTGAAGGAGTCGCCGCATCCGCAGGGACGTTCAGCGCAGCGCGGGCTCGTCGAGTGTCAGCGTTCCCGCGTCCGCGTCCAGCACCACGGGAACTCCCAGCGGCATCGTCAGTGTCGTCGGGCCGTGCCCGAAGCCCAGCTCCTCGACGACAGGCACACCGAGCCCGCCGAGCCGGTCCAGGAGCACCGCCCGGATCTCCTCGTACGGACCGCACTCCGCCCAGGAGCCGAGGGCCACGCCGGCGACCCCGTCGAGCCATCCGGAGCGCAGCAGCTGGGTGAGGATCCGGTCCAGGCGGTACGGCTCCTCGCCGACGTCCTCGATGAGCAGCAGCCCGCCCCGGGCGGAGGGCCGGGCGTGCGGGGTGCCCAGGTCGGCGGCGAGGATGCTGACACAGCCGCCCAGGGTGATGCCGCGGGCGCGGCCGGGCACGAGGGGCCCGGCCGTCTCCAGTCCGAGGGTGCGGACGGACTCGGGTTCGAAGAGCGTGGCGCGCAGCGACTCCTGGGTGCGCGGATCCTTGAGGAAGGTCACCGCGGCGGGCATCGGGCCGTGCAGCGTCGACAGTCCGGTCCGTACGGCGAAGGCCTCGTGGAGCGCGGTCACATCGCTGTAGCCGACGAAGACCTTCGGCCCCGCCGCGCGTATCGCCGCCCAGTCGACGAGGTCGACCATGCGCTGGGCGCCGTAGCCCCCGCGGGCGCACAGCACGGCGGAGACCGAGGGGTCGCACCACGCCTCCTGGAGATCCCGGGCGCGGTCCGCGTCCTCTCCGGCGAGATGGCCGAGCCGCGGGTGCTCGTCGAGGACGTGGGGCATCACGACCGGCTCCAGCTCCCAGCCGCGCAGGATGTCCAGACCCGCCTCGAGCCGCTCCGCCGGGACGGGTCCGCTGGGGGCGACGACGGCGACCCTGGCGCCCGGGCGCAGTCGGGCGGGGCGGGTCAGGGGCGTGAGGGTCACGGTCTCGGGCTCCCGGTTCACTTCGTGCGGGTCACTTCTTGAGTTCCAGTACGGGGACGTCGGTACGGGTGATGCCGAAGGTCTGCACGTACAGGGACAGTTCGGCCTCCAGGGCGCGGACCAGGGTGGCCGCGCGGCGGAAGCCGTGGCTCTCCCCCTCGAAGCCGATGTAGGCGTGGGGGATACCGCGGCCCGCCGTCCGGTCCAGGAAGCGCTCGCTCTGCGCGGGCGGGCAGATCGGGTCGTCCAGGCCCTGGAGCAGCAGGAACGGGGCGGTGACCCGGTCCACGTGCTCGATCGGCGAGCGCTCCCGGTAGCGGGCGGGGACCTCGGCGAGCGGCCCGATCAGCGACTCCAGGTACTGGGACTCGAAGTCGTGGGTCTCGTCGGTGGCCCAGCCCATGAGATCGAGGATGGGGTAGATGATCGTGCCGCAGGCGTAGACGTCGGTGCTGGTGAGGGACGCGGCGGCGGTCCATCCGCCGGCGCTGCCGCCCCGGATCGCGAGGCGCTGCGGATCGGCGGTGCCTTCGGCGGCCAGGGCCTGGGCGACGGCCGCGCAGTCCTCGACGTCGACGACGCCCCACTGCTCGCGCAGCCGGTTGCGGTACTCCCGGCCGTAGCCGGTCGAGCCGCCGTAGTTGACCTCGGCGACGCCGATGCCGCGCGAGGTGAAGTAGGCGATCTCCAGGTCGAGGACGAGCGGGGCGTGTCCGGTGGGGCCGCCGTGGGCCCACACCACGTAGGGCGGCAGTTCGTCGCCGGGCGCGATGCGGTCCGGGTTGTGGGGCGGGTAGACGTGTGCGTGGATCTCGCGGTTGTCGGGCCCGGTGAAGGTGCGGATCTGCGGCTCGGGGTAGTAGGCGGGGTCGACCGGGTCGTCGTGGGCCGAGCCGATGACGCGGGTCCTGCCCGTGCGGGTGTCGAGCTCCACGATCTCGTAACCGCTGCGCGGGCTCGCCGCGACTCCGACGACCCGGGTGCCGTGCGCCGCGAGTGTCGACGCCCACTCGGTCCAGGGGCCTGCGGCGTCGACGAGCTCGCCGGACTCCGGGTCGAGTATGCCGAGCGCGGTGGCGCCCTTGCCGTGGATGACGGCGATCAGCCCGTTCTCCAGTGGCTGGAACCATGTGAGGCCGATCTTCCACAGCGGCCCGCCGAACTCCTCGCCGCGTCCCGTGCAGAGGCCCGTGGCGTGCGCATCACCGTCTTCCGGGTCGCCGGGGTGTTCGAGGCCCTCGGGCCGGATGCGCTGCAGCTCCCACCAGTTGCTGCGGTCGGAGACGTACAGCAGCGAGCCGTCCGCGGCCCAGTCGACCTGGGGTACCGACTCGTCGGTGCCCCCGGCGACCTCCCGCACGGCACGGAAGGGTCCGTCCTCGGCCACCTCGCCGAGCATCACGGTCGTGCCGTCCCACGGCATACGCGGATGGTCCCAGGTGAGCCATGCGGCGTGCCGGCCGTCGGGGGACAGCCGGGGCCCCGTGACGAAGCGGTGCCGGCCGTCGGTGAGCTCCCGTACGGCGCCGCGGTCCTCGGCCGCCGAACCGTCCAGCGGCACCGCCGCGATCACCCGACGCACATCGGTGGCGGCCGGGCCGATGAACTCCTCCAGCACGCACCAGACTTCACCCCGGTCCGGGTGGATGACCGGATCGACCCAGCGCAGCCCGCCGCCGACGCGGGACACCGGGGTGAGCGGACGGGGTTCACCGCCGCCGTCCGGCTCGTACGCGTACAGCCGCTGGTCGGGGTGGTGCACGAAGACGACGAGCGGGCCGGCACCGGCCCGCGTCACCCCGGCCCAGGGGCGGCCGCCGTACTCGACGACCCGGCTGCGTACGTTCCACGGGGCGGGCAGCACCGATTCCTCGGCGCCGCCGGCCCGCCGCCGCATCAGGGCGCGCCTGCCGCCCTCGGCGGGGCGGGGGGCGGTCCACCACACCTCGTCGCCGATCGTGCCCACGTACTCCGGACGTCCGTCGTGCGAGGCGGCGAGCGCGGCATCGATCGGCGACGGCCAGGTCCCGTAGGCCCCCGTGGGTACCATTGCCCATTCCCCCTATGCGGACGTCAGATAGTGGTCGAGTACCCGGACGCCGAAGTGCAGCGCCTCGACGGGGACGCGTTCGTCGACGCCGTGGAACATGGCGCCGTAGTCGAAGCCCTCGGGCAGCTTGAGCGGTGAGAAGCCGTAGCCGGTGATGCCGAGCCGGGAGAACTGCTTGGCGTCGGTGCCGCCGGACATGCAGAACGGGACGACATGGCCGTTGGGGTCGAACCGCTCGACGGCCGCGCGGAGTTTGGCGAACGTCGGGGAGTCGACGGGCGCCTCCAGGGCGATCTCGCGGTGGTGGAAGTCCCAGTCGACGTCCGGTCCGGTGAGCCGGTCGAGGGTGTCGCGGAACTCGTCCTCGCCGCCGGGCAGCATCCGCCCGTCGACGAAAGCGGTGGCGTGCCCGGGGATGACGTTCACCTTGTAACCGGCGTCCAGCATGGTCGGGTTGGTGCTGTTGCGCACGACGGGCTCGACCAGCAGGGCCGCCCGGCCGAGCTTCTCCATCAGCGCGTCCACGTCGAACCCGGGCGCGTCGGGATCGGCGGCGATGCCGTGCAGCGCGGCCAGCTCGACGAGGGAGGCGCGCACGGTCGGGGTGAGCCGCACCGGCCACTCGTGTGCGCCGATCCTGGCGACGGCCTCGGCCAGCCGGGTCACGGCGTTGGCCCGGTTGACCTTGGAGCCGTGGCCCGCCCTGCCGTGGGCGGTGAGCTCGAGCCAGGCGGTCCCGCGCTCCCCCGCCCCGATGGGATACAGCGCCATGCCGGGCCCGGCATGGAAAGTGAAGGCCCCGGACTCGCTGATGCCTTCGGTGCAGCCCTCGAACAGCTCCGGGTGCCGGCTTGCGAGGAAGTCGGCGCCGTCGATCGCGCTGGCCTCCTCGTCCGCCGTGTACGCGATGACGATGTCCCGGCGGGGTCTGATCCCGGCGCGGCGCCAGGCCCGTACGACCGCGAGGACCATCGCGTCCATGTTCTTCATGTCGACCGCCCCGCGGCCCCAGACGACACCGTCGCGGATCTCGCCCGAGAAGGGGTGGACGGTCCAGTCGGCGGGCTCGGCGGGGACCACGTCGAGATGGCCGTGGACGAGGAGGGCGTCCGCGGAGGGATCGGTGCCCTCGATCCTGGCCACCACGTTCGTACGGCCCGGGGTGCGCTCCAGGAGGAGCGGCTCCAGGCCGGCTCCGGCGAGCCGCTCGGCGACGTACTCGGCGGCAGGCCGCTCGCGGCAGTCACCGCCGCCGCGGTTGGTGGTGTCGATCCGGATCAGCTCGGAGGTGATGGTCACGACTTCGTCGAGGGCGGTGTCGTCGATGCCCGGATGTTCGGTACGTGTCACGTCAGCCATACTGCTCCTCCACCGCGGCAGAGACGATCGTCGTGACCGCCTTGAAGGTGCGAATTGCCTCATACATCGTCGCGCTCGTGTAGGCGACGCGCCGCTCACCGCTCCGGGCGGCGCCCGGCACGACCGTCGCCGCCGCGGCGAGGTGTTCGGCGTCGAACTCCAACTCCACGGTGAACGGTCCGCCTCGCACCGGCTCGTGGCGGACGGCGAGCTCCGTGGCCTCCTTGGCGGCGGCGCGGATCTCGACGGCGGTACGGGCCGGGGTGCGGCACACCGCCGCGTAGCGCGAGACATGGTCCTTGACCGCGACCTTGCGGGCCCCGGGCGCGTAGCCGAGGGCGTCCTCGCAGGTCAGATCGTCTCCGGTGACCAGGATGACCGGGACCCCGTACTCCGCGACCACATGGGCGTTGAGCAGGCCCTCGCTCGCCCGCTCGCCGTTGAGCCAGACGCCGGTGATGGAGTTCGCGAGGTACGTGTGCGCGAGCACGCCCTCGGCACCCGCGCCCGTGTGATAGCCGACGAAGGCGATGCCGTCCACGTCTCCGTGCTGCACGCCCTCCACCATGGACAGCGACTTGTGCCGTCCCGTGAGCATCTGGGCGCGGTCGTCCAGCTGTTCCAGCAGGAGATTGCGCATGGTCCAGTGCGCTTCGTTGATGAGCACCTCATCGGCGCCGCCGTCGAAGAAGCCGAGCACGGCCGCGTTCACATCGGAGGTGAACATGGACCGGCAGCGCTCCCACTGGGGGGTGCCGGGCAGCACGTCGGCGGGCCAGGTGACGCCCGTGGCGCCCTCCATGTCAGCGCTGATGAGGATCTTCATCATGCACCATTCCTACCGCAGGTTCCCGGCCGTACGCACGGGGCGTGACATCGGTCGGCGGTCGGCGGTCGCCGATCGCCCGTCCCCGGTCGGATGCGAGCTGTGGCTCCGAGGAACCGGGCCCGGGGTCGGTGCGTCACAGTGGCGGTACGCCGCCACCCCTCACCTCGCAGCCTCCGCTCATCACCGCCAGTCCCAGGGGGGACCCATGCGCACGCACACCGCACGCACCGTCCAACTGCTCGTCGTACTCGCCGTGCTCGCCGTCGGGACCGGTGCCGTCACCGGCTGCGGCAGCGAGAGGGCCGGCGGCCGCGGCACGCAGGTCCGCGGCACCGACCGAGCACCGGAGTCGCAGGCCCGCGCCCGCGAGGTCGCTGACGCGTGGGACGGCTCCAAGGCGGCCGAGGTGTGGGCCAAGGGCTACTACCTGATGGGGGAGGCGGTCCAGCTGCCCGAGAACGCCTTCCGCGACGGAGCCGACAAGCGCGCCTATGAGGCCCAGAACCTCGTCCTGCGCGGCGAGCTGCCCGCCACCCCGCAGAAGGACGGGCAGGTGAAGTGGGAGAGCGGAGGCTCGCTCACGCTGCCGCTGATGGGGGCACGGGAGGCGTTCGAGTCCGTGGCCCGCGGCGGCAACGACGGACCGCACCTGACCGTGACCGGGGCAAAGCTGGGCAGGATGACCCTGGCCACCAACCGAGGTCCGGCGACCGTCCCGGCCTGGCTGTTCACCCTGGAGGGCTACGACACCCCGCTCAAGCGGGTTGCCCTCGGCCCCGCGCAGGTCCCCCAGCCGCCGATCGAGCCGGCCGCGGAGGTGCCCACCGACGAGCTGGCGCCGCTCGGCCGGCTGGTCGGGGCAGCCGGGGACGGCCGGTCCTTCACGGTGGTGGCCACCCACGGAGCCTGCGACGAAGGCCCCGCCGTGGACGTGCTGGAGACGGGCGGCAGCGTGGTGCTGTCCGCATCTGTCGTCGGGACGAAAGCCGGTCCCTGTACCAGCGAGCTGCGCGAAAAGGAGGTGGCGGTGAAACTGGACCGGCCGCTCGGCGACCGTGTCCTCCTGGACGCCTTCACGGGCCGACCGGTGCCGCATGATGAGAACGGGCCGTCGACGCAGCTGAGCTGAACCACCGTCAAAGCAGCGCTTCCCTGGGAGGTCGAGGAAGAGCAGTCACGGCAGCTGTGGTTCGGCCGGACGTCAGGACGGCAACGGTGCACGCGCACGGTCGTCCGCGTGCACCGCGCCTCACTGTCACACGCTCCGGCCCACGACCAGCCAGGTGGAGGGCAGTTCGAGGCGTGAGCCGTCCGCGGTGCACTCGGTGGTGGCGAGCGGCAGTTCGCCGGTGGCCAGCACGTCGAGTCCGGCGGCACGGAAGTACGCGGGCATCTGGGCGTCGGCGACCGCGCCCGGCGCGATGCCGTGGCGGAAGACCGGCTGGAGCTTCGCCGGGGGGCCGGACGGGCCCTGGGCGAGGCCCATGAGGACGCGCCCGGCCGCCTCCGCGAGCTCGACCACGAAGGCCCGCCCGCCGTCTCCCACGAGCGTGGCGATGGACCGGGCGAGCACTTCACGGTCCTGGGGCTCGCATTGGTGCAGCACGCCCCGCATGTAGACGTTGGCGTCGCCGAGCTCCATGTGCAGCTGTTCCACCGCGGCCGCGTCCACCGCGTCGATCGCGCGGTAGCGCCCCTCGCCGTCTTTGTCCTGCTGCCGGGCGTGGTCGACCGCCGCCTGCGCGAGGTCCAGGCCGAGCACCTGGGGGAAGCGCTCCGCGAGGTAGCGCGTCTGGGTGCCGTTGCCGCAGCCGAGGTCCAGCAGTGGCAGCCCGGGCGCTGCCAGGTGCGGCTCGAGGAGGGTGAGGTGGACGGCCGCGGTGACGGACGGCTCGGCGTCCCAGAAGACCCCGCCCGGCTCGTCGGGCGCCTCCCGCCAGAAGCCCTCCCAGGCGTTCCTGTACCGACTCGTCACGCTCATGACCTGCTCCCCAGGGCGAAAAGGCGCGGCACCGGCATCTGATGCCGCATCATGATCGGTCTATCGCCCCGAGGTTACGTCGGCAAGAACCCGGCGCGTTCCTTCACCTGGCGTTCGACCTCGTGCGTGGCAACGGCAGTTCGCACCACACCGACTTGCCGCCGCCCGACCGGCTCGTGCCCCACTCCCGCGCCAGACTGCTGACGACGCGCAGCCCGCGCCCCGACTCGTCGCCGGGACCGGCGCTGAGCAGCGTGGGCAGCACGTGGCCGGCGTCCGCGACCTCGCAGAGCAGCGCCTCGGTCCGTACGAGCCGCAGCTCGATCGGGCCGCCGCCGGTGTCGCCCGCGGCATGCCGCACCGCATTGGTGACGAGCTCGCTCACGAGCAGTTCCATGGTGTCGGCGGGCTCGTCCAGCGCCCAGGCCGCCAGCTGTTCGCGTACGAGCCGACGGGCGCGGCGCACCTCACTCGGCTCCGGCGCGAGCTGCCACCGGGCGACGTCCTCGGCCGCTATGCCGTTCAGCCGGGCCATGAGCAGGGCGACGTCGTCCTTGCGGCCGCCGCGCGTGTTGAGGGACCGGATGATGGTGTCGCAGGCGTCGTCCATCGAGGCCGCCGGGTGCGCGGCCGATTCGCAGAGGGTCGCGAGCCCGACGCCGATGTCCTCGCCGCGCACCTCGACGAGTCCGTCGGTGCACATGACGAGCCGGTCACCGGGCTCGACGGCGACCCGCACGGTCTCGAAGGGGACTCCGCCGACCCCGATCGGCGCCCCGGTCGGCAGATCGATCAGCTCGCTGCGCCCGTCCGCCGCGCGCACCACGACCGGCGGGACATGGCCGGCGTTCGCCAGCTGCAGCTCGCCGGCGATCGGGTCGTACACGGCGTACAGACAGGTCGCCAGGTAGTGCTCCCCGAGCCGCTGGGCCAGGTCGTCGAGGTTGCGCAGGAGCTGGTCCGGCGGCAGGTCGAGCGCGGCCATGGTCTGGACGGCCGTGCGCAACTGGCCCATCATCGCGGCCGAGTTGAGACCGTGGCCCATCACGTCCCCGACGACGAGGGCGGTGCGCGAGCCGGGCAGTTTGATGGAGTCGAACCAGTCACCGCCGACCCGGCCGAGAAGGGTGCCGGGCAGATAGCGGGTCGCCGTGTCGCAGCCCGCCATGCGCGGGGTGATCTGCGGCAGCATCGAGTCCTGCAGGGTCTCGGCGACGTTCTCCTGGTACGTGTACATCCGCGCGTTGTCGAGGACGAGTCCCGCGCGGGCCGCGAGTTCCGCGCCCGTCACCCGGTCCATGTCGTTGAACAGGGCGCGCTCCGGGTGGCGCAGCAGGATCATGAAGCCCAGCACGACGTTGCGCGCCTTGAGGGGGACGACCAGCATCGACCGCCCGTTGATGAGCGGCCGGATGTCCCGCTTCTCGAACTGGGAGGCGATGGCCGTGCCCATCTGCTCGCTGATGCGCGGCACCAGGACCGGCTCACCGGTGGTCATGCACTGGAAGAACGGCGTGTGCTCGGGGAACGGCATGGATTCGCCGACCGGTACGACGTCGTCCCAGCGGCCGGGCTCGTCGACGTGCTCGACGGCGACGCGGTGCCACAGGGTGGTCGCGTCCGGCGGCCCGTCGGGGAAACCCTCGCCCGCGATGACCTGCTCGCGCAGATAGGTGCCCGCGACGTCCGTGAACCGTGGGACGACGGCCGCGCTGACCTCCTGGATCGTACGGGAGAGGTCGAGCGAGGAACCGATGCGGCCGCTCACCTCGTTGAGGAACTCGAGGCGCTCGCGCACGGCGGCGTATTCGAGGTCCTCCTCGAGATCGGCCGCGTCGAACTCCATGGCACGGCCCGCGGCCGCCGCCTCCCGCGCGGCCTGCCGGCGCTCCCTGCGCTCGGCGCGCTTCGGCACGCCCCAGTCGGGGGTGACCGGCACCCGGTCGTGGTGGCTGAATTCGAGGACGGGATAGCCCAGTTCGAGGACCTGGCCCACGATCCGGGTGGACTCCTGGACGCTCATGCTCGGCAGGATCTCAGGGAACCGGCGCGCGAGTTCGTCGGAGCCGGGGAACTCGGTGTGCAGCGCGAAGCCGGGCGCGATGCGTTCGACGCTCGCGTCGGGGGCCGGCGTGCCCTCGCCGGGGTCGAACTGCGCGGCGTCCGCGGCGAGCACCAGCAGCCGCTCGCGTCCGGGCCCGACCAGCGGGTACGCCCACCAGACCACGTCGACCCGGTCCGTACCGCCGCCGGTGAGGCGAGCGCGCCCGGCCGCGGGGAAGGACGTCAGGCCGTTGATCGAGGCGTCGAGCCCGGGGCCGAGGCCGCCGTAGTTCTCGTACGACTCGTAGGGGCCGTCCTCCGACTCGCAGGGACCGTCCTCCGCGAGCGCGCCGGTGACCGGGAGCAGTTCGCCGGCGGGGCGGCCGACGGCGTCCTCCTTCGGCTGTCCGAACAGCCGCCGTGCGCCGGTCGACCAGTGGGACACCAGTCCGTCGCCGTCGACGACGACCACGGCGAGCGGAATCCGGCCGGCCGCGACGTACTGCCGTGGCACCTGCGGCGGAACGCCACTGTCCATGGGTGGGAGGCTCCTTCCCCTGCCGCCCGGGCTGTGCGGCTGCCCACCCCACGGTAGGCCTCCGCGCCCGCGATGCGCCGGGCATCGGCGGAATCGGTCGTGCGCCCGCGCACGGAAAACCGGAGCGGGCGGTTTCGCTGACAGAAGGTCAGTCCTGGTGACCCAGCTGGAGATCGCGTTCCGTACGCCCCCCGCCCGCGACCTGCAGCACGGTGGCGACCGGCGGGTAACCTGCCGCGATGACCGTGTACTCGCCCGAGGACAGGTCGACGAAGCGGAAGGTGCCGTCGGGTCCCGTGGTGAGGGTGTCGACGACGTTGCCGGCCGCGTCGAGCAGGGTCACGCGCGCGTCCTCGACGGGCCGTCCGCCCCCGGCCCGCACGGTGCCGCGCAGCACGGCGCCGCCCGCGAGTTCGATGTCCTGCCGGGTCTCGCGCGACGCCTGGACGCTCACCGGGAGCGCGGCGGGGCGGAAGGCGGGGGCGCTCGCGGCGAGCGTGTACTCCCCCGCCACCAGCTCGGAGATCACATAGCCGCCCTCGCGTCCGCTGCGCGTACTGGCGACGACCTCGCCGCGTACGCCGGTGAGGGTCACGGCGGCGTCGCGCACCGGGCTGCCGTCGGCGGTCACGACACTGCCGGCGAGCCGTCCGGCGCCGCCGAGGACGACATCGAGATCGACGGGCCGTTCGCCCACGGTGACCGACACGGCCTGCGGCTGGTGGCCGCCGGCCGCGGCGATGAGGACGTACGAGCCGGAGCCGGGGACGCTGAGCGCGTACCGCCCGTCCTCGCCGCTCGCGCCGCGCCCGACCTGCTGCCCTTGCACATCGATGAGAGTGAGGGCGGCGCGCGGAACGATGGTGCCGTCGTGGTGCTGGACGGTGCCGCAGACGGGCACTCCGGCGATGTAGGCCGGAGCGGGGGCGGGGCCCCGGTGCTCGGTCCTGGCGTGCGGTACGGACGTGGGCTCGGCGGTGGGGGCGTTGTGGGACACCAGCGGTTTCTCCTTGAGGAAGAAGGCGAGGACGAGGCCGAGGACGAGCACCGGCACGAGGTGGAGGAAGATCCGCGGCATCGCGTCCGCGTACGCCTGGATGTAGCCGTCGCGCAGTGCGGGCGGCATGGCATGGACGAGCTGGGGGGTGATGGATTCGGGGGCGGGCAGTCCGGCGCCGGCCGGGAGCCGGTCGGCGAGTGCGTGGGTGAGGCGGTCGGCGAAGAGGGTGCCGAAGACGGCGGCGCCGACGCTGCCGCCGATCTGCCGGAAGTAGTTGTTGGCGCTGGTGGCGGTGCCGAGGTCGGCGGGCGGCACCGCGTTCTGCACGGCCAGGATGAGGACGGGCATCACGAGGCCGATGCCGACGCCGAGGATCGCCTGCCAGACGGAGTACTCGAGCCGCGTGGTGTCGGCCTCCAGCCGCGACAGCAGCCACATGCCGACGGCCGAGACGGCGGTGCCGAGCACCGGGTACACCTTGTAGGTGCCGGTGCGGCTGATGAGCTGCCCGGAGACGATCGAGGCGGCCACGATGCCGCCCATCATGGGGAGCATGAGCAGCCCCGACTCGGTGGCGCTGGCGCCGTCGACCATCTGCAGGAAGGTGGGCAGATAGCTGGCGGCGCCGAAGAGGGCGACGCCGACGACGGCCCCGACCAGGCTCGTGACGTTGAAGACCGAGTCGCGGAACAGCCGCAGGGGGATGACCGGTTCGGGCGCGTAGTGCTCGACGACCAGGAAGAGCAGGGTGGTTCCGGCGGCGCCCGCGGCGAGTCCGAGGATGACGCGCGAGTCCCACGCGTACTCCGTGCCGCCCCAACTGGTCAGCAGGACCAGACAGGTCGAGGCGGCGGTGAGGAAGAACGCGCCGAGGACGTCGAAGCGCGCCCGCCCGGCCGGCCTCGGCAGTTTGAGGACGGCGGTGACGACGGCGAGCGTGATGAGGCCGAACGGCACGTTGAAGTAGAAGCACCAGCGCCACGAGACCTGGTCGGTGAAGAAGCCGCCCAGCAGCGGGCCCGCGACCGACGCCAGTCCGAACGCGGCGCCGATCAGACCCATGAAGCGGCCGCGCTCCCTGGCTGGGACGATGTCGGCAATGATCGCCTGTACGCCGATCATGAGGCCGCCCGCGCCGATGCCCTGGATGGCGCGGAAGGCGATGAGCTCGTCCATCGTGCGCGACCAGCCGGCGAGTGCGGAGCCGATGACGAAGACGACGATGGCGAACTGGAAGACGCCCTTGCGGCCGTAGAGATCGCCGAGCTTTCCGTAGATCGGCAGGCCGATGGTGGCGGTGAGGAGATAGGCGGTGATCGCCCAGGGCATCCGGTCCAGGCCCTGGAGTTCGCCGACGATCTTCGGCAGGGCGGTGGCGACGATCATCTGCTCCAGCGCGGCGAGCAGCAGCGCGAGCATGAGGCCGAAGAAGACCAGGCGTACGCGGCGGGGGCTGAGGGCGGCCGGCCCGTCGGCCGGGACGCCGGCCGGCGGCGGGGGGCTGCCGACAGCGTCCGCGCCGACGGGTGCGGGGTCCCGGGGTCCGGCCGCCGCCCCGTCGGCCTGACCGTCCTTCACCAGCGTGATCCCGCCCACGTACTGCTCCCCTCGTCGCGGCTGCGCGGCGTCATTCTTCGCATTACACGCGAAGTCGGAGCAAGCCGGACGTTACTGGGAACAGCGGGGCGGGGCGTGGGCGGACCGGGTGTGCGAGGGGCGCATCACGGGCGCTCATCAGGAGCTTTCCCGCGGCGTCCTGTGCGCCGGGCGCGTGGCGGAGCCGCGGGGAAAACCACTCGAAACGGTGACCGTTGCAGCGACCCCCGAGGAAGTGCGGCGAGGACTACTTCTCCACCTCGGCGGCGAGCTTGGCGAGCAGCTCGTCGTAGATCCGCGCGAGGCCCTTGGGGGCGAAGGTCCGCTCGAAGAAGCCGCCGATGCCGCCGGCGCCGTTCCAGACGGTGGTGACCACGACCTTGGAGCGGCCCTCGCCCGCCGGCGTGACCGTCCACGTGGTGACCATGGAGGAGTTGCGGTCCTTCTCGACGAGCTGTCCGTCGGTCGGTTCGGTCACCTCGAGCAGGCAGTCGCGGATGCGCTTGCTGGCGGCCTGGAGCTTCCAGTGGACGAGGGTGCCCTCACCGTCGCCGCCCTCGCGCACCTGGTACTCGCTGAAGTGTCCGGGCAGGAGCTTCGCGCGGGTGTCCTTGTAGTCGGCCAGGGTGTCGAACACGGTCTCCGCGTCCGCCGCGATGATCCGCTCCGTCGTGGCCTCGACCTGCGCCATGCCTCATCCTCCAGCACTCGGTTCTTGGGGTGATCCCCCAGCCAACCACCTTCCGCGCGGCCGCCCAAATCAGGGTTGAGGTGCCATGAGTCGAGAAGTCTCCGATCAGGGGCAGCGTCCCGCCAGTACGCAGAACTCGTTCCCCTCCGGGTCGGTGAGCACGACCCAGCTCTCGTCGCCCTGGCCGACGTCGGCGTGCCGAGCACCCAGGTCGAGCAGGCGACGGACCTCTTCGTCCTGCTCCCTGTCGGTCGGGTTGACGTCGAGGTGGAGCCTGTTCTTGACGGTCTTGCCCTCGGGCACGCGCGCGAATGTCAACGCCGGCGGCACCGGGCCGGGGCGGTTCTTGCCCTCGGGCACCGCAGGGGAGCCGATGGTGACAAGGCCGTCGTCCTCGTCCTGCACCTCGTAGCCGAGTACCGCGCACCAGAACCGGGCGAGACCGCGGGGATCGGCACAGTCGATCGCAAGCTCGGTGAACTTACTGGTCATGTCAGGGCCTCCCGGTCGAGTAGCGGGTCCACCAAAGGCCACACACTCATCGCAGTGTTCGACGGCGAGGCGTTGCCGTCACCGATGGTGGCGCGGTGGAGATGTTCGCACTTCTGCGTGCCGAGTAGCCGCTCGATTTCGCCGCGGTCACCTGCTCACCGAGCCCACCACCTTCCGCGCGACCCTCATATTCTGTGGTCAGTGCTACCGAGGAGGCGCCCATGCGCTGGGACAATCTCGCCGAGAACACCGGGACCGCCCAGACCAGCCGACCGGGCCGGGACGCCACGGACCCCGGAAGCGCCGCCACAGCCGGGGAACGCCGCGCTCTTCGGCACGGACGCCGTGACTACCCGCACCTTCGACACGAGCCGTCGAGCATGCCGAACTGGCGGATGTGTCCGCCAGTCGGGCTCCGTCGCCGCGGCGTTCGCGAGTTCGGCCTCGGTTGCCCCGGGGCAGGGAGAGCTTCCGGCAGGCGGCCGCGGTGAGTGGCAGCGATTTCCTGAACGCGCCGGGACAAGCCCTGCCACAAGTGGAAACGGTCGCTGACCTGGACGGCCTCTGGGGCGCCATCGGCGATGCCCTGCCGACAGGTGAGCGAGCCGTCGCGGCAGGCGATCTCGACACCGGGATGTCCGCGCAGCCATAGGACTGGCTCGACCAGCTCACCGCCAGTGGACTGGCGCCGCACGCCGGTACTGCCACAGCCCTGCGCGAAGACCAGCACGCGGTTGCCCAGGGATCACCGGGCTCGACGGCCCGCGCGGTGAGCAAGATGGCGTCTGAACGGTCCGCGCGGCCGGTCGGCCACGCGGACCGAGCGCGCGGCGAGGGGGTCGTCGGTCAGGGAGTCTGCTCCCGCGCTGGATCAGGAGCGCGGGGTCGGGTGGACGAAGTGCTTGGTCTCCTGGAACTCCTCAAGGCCGCGCAGGCCGTTCAGGCGGCCTGTGCCGGACTGCTTGAAGCCGCCCTCCTCGAACTGGTCGTGGACCACGCCCCAGGTGTTGGTCCACACGGTGCCGGCCTTGATGTCGCGACCTACCCGCAGCGGGCGGTCCACGTCCCGTGTCCAGATCGACGCGGCGAGGCCGTAGTCGGTGGCGTTGGCGCGTTCGACGGCCTGCTCCTCGGTGTCGAAGACCTCGAAGGTGGCGACGGGTCCGAACGCCTCCTGCTGCACGATCGGCGCGCTCAGGTCGGTGACCTCGACCAGGGAGGGTCGCAGGAAGGCGCCGCTGCGTTCGCCGCGGACGATGATGTCGGCGTAGTCGGCGGCGTCCGCGACCATGCGCTCGACGCGCCCCGCGTTGCGCTCATCGATCATCGCACCCATCTCGCTGGAAGGGTCGTCTCCCGGTCCGACCTTGACCGCCTCCAGGGCGGGCACGAGCCGTCGGCGGAGCTCATCCGCGACGCCGCGCTGCGCCAGGATGCGGCTGCCCGCCATGCAGAACTGGCCGGTGAAGGTGGTGATGGCCTTGACGAGGACGGGAACGGCGATGTCCAGGTCCGCGTCGTCGAAGACGAGCATCGGGTTCTTCCCCCCGAGCTCCAGGGAGAGTGGCTTGAGAGTGGCCGCGGCCGACTCCATGATCTTCCGGCCGACCATCGTGGAGCCCGTGTAGCTGAGCACGTCGACGTCCGGGGAGGAGACAAGCAGCGGGGCGCCGTCGTTGCCGGACTCGGTGAAGACGTTCATCACCCCGGCCGGAAGGCTGGTGGTCTGCTCGACGAGTTCGGCGATCAGGCCGTTGATCAGGCCGGTCTGGCCTGGGAGCTTCATGGCGACAGTGCAGCCTGCGGCGAGCGCCGGGGCGAAAGAGCGCACGGCCAGGACGACAGGGGAGTTCCAGGGCGCGATGACACCGGCGACTCCAGCCGCCTCGTGCAGGGTCATCGAGTACATGCCGGGCCGCACCTCGGCCGCGCGGCCGTGGTCGGCCAGCGCGAGGGCGGCGTAGTAGCGCAGCTTCGGGACCGTGAGGTCGATCTCGAAGGCCGCCTCACCAAGGATCTTGCCGTTCTCACGGGCGAGCAGGGTGATGAACTCATCTCGGCGAGCTTCGAGACGGTCGGCCATCTCGAACAGGGCCTTGGCCCGTGCGTTGCGGTCCCGGGACCAGTCGGTGGTGTCGAAGGCGCGCCGGGCGGCGGCGATGGCGGCCTTCGCCTCGTCGGCGCCGCCGTCGGCGAACGTCCCGAGGACCTGTCCGGTGGCGGGGTTCAGGGATTCGGTGCGCTGGGCGGAGTCGACCCAGTGTCCGTCGATGTAGTGGCGGGCGTGCGGGAGGCGGGCGGAACTGTTCATCAGGGGGCTTCCTTGTTCTCGAACGATGTGCGTGAGGCGTTGAGTCAGAGGAGTTGCGGGTCTTGGTCGGTCGGCACGGGCATTGCGACTGCAGGGTGATCGGCGGCGCCTCTCGTATGGGCCGGCACGGTGACTGAGCGTGCTGTTCCCCGTCGGACGGCCGAGCCATGGCGCGAAGCCGGCTGCTGACGGCCGGGCTGGTGACCGTGGCGGACATCGCCGTCGGCGGCCGGTGGTTCTCCCCAAACCACCCCCTCTCCAACCACCCCCCCCCCAACCGCCCCCCCCCCCCCACCCCCCCCCCCAACCCCCCCCCCCCCCCCCCCCCACAAACCACCTACCCAGCGCCT
>NZ_JBHWKX010000053.1:24355-52210 GCF_042730885.1 Streptomyces sp. NPDC059909
TGGGGGACTGTGGGGGCCGTTTCGGTAGGTGGTTGGTTTTCTGCCGAAGGTTGTCTTCGGCGAGACACCGGCCGCAAGAGCGGCATCCTGGACCGGATCGTCGACCAAGGCGTCGCCACCTCCGGCCATGAACAGGCCGTCGAGCAGGCGCTGTCCCTGCAGACATCCCAGGCGGTCCTGGGAACGCTCGCTCGCGGGACGCAGGCTGGGAACCAGAGGCTCGCCACGCCTGCTACGGATACATCAGCGATCCGCAGTCCCTTCGATGACGTGGAGGTTCAGCTCCTCGCCGACCCCTGCGACCTCAGACGGGCGGAACTACGCGTCCCGACTGGATGGAAGCAGGAGGCGCGCTTGCTCTGCCCGTGCGAGAGGCCTCGGCTTCGTTGAGCGGGGCGGCGTCGCGTCGGTCAGGATGCCGGTCAGGCGTAGAACGCCTCCATGGAGAATTCCTCCTGGTGGTCGGCGAGCTTGAGGATGGCATCGGCGTCGTCGACCGGCGGGTAGATCCATTCGGCGTTGATCTGACGCTTGAGCTCCTTGCCCTTCTCTCCGGTCTTCTGGACGGTCCGGTCCCAGCCTGTGGTGACGACCGCGCCGGCGGGGCCCAGGTCCAGGCATGTGACGTAGGGGTTCGGGGCGAAGGGCGCCAGGTCCAGCCCCAGAACGTCGGCGGCCACGTTGTGGCCGGCGAACTTGCCCAGGGGGGTGGCGTGCTGGCAGCTCTGCATCACCGTGTGCCCCTCTTCGGCGGTAGCCGCTGCGGTGTCACCCGCCGCGAACACCTCGGGTGCTCCGAGAACGCGCAGGAACTCATCCACCCGCAGCCGCCCGATCCGGTCGCGCTCGCCGGGGATGTACTGGGTCAGCGGGCTGGCGGCCACGCCGGCCGTCCAGATCACGGTGGACGCCGGGAGGACTTCGCCGTCGGAGAGCTCGACCTCGCTCTCGGTGACCCGCTCGACCGTCTTGCCCAGGCGCAGCTCGACTCCGAGATCACTCAGGGCAGAGCTGATGTACGGGCGCGGGCCTTCGCCCAGCTCGGGCCCCACAGCGTCGGCGCGCTCCACCATGACGACGCGTACGTCATCGGCGTCGCCGGCCACTGCCCGCAGCCGGGAGACAAGTTCCGTGGCTATCTCCAGGCCGGTGAAGCCCGCTCCGATGACGACCGCGGTGAAGCGTCCGGCCGTCGCCTCGCGCTGCGGCAGGCGTCGCAGGTGGTGCTCGAGGGACGCGGCGGCGTCCAGGCTGTCCACGTCGTAGATCCACTGGGAGCCGGGGATCGACGGGCGCACCAGCTGGCTGCCGGTGGCCAGCACCAGACGGTCATAGCTCAGGAGCGTGTTCCGGCCGCTTCGGTCGACCGCGGTCACCATGCGGGTGCTGGTGTCGATGCCGGTGACGGTCGCGGCGATCCGCCGCACCCCGATCGGACCGAGCACCCGGTCCAGCGCCACCCGCATCTGCTCCGGATCGGCCTCGTAGAGCCGCGGACGGATCACCATGTCATCGCCGCTGCTGACCACCGTCACCTGCAGTTCCGACTGCGGCACGCCATGGGCGCGTGCTGCGCGTACGGCGGCCGCGGCGCTCCACACACCAGCAAACCCACCACCAATAATCAGGATATTCTTCATCCAGATTCACCTCCCGAAAGAACGCACGGTCACGCCGCGCGGGAATAAAGGGGATCAGTTGCGCCCGAGCACTTGGCGAACATGCACCGCCATGGCGGGAGCATGCATCTCGGCCCCGGCCTGCACGTCGGCGAGACTCTGCTCGGCCAGCACCTTCCGCCAGGCCGCTTCGGCCCGCCCCATGGCCATCTTCACCGCGCACGCTCGGGTGAAGACGCCATCGGGGCATCGCTCCCCGACGGTGCCGCACCGACGGATCTCCATGCAGCGGAAGAGGGGCTCATTCCCCTCGATGGCCAGCACCACGTCCAGCACCGACACCGCCTCCAAGGGGCGGGTCAGCCGGAAGCCGCCCAGCGCACCCGGCACGGACTCCAGCAAGCCGGCCTTGACCAGTCGCTGCAGCTGCTTGTTCAGGTAGGACGCCGGCAGGTCGTGACCAGCGGCCAGCTGCGCTGCCGCCACCGGCTCGCCGCTCCCCAGCCACGCCAGGTTCACAGCGTATGCATTGCCCACTCGACGCCCTTGCTCGTTTGCATAACCTGGATATTAAATGTCCATGTTCTGGTCGTCAAGCAATCCCTAAGCACTCGAAGCGTCACCCGGTTACCTGTGACTGGCTCTGACGTTGTTCAGCGGACCCACGCGGACGGCGTCAAAGTGTCTGATCGACGGCGAGCACGCCGCAGTCGGCCAGCTCCCGGGCGGTGCCGCGCCAGATGTCGGCGTGAAGGCAGCCGCGGTCGCGGCCGGTCGGGCCGACGAGCCAGATGTCGGCGTCGAAGGGCTGGATGGTGGCGCGCGTGTCGCCTTCGGACTGCACGGCTTGGGCGATCCGCCCTTCGAATGCCTACATGGCCCCTAAGGGGCCTGAGGTGTGAAACGGAGCCGACGTGAGGCGTCGGCGATGTGCTGCCAGACAGCGTCTCCGCTCATCAGCCCGAACACTCTCACGGTGAACTGCACAACTGCCTCGCCCCTTGGCCCTGCCGAACCTGACGGTCTCATCGTCGTGCCCGCGCAGATTATTTTTCTAGTGAAACACCTGTTAACTTTTCTGTATGAGCAGGAGCAGCAGCGCACCCACCCCCTCATCCCAGACCCGCCGAATCCGCTACCTCCCCCTGGCCGGCGCACTCCGCCTGGGCGCGCCGTCCGACATCTGGTTCAAACCGTCGACGAGCGTGGTGGTGTCCACCGCCATACCCAACGTGACCCTGCTCCTTCTCGGCCGGCTCGACCTGGTCCTGTACACGATGGCAGGGTCGCTCTGCGCCCTCTTCGCCCACAACGTCCCGTACGCCGCCCGGGCCCGGACCCTGGCAAGGGTCGTTCTCGGGATGCTGGCGGGCGTCGCCGTCGCCCTGGTCACCGCGTCGCTCACGCACTCCGCCGTCGTGCTCGTCACGGTCGGCGCCCTGCTCGCGGCGGCCCAGAAGACCCTGTGCGACGCCACCCGCATCGGCCCGCCCGGCAATGTGATCTTCACCTTCATCAGTTCGGCGAGTCTCTTCACGCCCCAGACGCTGGGCCAGGTTCCCGGGCATCTCGCGCTGGCGGCAGGCGCGGGCGCCGTCGCCTGGCTGGTCGGCATGGCACCCGTCCTCGTACGCCCCCATGGCCCCGAGCGCCGTGCCACGGCCCGCGCCCTGAACGCGGCTGCCGCCTACGCCGCCACCCGGGGCACCGGACCCGACCATGAGCGGGCCCGCGCCGGGGCGGCCGGCGCCGTGCACGCCGCCTGGCAGTGCCTGCTGTCCGCCGGCGCCCGGAACCCGGTCCGTCACACCCTCGAACGGCTCGTCGTACGTGCCGAGGTCACCCTCGCCGCCCCCGCGACCACCGACCCCGCACAGCTGCGGACCTGGGCCCGCGAGCTGCGCGCTAACCGGCTCGTCCCGCACCCCGTCGGTCTCGACCGCGGCGACGCGGACGAACTCCTCGGCGTGCGGGCCGGACTCGAGGCCCCCCGGCGTCCGTTGTGGCGGCTGATCGGGCCGGGCTCCCCGCTGCTGCCCATCGCCCTGCGTACCGCCGTCGGCTGCGCCCTCGCCGGCTACGCCTCACTTGCCCTCGGCATCGGCCTCCCCTTCTGGGCCCTGGTCACCGCCGCATCCCTGTACCAGGCCAATATGACGCTGTCATGGAGCCGCGGAGTGCAGCGCGTGGTGGGCAACCTCGCCGGTGTCCTGGTGTTCGCGCTCATTGCGCCGCTTGCCCACCTCAACCAGGCCGCGCTCGTGGTGTGCTGCCTCGTCTGCAACTTCGGCGCCGAGGCACTCGCCGGCCGCAACTACTGGCTCGGCAGCGTCTTCGTGACCCCGATGGCGCTACTGATCACCGAGTTCGCCCACTTCCAGCAGCCCGGGGAGCTGATCCTGGACCGCGTCGTGGACACGCTCACCGGTGCCGCCATCGGCATCGTCGCCGCCCTGGCCGTCACCAACCGGCGCGTCGGAGACCAGCTCGAGCGGGCCCTCGACACAGCCGACGCGGCCCGTGACCGCGCCGAGAGCGTCCTCGCCGCGGACCGCCCCGATCCGCGCGCCCTGGAGACCGCTCGCCGCCGGCTCACCACCGCCCTCGTCGAGCTGCGGGCCGGCGCCGACGCCGCCGCCGGCGAATGGTGGCAGCGCGCGTTGCCCGAGGAGCGCCTCGTTCGCACCGAGCGCGCCGGACACCGTACGCTCGCCGCGACGATACGACGGCAGGGACTGCATTCCGGGGAGAGACTGAACGTGGAGGGCGCACGGGCATGACGACAGCGAACGGCCAGGCGGTGACAGGCGACACGATGGCCGCGGTGGTCCGCCAATGGCAGGCGGTCCATCCGGACATCGACACCGGCCCGATGGAGATCATCGGCCGGATCAACCGCTCTGCCGCCCTGCTCCAGCAGGCCGAGGACGCCCCGCTGCGCCGCGCCGGACTCACGCGCCCCGAATTCGACCTGCTGGGCGCGTTGCGCCGCACCGGCCACGAGCTGACTCCCGGGGAGCTCGCCCGCGAGACCTTCTCCTCCGGAGCGGCCGTCACCAAACGGATCAAGTCCCTGGCCGAACGCGGCCTGGTGGAGCGGCGCGGCGACACCCGCGACCGCCGCATGGCCCATATCCGCCTCACCGACGCGGGCCGCGATCTGGTCGACGCCATCCTCCCCGCCCAGCTGTCGTACGAACGGGACATCCTGGCCGGCCTCGACCCGGCCGGGCAGGCTCGCCTGAGCGCGCTCCTGCGTACTTTCCTCACCAGACTCGAAGGCGCGCTCGGCGGCCCCCGGCCCTGAAGCCCGCCCCCGGGCGGGGCACAGGGCCCGGGCCGAAGAGTCACTCCCACCCGGGCCCTGTCCTGTTCGTGCGATGACGAGCCGCAGGACCGCCGAGTCTTCACCGCGCTGGACGCGGACCTGAAGGGCCCTGCACTGTCTGGCCAACTCCCGGATCTCCAGGCGGCGGTAGCGCCCCTCCGCCACTGGGTCGTTAACGGCTTCAGCGGCCACAACGCTCCTCCTCGCGGCATCGCCGGCACTGACAGATCGGCCATGCCGAGGACAGCAGCGGTGCCAAGTTCTGGTCCGCGGTGAAGGTGTCGCGCAGGGCAGCGCATGGCGGCGCAAGCTGCCCTTATGACCCTGCCGAAGTACGTCTGGGAGACCATCGCCGACGCCATCGCTGCTGATATCGCCGCTGGCCGGCTGCCTGTCGGCGCCCGCCTACCCAATGAGCGCGAGCTGGCAGCGCATCACGGCGTAGCCCTGATCACGGCCAGACGGGCCGTCAAGGAGCTTCGGGAGCGTGGCCTTGTCGCGACCCTGCCCAACAAGGGGACGTACGTACTGAACCGGCCGGAGGCCGACAGCGGAGAGGCGTGACCTACATCCCAGCGGTCGCGGGTGCTCCTCCATGCGGCCACATGAAACAAGGCCCCCGGCTTCGGTCGAGGGGCCTTCTTCATGCCTGGAACAAGCTTGACCCCGCATGGGAACAGATGTTCTATTCTAAGGGCGAACGCCGACACCTACGGGAGGGCCCATGCGCTGGGACGGCTTGGGAGACGGAGCACCAGGTCAGCTAGGCCTCTCCTACACTGTTGACGACAACTCGGACACCCCGGAGTTCCGCGGGATCACCTTCCATGAGGTCCGTGCCCGTTCGATCCTGAACCGGGTGCCGGGGGCCTCCCGGATGCCGTTCGAGTGGACCGTCAATCCGTACCGCGGCTGCACGCACGCGTGCGTGTACTGCTTCGCCCGCAAGACGCACAGCTATCTCGATCTCGACACCGGGCTCGGCTTCGACAGCCAGATCGTCGTCAAGATCAACGCGCCCGAGCTGCTGCGCCGCCAGCTGGCCTCGCGCCGCTGGCAGGGCGCGCAGATAGCGATGGGCACGAATGTCGACTGCTACCAGCGGGCGGAGGGGCGGTACCGGCTGATGCCGGGGATCATCGGCGCCCTGCGCGACTACGCCAACCCGTTCTCGATCCTCACCAAGGGAACGCTCATCCTGCGCGATCTGGACCTGCTGCAGCAGGCCGCCGCGGTCACGGAGGTGGGCATCTCCGTGTCGGTCGGCTTCACGGACCGGGAGCTGTGGCGGACCGTGGAGCCGGGGACGCCTTCGCCGGAGCGGCGCCTCGACGTCGTACGGACCCTGACCGAGCACGGCATCGGCTGCGGGGTGCTCATGGCGCCGGTCATCCCCTTCCTCGGCGATCACCCGGACCAGCTGAGGGCGACGGTGCGGGCGATCGCCGCGGCCGGGGCGACGTCCGTGACACCGCTGGTGCTCCATCTGCGGCCCGGTGCGCGCGAGTGGTTCATGGCATGGCTGGGCCGGGAGCATCCGCATCTGGTGCGGCGCTACGAGCGGCTGTACGCGGAGGGGGCGTACGCGCCCAAGTGGTACCAGCGGCGCATCACCCGTCATGTGCACGAACTCGCCACGGAGTTCGGGATCGGCCCGGCGCAGCGCGGCACTCCGCGGCGGATCCCGGTGCCCGTCGAGCCGGCCCTCGCGGAGCCGGCCGCCACGCAGCTCACCCTGCTCTGAGCGGCCGAGGCGAAGCTTCGGGGGCAATCGGGAGCAAACGGGTCAAGTCTGAATCGAACGTGTCCTTCCGGGAGGGAATCCGGGAACGCTGCCGCCGGGGCTGTGCCGCTCCGGGCCGCGCCCCCGCCACCACGGGAGGCCATATGTACAGACGCACAGGAGCGCTGGTCGCCGCCGGAGCGGCGGTGACCGGGCTGATCGCCGGCGCGCCGTCCACGGCGACGGCGGGACCGGCGGGGCCACGGCCCGCGGGCGCCGCCCTGACGTGGCGAAGCTGCGCCACGGATGAGCATCCGAGGCTAGAGTGCGCCCAGTTGAAGGTGCCTCTCGACCACGCACGGCCCGGCGGCCGGCAGATCACGCTCGCGCTGTCACGGGTGCGGCACACCGCCAGGACCTTCCAGGGACCGCTGCTGGTCAACCCGGGAGGACCGGGTGCGAGCGGGCTGAAACTGGCCGGGTTCGTCGCGGCCTCGCTGCCCGCGAAGGTCGCCGCGCAGTACGACGTCATCGGCTTCGACCCCCGCGGTGTGGGTGCCTCCAGGCCCGCGCTCAACTGCAAGCCGGGCCACTTCGCGCCCGTACGCCCCGACTCGGTGCCGCGCACGCGGAAGGAGGAGATGGCGAATCTGCGGCGGGCCTCGGCGTTCACGAAGGGCTGCGCGGCCAAGTACGGGGACGTGCTGCCCCATATGAACACCGTGAGCACGGCGAGGGACATGGACGCCGTCCGGCGCGCGCTCGGCGCCCGGCAGATCTCCTATTTCGGATACTCCTACGGCACCTATCTGGGTGCCGTGTACGCCAAGTACTTCCCGAACCGGGTGCGGCGCGCCGTGCTCGACTCCGTGGTGAACCCGAAGGGCGTCTGGTACGGCGCCAACCTCGACCAGGACCTCGGCTTCGACGTCCGCCACAAGGCCTTCGCCGCGTGGGTGGCCAGGCACGACACGACGTACCGGCTGGGCAGCGACCCGGCGAGGGTCGAGGCGGCGTGGTACGCGATGCGCGAGGCGCTGCGCCGGGAGCCGGCGGGCAGGAAGGTCGGCCCGGGCGAACTGGAGGACACCTTCCTGCCGGGCGGCTACTACGACGGCTTCTGGCCGCACCTGGCCGAGGCGTTCGCCGCCTACGTGAACCGCAAGGACGCGCGCCCGCTGGTGGAGGCGTACGAGAACTTCGGCGCGCCCGACAGCGAACGCGACAACAGCTACTCCGTCTACACGGCGGTGCAGTGCCGCGACGCCGCGTGGCCGCGGGACTGGAACAACTGGCGCAAGGACAACTGGCAGATCCACGCCAAGGCGCCCTTCTCCACCTGGAACAACGCCTGGTACAACGCGCCGTGCGCCACGTGGCCCGTCCCGCCGCTCCGCCCCACGGACGTGTCGAACGTCGCGCTCCCGCCGGTGCTGATCTTCCAGGCGACGGACGACGCGGCGACGCCGTACGAGGGTGGCGTCGCCGTCCACCACCGGCTGCACAGCTCCCGTCTGATCGTCGAGGAGGGCGGCGGCAACCACGCGGTCACCCTGGGCGGAAACCGCTGCCTGGACCGCTATCTGACGGACTATCTGGCCACCGGCAAGGTGCCCGCGTCGAGCACGACGGGCGAGGCCGACGCGGTCTGCGCACGCACGCCGGAGCCGAAGCCCCTGAAGCCCACGGCTCGCGCCGGCGCTACGGACGCGGCCCGCGCCGGGGCGGCACTGCACAGGGCCCTCGGGCACCGGAACTGACTGGCTCGCCGTCAGGGGCGTGCGCCAGGATGCGGGGCATGACCTCGCACTCGCCTTCGAAGCCGTCTGCGCACCTCACCCATGTCCACGCCCCTGACGGCATCGCCCCGGCCACCGGCTACACCCATGTGGTGATGGGCACCGGCACGTTCGTCGCGATCTCCGGCCAGATCGCGCTGGACGAGGACGGCAGGGTGGTCGGCGAGGGAGACCCCGCCGCCCAGGCCCACCAGGTCTTCGAGAACCTGCGCCGCTGCCTCGCCTCGGCGGGCGCCGGCTTCGAGGACGTGGTGAAGCTGACGTACTTCCTGACCGACATTGCCCACCTGCCCGCGGTCCGCGACGCCCGCGACGCCTTCATCGACCGCGACCGCCTCCCGGCGAGCTCCGCGGTGCAGGTCGTCTCGCTGGTCGACCCCCGGCTGCTGATGGAGATCGAGGCGTTCGCGGTCGTGCCCGAGGGGCGTGCGGCATGAGCGTGCGGCTGAGGGACATGGCCGACGCCGACTGCGAGGCGGTCGCGGCCGTCCGGGTCGCCGGCTGGCGGCACGCCTATGCGGGTCTCATGCCGCAGGCGTATCTCGACGCGATGAGCGAGGCGGAGGACGCCGAACGCCGCCGGGCCCGTCTCGCCGCCGCGACCGGCAGCGGGATGGTGAACGTGGTGGCCGAGCAGGACGGCGAGGTGGTCGGCTGGGGCTGCTACGGGCCGTACCGCGAAGAGGACACGACGACCGGCGACGGCGAGGTGTACGCGCTCTACGTGCGGCCGGGGCACATCGGCACCGGCGTGGGCCGGGCGCTGATGACCGAGCTCCTGGCCCGGGCGGAGGCGGACGGCCGGCCCGCGCTCCTCCTCTGGGTGCTCAGGGAGAACGCGCGGGCGCGCCGCTTCTACGAGAAGGCCGGATTCGCACCCGACGGCGCCGAGGAGCCGTTCGATGTGGGCGGCGTCGCGGTGGACGAGGTGCGCTATGCGAGGCGGCTGAGCGCGGCGGAGGCGGCGGCGGACAGCCGGGGGTGAGCGAGGGCCGACTCCAGGACCGGGCGGGCGCGTTCGTCGGCGAGGGTGCCGAGGCCCTCGACGCAGGCGAGGGCGACCCGCCAGTGCGGGTCGCCGGGTGCCAGCCGCCGCTGCAGGGTGGTGATCAGCGCCGGGGCCGATTCGGGGGCGCGGAGTTCGGTGAGGAGACGGACCGGGAGCAGGGCATAGGCGACCCGGAGCTCATTGGTGGCGAGTGCGGCGGCCGCGCGGGGGGTGCGGGGGTCGCCGAGGCGGGTCAGGGCGTAGGAGGCGGAGATGCAGCGCTCGTGATCGCGGTGGTTGAGGAGCAGCACGAGCGCCTCGAAGGCGCGGCGGTCCCCGGCGCAGCCGAGGCGGAAGGCGGCGATCTCCCGCGCCCATAAGGGGCGTTCGGCCTCCGTCAGCACGCCGGCGAGTTCATCGAGGTCGGCGGTGGCGGTCAGCCTGCGGTGCAGCTCCGCGTCGGCGGGACCGGTCAGCTCCCCTTCGGTACGCCGGGCGAGGTCGAGCAGATCGGCGTCCATGCGGGGAAGCGTAGAGGAGCGGGCGGCACGCGGTGCAGATCACATCCGCACAGGACTGGCGCGCTCATTACTCACCGGTTAACCTCATGTGAGCGGGTCACACCCGCACAGCTCCCGGCGGCCTGGTGACGCAGCCGCCCGGGGGTACCTCCCATACCGCATGGCTATGGGGGAGCTTGTCGGTTCGGCAGTTCCGTACGACGTGACTCCGGGACAGAGTCCGTCGCCCCTGGGCGCGCATCGCCGCGCGCCTCATCGCGACACGCACCTCAGCGCGCCCCTCCTGCACGCGCGCCCTCCCTCAGTCGTCACTCATTCCTGGAGTCCCGTGATGGACACCCCTCTCTCCACCACCCCTTTCTCCACCGTCGCCGTCGTCGGCCTCGGCACGATGGGCACCGGCATCGCCGAGGTCCTCGCCCGCGCCGGCCGTGAGGTCATCGGCATCGACATCAGCGACGCCGCCGCCCGCCACGCCGCCACCGCCCTCGAGGCCACCACCGCGCGTGCCGTCGAGCGCGAGCGCATCACCGAGGAGGAGCGCCGGAACGTCCTCGCGCGCTTCCGCACCTTCTCCGACCTGCAGGCGGCCGCGGACGCGGACCTCGTGATCGAGGTCGTGCCCGAGTCGTACGAGACGAAGCAGCAGGTCATCCGTGAGCTCGACGCCATCGTCCGGCCCGACGCGATCCTCGCCACCGGCACCAACGCCCTGTCCGTCACCCGCCTCGCCGCGGGCTCCGCGCGGCCCGAGCGCGTCCTGGGCCTGCACTTCTTCAACCCGGCCCCGGCGATGAAGCTCGTCGAGGTGGTGTCCTCGGTGCTCACCGCCCCGCAGGCCGTGGAGGCCGTCACCGCGCTCGCCCACGACCTGGGCAAGGAGCCCGTGGCGGTCGGCGACCGGCCCGGCTTCGTCGCGGACGGACTGCTCTTCGGCTACCTCAACCAGGCCGCCGCCATGTACGAGGCGAAGTACGCCTCGCGCGAGGACATCGACGCCGCGATGAAGCTCGGCTGCGGCCTCCCCATGGGCCCGCTGGCGCTGCTCGACCTGATCGGCATCGACACCGCCCGTACCGTCCTCGACGCGATGTACGCCGAGTCCCGGGACCGGCTGCACGCCCCCGCGCCCATCCTGAAGCAGCTCAGCGAGGCGGGCCTGACCGGCCGCAAGTCGGGCCGCGGCTTCTACACGTACGAGGCGCCGGACAGCGGCACGGTGGTGCGCGACGCGCTGACGCCCCTGGAGGCCGCGCAGGCCACCGGCGGCCGTCCGGTGAACTCCGTCGGCGTCGCCGGTTCGGGCACGATGGCGAGCGGCATCGCCGAGGTCTTCGCCAAGGCCGGGTACGACGTGGTCCTCG
The DNA here is from genome assembly GCF_042730885.1 of Streptomyces sp. NPDC059909. Lineage (NCBI taxonomy): Bacteria > Bacillati > Actinomycetota > Actinomycetes > Kitasatosporales > Streptomycetaceae > Streptomyces > Streptomyces sp. NPDC059909. The sequence continues at coordinate 35,698 of NZ_JBHWKX010000053.1, forward strand.
CCGCCCGCAGCCAGGAGAAGGCCGAGACGGCCAAGTCCCGTATCGCCAAGTCTCTTTCCCGCTCTGTCGACAAGGGCCGGATGACCGCCGAGGCCCGCGAGGAGACGCTGGCCCGGATCACCCCGGCCGGCTCGCTGGACTCCTTCGCGGAGGTCGACCTGGCCGTGGAGGCCGTCGCCGAGGACCTGGAGATCAAGCAGCAGCTGTTCGCCACGCTCGACAAGGTCTGCAAGCCGGGAGCGGTGCTCGCCACCACCACCTCCTCGCTGCCCGTCGTCGCCTGCGCCCGCGCCACCTCGCGCCCGCAGGACGTCATCGGCATGCACTTCTTCAACCCGGCCCCGGCGATGAAGCTCGTCGAGGTGGTCCGCACGGTCCTGACCGCGGACGACGTCCACGCCACCGTCCGCGAGGTCACCGCGAAGATCAGGAAGCACCCGGTGGACTGCGGCGACCGCGCCGGCTTCATCGTCAACGCGCTGCTGTTCCCGTACCTCAACAACGCGATCAAGATGGTCCAGGAGCACTACGCCTCGCTCGACGACATCGACGCCGCGATGAAGCTCGGCGGCGGCTACCCGATGGGGCCCTTCGAACTGCTCGACGTCGTCGGCCTCGACGTCTCGCTCGCCATCGAGAAGGTTCTCCACCGCGAGTTCCGCGACCCGGGTCTGGCCCCCGCGCCACTGCTCGAGCACCTGGTGGCCGCGGGCTGCCTCGGCCGCAAGACGGGACGCGGCTTCCGCGAATATGCCCGGCGCTGAGCCGCAGGGGCCGTGGGGAGGGCTGCTCCGTTCTTCGGGCAGCCCTGCCCCGGAGGCGCGCTCTCCTGCGCAAATGCAGTACGTTCAGGTCATGCCCCAGCCCGCCAAGTCACCCCGTGCCACCGCCGCCTCCGAGCCTCCGGAGAGCGCCGCAGGCAGCCGCGCCGCCGCCCAACGGCTCAAGATGCGCCGGGAACTGGCCACGGCGGCGATGGAGCTGTTCGCGACCAAGGGGTACGAGGCGACGACCGTCGACGAGATCGCGGCGGCGGCCGGGGTCGCGCGCCGGACCTTCTTCCGCCACTTCCGCTCCAAGGAAGAGGCGATCTTCCCGGACCACGACGACACGCTCGTACGCGCCGAGGCGGTGCTGAACGCGGCCCCCGCGCACGAGCACCCGCTCGACACGGTGTGCCGTGGCATCAAGGAAGTCATGAAGATGTACGCGTCCTCGCCCGCGGTGTCGGTCGAGCGCTACCGCCTCACCCGCGAGGTACCCACGCTGCGGGAGCGTGAGATCGCCTCGGTGGCCCGCTACGAGCGGCTGTTCACGCGCTATCTGCTGGGCCATTTCGACGAGCGCGACCACCACGACGGCAACGACGATCCGCTGCTCGCCGAGGTGGCGGCGTCCGCCGTCGTCACGGCGCACAACCATGTGCTGCGCCGCTGGCTGCGGGCGGGGGGCCAGGGCGACGTGATGGCGCAACTCGACCACGCCTTCGACATCGTCCGCGAGACCTTCGGCACGGGCATCGGCGCCGGCCGCACCACGACCGACCGGGCCCCTGCCGGCCAGGTGCAGTCGACCGGCGAGGTCCTGGTGGCCGTGGCCCGTTCGGACGCCCCGCTTCCCGAGGTCATGCGCACGATCGAGCAGGCGCTGCGCGGACGGAGCTGACCGCGGTACCGGGCCGGAGACCGGAACGGTGCGGCTGCAGGGTCAGAACCGGCCCTTGTCGACCCGCAGGTCCGCGGCGACCGGGAGATGGTCGGAGGTCAGCGGGTCGCTCATGATCACGGCGGCGCTCTCCGCCCGGACGTCGGACGAGTGCATCACGTAGTCGATACGTGCGTGCGGGTGCTCGGAGTCGTGGGTGTACCCGTCACCCGAGCCCGCCTCGGTCCAGGCGTCCTTCAGGAACCCGGTCATGGTCAGCATCTCGGGGGTGCCGGGGACGGCGTTCAGGTCGCCGACGAGGATCGTGCGGTCGGCGTCGTCACCCAGCAGCTCACGGATCCTGGCGGCCTGCAGCTGCCGCTCGAAGGCGTCGTTGTGCTGCAGGTGGGTGTTGGCGAACCGCACCCGGGAGCCGTTGACCTCGATCTCCGCCTGGAGCAGACCGCGCTGCTCGTGGGTGCCCAGCTTGGGCAGCAGGGTGTTGCTCGAGGACTTGACCGGCCACGGGGTGAGGATCGCGGTGCCGTACTGACGGCGCGGGTCGCCCGGCACCAGCGGGTCGAGGTCGAGGTTGGCGCCGTACACGTAGCGCATCCCCAGCCGCTCCGAGAACCACTCCGGAAGGTCGAGCCACTGGCTGCGCGCGGACCAGTGGCGGTCGACCTCCTGCAGACCGACGATGTCGGGGCGCACCGCCTCGATCACCTCGGCAACGCGCTCCAGGTCGAAGACCTCGGCACCGCTCGCTCCGTGATGGATGTTGTAGGTCAGGACACGCACGGCGGCGGTCGGCTTGAGGTCCGCGGCGGCGGCCGGCCCGGCACCGAGCAGTGCGGTGGCGGCGCCGGCGGCGCCCGCCGCCAGCAGCGTGCGACGAGACGGTGACGAAAGAGTCGATGACAACGTTGTTCCTTGCTCGCTCGGGGTGGCCTTTTCTGGCGATCATGAACCGCGCTTCCGAATCCCCGGCATCCGTGGCGTGAACCTGCCTGATCCACATCGGGACACCTGATCGATCATCGCTCATTTGTGACGCCCAGATTGCATCTGAGTGAAATTGTTGGCACCCAGTGTCTTGCGGCCTGGCACGCGGTGCCATACGTTGATGATGTCCGGGCGGCCGGCGTGCAGAGAACTCTCGTACGCCGGCTGTCCCCGCAAGCCTCCCGGCTCGCGCGCCCGGACGCCTGCGTCACAGGCAACCTCCCGCGCCCACAAAAGCGCTGCCACAGCACCACCCCCGCCGAACCGACGGCACCTCCGAAGCAGCACTCCCGACGTTCCCCTCAGCGTTCCCCGAAATCGAACGCTCTTCGCCGGAGGCAACACCGTGAAGGAAATCCTGGACGCGATTCAGTCGCCGGACTCCACGTCCGCCGACTTCGCCGCACTGCCCCTCCCCGAGTCGTACCGTGCGGTGACCGTGCACAAGGACGAGACCGAGATGTTCTCGGGCCTGGCGACGCGCGAGAAGGACCCGCGCAAGTCGCTCCACCTCGACGACGTGCCCGTCCCCGAGCTCGGCCCCGGTGAGGCGCTCGTGGCGGTCATGGCCAGCTCGGTCAACTACAACTCCGTCTGGACCTCGATCTTCGAGCCGCTCCCGACCTTCGGCTTCCTGGAGCGCTACGGAAAGCTCTCCGAGCTCACCAAGCGCCACGACCTGCCGTACCACATCATCGGCTCCGACCTCGCCGGCGTCGTCCTGCGCACCGGCCCCGGCGTCAACGCCTGGCAGCCTGGTGACGAGGTCGTCGCGCACTGCCTCTCCGTCGAGCTGGAGAGCTCCGACGGCCACAACGACACGATGCTCGACCCCGAGCAGCGGATCTGGGGCTTCGAGACCAACTTCGGCGGCCTGGCAGAGATCGCACTTGTCAAGTCGAACCAGCTGATGCCCAAGCCCAAGCACCTGAGCTGGGAGGAGGCGGCGGCACCGGGTCTGGTCAACTCCACCGCGTACCGCCAGCTGGTCTCCCGCAACGGCGCCGGGATGAAGCAGGGCGACAACGTCCTGATCTGGGGCGCGAGCGGTGGACTCGGCTCGTACGCCACCCAGTTCGCCCTCGCCGGCGGCGCCAACCCGATCTGTGTCGTCTCCAGCGACCAGAAGGCCGACATCTGCCGGGCGATGGGCGCCGAGGCGATCATCGACCGCAACGCCGAGGGCTACAAGTTCTGGAAGGACGAGCACACCCAGGACCCGAAGGAGTGGAAGCGCTTCGGCAAGCGCATCCGCGAGCTCACCGGTGGCGAGGACGTCGACATCGTCTTCGAGCACCCGGGCCGGGAGACCTTCGGCGCGTCCGTCTACGTCACGCGCAAGGGCGGCACGATCGTGACCTGCGCGTCCACGTCGGGCTACAACCACGAGTACGACAACCGCTACCTGTGGATGTCGCTGAAGCGCATCATCGGCTCGCACTTCGCGAACTACCGCGAGGCCTGGGAGGCCAACCGCCTGATCGCCAAGGGCAAGATCCACCCCACCCTGTCGAAGGTCTACTCCCTGGAGGAGACCGGCCAGGCCGCGTACGACGTGCACCGCAACCTCCACCAGGGCAAGGTCGGCGTGCTCGTGCTGGCGCCCCGCGAGGGCCTGGGCGTGCGCGACGAGGAGATGCGTGCCAAGCACCTCGACGCCATCAACCGCTTCCGGAACATCTGAGTCAGAGGTCCATCAGATGACAGAGCGTCAGAAGGACCGGCCGTGGCTCATGCGCACGTACGCCGGTCACTCCACGGCCGAGGCGTCCAACGAGCTGTACCGGCGCAATCTCGCCAAGGGCCAGACCGGCCTGTCGGTCGCGTTCGACCTGCCGACGCAGACCGGCTACGACCCCGACCACGTCCTCGCCCGCGGCGAGGTCGGCCGGGTCGGGGTCCCGGTCTCGCACCTCGGTGACATGCGGCGGCTGTTCCAGGACATCCCCCTGGAGCAGATGAACACATCGATGACCATCAACGCCACCGCCATGTGGCTGCTGGCGCTCTACCAGGTGGTCGCGGAGGAGCAGGGCGCGGACATCACCCAGCTCCAGGGGACGACGCAGAACGACATCGTCAAGGAGTACCTGTCGCGCGGGACGCACGTCTTCCCGCCGGGTCCCTCGCTGCGGCTGACGACCGACATGATCACCTACACGGTGGCGCACATCCCCAAGTGGAACCCGATCAACATCTGCAGCTACCACCTGCAGGAGGCCGGGGCCACGCCGGTCCAGGAGATCGCCTACGCGATGTCCACGGCGATCGCCGTCCTGGACGCGGTGCGCGACTCCGGGCAGGTGCCGCAGGAGAAGTTCGGCGACGTCGTCGCCCGGATCTCCTTCTTCGTGAACGCGGGCGTCCGCTTCATCGAGGAGATGTGCAAGATGCGCGCCTTCGGCCGCATCTGGGACACGGTCACGCGTGAGCGCTACGGCATCGAGAACGCCAAGCAGCGCCGCTTCCGCTACGGCGTCCAGGTCAACTCGCTCGGTCTGACCGAGGCCCAGCCGGAGAACAACGTCCAGCGCATCGTCCTCGAGATGCTGGCCGTGACGCTCTCGAAGGACGCCCGCGCCCGTGCCGTGCAGCTCCCTGCGTGGAACGAGGCGCTGGGCCTGCCCAGGCCCTGGGACCAGCAGTGGTCGCTGCGCATCCAGCAGGTCCTCGCGCACGAGTCGGACCTGCTGGAGTACGAGGACATCTTCGCGGGCTCGCACGTCATCGAGGCCAAGGTGGAAGCCCTGGTCGCGGAGTCGCTCGCCGAGATCGAGCGGATCCAGGAGATGGGCGGCGCGATGGCGGCCGTCGAGTCCGGGTACCTCAAGTCGCAGCTGGTGTCCTCGCACGCCGAGCGGCGGGCCCGGATCGAGGCCGGTGACGAGAAGATCGTCGGCGTCAACATCTTCGAGACCACCGAGCCCAACCCGCTCACCGCGGACCTCGACACCGCGATCATGACCGTCGACCCGGCGAACGAGGCGCGTGTCGTCGCGAAGCTCCACGAGTGGCGCGACAACCGCGACGAGAGCCGTGCCCAGGAGGCCCTCGCGGCGCTGAAGGCCACGGCGGCGGGCGAGGGCAATCTGATGGCCGCCACCGTGGAGTGCGCCCGCGCGGGCGTCACCACCGGCGAGTGGGCCTGGGCGCTGCGGGACGTCTTCGGCGAGTTCCGCGCCCCGACCGGTGTGTCGTCCGCGCCGGTCGCGGTGACCGCCGAGGAGGGCACGCCGCTGGCACTCGTCCGCGAGAAGGTGTCCCGTACCGCCGACGAGCTGGGCTCGGGCCGGCTGCGACTGCTGGTCGGCAAGCCCGGCCTGGACGGGCACTCCAACGGTGCCGAGCAGATCGCCGTGCGGGCGCGCGACGCGGGCTTCGAGGTGGTCTACCAGGGCATCCGGCTCACGCCCGAGCAGATCGTCAGTGCCGCGCTCGCGGAGGACGTGCACTGCGTGGGCCTGTCGATCCTGTCCGGCTCGCACGCCGAGCTGGTCCCTGACGTACTGTCGCGCCTGCGTGAGGCGGGCGCGTCCGACATCCCGGTGATCGTGGGCGGGATCATCCCGAACAGCGATGCCGAGGATCTGAAGCGTGCGGGTGTGGCCGCCGTCTTCACCCCGAAGGACTTCGGTATCACGGAGATCATCGGCCGTATCGTCGACGAGATCCGTACAGCGAACAAGCTCGACCCTCTGGAGGTCCCCGCATGACCACGCCCGTCAACCGGCTGCGCCCGCGCCGCTCCTGCCTCGCGGTGCCCGGTTCGAACCCGCGGTTCCTGGAGAAGGCCCAGGGCCTGCCGGCCGACCAGGTCTTCCTGGACCTGGAGGACGCCTGTGCGCCGCTCGCCAAGCCCGAGGCGCGGCACACGATCGTCAAGTTCCTCAACGAGGGCGACTGGACGGGCAAGACGCGCGTCGTGCGGGTCAACGACTGGACGACGCAGTGGACGTACCGGGACGTCGTGACGGTCGTCGAGGGTGCGGGCCAGAACCTCGACTGCATCATGCTGCCGAAGGTCCAGGACGCCGAGCAGATCGTCGCCCTCGACCTCCTGCTGACCCAGATCGAGAAGACCATGGGCTTCGAGGTCGGCAAGATCGGCATCGAGGCGCAGATCGAGAACGCCCAGGGCCTCAACAACGTCAACGCGATCGCCCAGGCGTCCCCGCGCGTGGAGACGATCATCTTCGGCCCCGCCGACTTCATGGCCTCGATCAACATGAAGTCCCTTGTCGTCGGCGAGCAGCCGCCCGGCTACCCGGCGGACGCCTACCACTACATCCTGATGAAGATCCTCATGGCCGCCCGCGCCAACAACCTCCAGGCGATCGACGGCCCGTACCTCCAGATCCGCAACATCGACGGCTACCGCGAGGTGGCGCAGCGCGCCGCGGCGCTCGGCTTCGACGGCAAGTGGGTGCTGCACCCCGGCCAGGTCGAGGCGTCCAACGAGATCTTCTCGCCCTCCCAGGAGGACTACGACCACGCCGAGCTGATCCTGGACGCGTACGAGTACTACACGTCCGAGGCGGGCGGCAAGAAGGGCTCGGCGATGCTCGGCGACGAGATGATCGACGAGGCCAGCCGCAAGATGGCCCTGGTCATCTCCGGCAAGGGCCGCGCCGCCGGTATGGCCCGTACCTCGAAGTTCGAAGCCCCGGAGGCCTGAGCACCATGCAGTTCGGACGCACGTACGAGGAGTTCGAGGTCGGCGCGGTCTACAAGCACTGGCCCGGGAAGACGGTCACGGAGTACGACGACCACCTCTTCTGCCTGCTCACGATGAACCACCACCCGCTCCACATGGACACGAACTATGCGGAGAAGACGACGGACTTCGGGAAGAACGTTGTCGTGGGCAACTACATCTACTCGCTGCTGCTCGGCATGTCCGTGCCGGACGTCTCGGGCAAGGCCATCGCCAATCTGGAGATCGAGTCGCTGCGGCACGTGGCGCCGACCTTCCACGGCGACACGATCTACGGCGAGACGACCGTCCTCGACAAGACCCCGTCGAAGTCGAAGAGCGACCGCGGGATCGTCTACGTCGAGACCAAGGGCTACAAGCAGGACGGCACGCTCGTGTGCGTGTTCCGCCGCAAGGTGATGGTCCCCACCGAGACGTACATCAAGGAGCGCGGCGGCGAGCAGCCCGGCCGCCCGGAGCTGATCGAGCCCTCGAAGAAGGCGGAGAAGTAGTCATGGCCCGACTCGCCCAGACCGCTGGTCTGACCGACATCCAGCAGGAGATCCTGTCGACCGTCCGGGACTTCGTCGACAAGGAGATCATTCCGGTCGCGACGGAGCTGGAGCACCGCGACGAGTACCCGCAGCAGATCGTCGACGGCCTCAAGGAGCTCGGACTCTTCGGCCTGATGATTCCCGAGGAGTACGGGGGGCTGGGCGAGTCCCTGCTCACGTACGCGCTGTGCGTCGAGGAGATCGCCCGTGGCTGGATGTCCGTCTCGGGCATCATCAACACGCACTTCATCGTGGCGTACATGCTGAAGCAGCACGGCACGCAGGAGCAGAAGGACTACTTCCTGCCCCGTATGGCGGCCGGCGAGGTGCGTGGCGCGTTCTCGATGTCCGAGCCGGGTCTCGGCTCGGACGTGTCGGCGATCACGTCGAAGGCGGTGAAGAACGGCGACGAGTACGTCCTGAACGGCCAGAAGATGTGGCTGACGAACGGCGGCACGTCGACCCTGGTCGCGGTTCTCGTGCGAAGTGACGAAGGACACCCCGAGGGCACGGCCCCGCACAAGTCGATGACGACCTTCCTGATCGAGAAGGAGCCCGGCTTCGGAGAGGTCCGGCCCGGTCTCACCATCCCGGGGAAGATCGACAAGATGGGCTACAAGGGCGTCGACACGACCGAGCTCATCATGGACGGACTGCGCATTCCGGCCAATCGGGTCCTCGGCGGCACCACGGGCCGAGGGTTTTACCAAATGATGGACGGAGTGGAAGTCGGCCGCGTGAATGTGGCGGCGCGTGGCTGCGGTGTCGCTCAGCGCGCCTTCGAGCTGGGTGTCTCTTATGCCCAGCAGCGTCACACTTTCGGAAAGCCGATCGCGCAGCATCAGGCCATTCAGTTCAAGCTCGCCGAGATGGCTACCAAGGTCGAGGCCGCCCATGCCATGATGGTCAACGCAGCTCGCAAAAAGGACTCCGGGGAGCGAAATGACCTGGAGGCAGGGATGGCGAAGTACCTCGCGTCCGAGTACTGCAAGGAAGTCGTCGAGGACGCCTTCCGCATCCACGGCGGTTACGGCTTCTCCAAGGAGTACGAGATCGAGCGCCTCTACCGTGAGGCTCCGATGCTGTTGATCGGCGAAGGTACCGCCGAGATCCAGAAAATGATCATTGGTCGTCGGCTCCTCGAGGAGTACCGATTCCAGGGCTGATCGTCGCTTTTGAGTCGGTTTGGCCGCGAAGAAGATCACACCCTGTGATCGCCTTCCGGCCGCCGACTCGACTTTTGGCTTGCCCAGTTGCGGCCCGCAACCGATAGCATCGCCGGAAAGCCGCCGTCCCCCTGTTGCCAGCGCGGCATCATCCGCTACGAAGGTCATCCATGCCCCACAGCCAAACCTCTGCACCACGCGGCCGTGTCCGCCTCGCGCGCGGAGCATCGCCGTGGCTCCTGCCGACCGTCGCGACCGCGGCCCTGAGCCTGGCGCGTGCGCGCCGGTCGAGGCGTGCCGCCGCCATCGCCGTGCCCACCACCGCCCTCGCGGCGGGCATGCTGTGGTTCTTCCGCGACCCCGAGCGCGAGATCGCCCAGGGCCGGGTCATCTCCCCGGCCGACGGTGTGGTGCAGAGCATCATGCCGTGGAAGGACGGGCGCACCCGCGTCGCCATCTTCATGAGCCCGCTGAACGTCCACGTCAACCGCGCTCCGCTCGCCGGCACGGTGACGTCCGTCGAGCACGTGCCCGGCGGATTCGTCCCGGCGTTCAACAAGGAGAGCGAGAACAACGAGCGCGTTGTCTGGCACTTCGACACCGAGCTCGGTGACATCGAGATGGTCCAGATCGCGGGCGCCGTCGCCCGTCGCATCGTTCCGTACATCCCGCAGGGCACCAAGGTCGAGCAGGGTGAGCGCATCGGCCTGATCCGCTTCGGCTCGCGGGTCGACATCTACCTTCCCGCAGGTGTCGAGGTCGCTGTCGAGGTCGGCCAGGCCACGACTGCGGGGGTGACTCGCATTGACCGTGATTGATCCCGAGACAGAGGCGGGCTGGGTTCGGGATGCCGAGGGCTCCGAGTCCGCGTCCGCGTCCGGGGCCGCCGACGAAGCCGAGGAGATGCCCCTCTCCCTGCGGCTCTCGATAGCGGACACCCTCACGCTCGGTAACGCGACGTGCGGATTCATGGCGGTGTACTTCACCACCACCGGGATCCTGATCCCCCACCTCGTCGGCAGCGGCGAGAGCGGCATGGCCCGGCACTCCGCGGCCACCGCCGTGATCCTCATGCTCTGCGCGGCGATCTTCGACCTCTGCGACGGGCTCGTGGCACGCAAGCTGCGCAGCTCGCCGATGGGCGCGGAGCTGGACAACCTGTCCGACCTGATCAGCTTCGGGCTGGCGCCGGCGTACTTCGTCCTCGTGTACGGAATGGTCGCCGACGACGCCCACCAGAAGGTCTCGGCGGTCGCCGCGATCGTGGTGCTGCTCGCGGTCGTGCTGCGACTGGCCAGATTCTCGTGCGTGACGATGAAGGACGGCATGTTCCAGGGCATGCCGAGCCCCTTCGGCGCGCTGACGGTCGTCTCGATCGTGCTCCTCGAGCTGCCGTTCATCCCGACGCTGCTCGCGATCATCGGCACGGCCTGGCTGATGGTGAGCCGGGTCGAGTACCCGAAGCCGCGGGGTGTCCTCGCGGTGGCGATGCTCGGCTGGATCGTGTCCGCGATGGGTCTGCTGGCGGCCTGGGCGTTCGACGCGCCGGGCGGTCAGCTGCTGCTCCAGACCGGCTGCGCGCTGCAGATCGTGCTCGCGGCGACGATCCCGCTGTTCGCGACGGCGCGGCGGGTGAACACGTTCCGGGACAACCGGCGTGAGGCGCGGGCTTCGGCGCAGCTGCCGTAGCCGCTGACGCGGCAACATCCGTACGACGACGAAGGGCCCGGGTGCACGGCACCCGGGCCCTTCGTCGTACCCGGAACGTCAACTGCTGATCAAGGGATGACCGGTTACTGTGGACGTTGCGACGACGCCCTGTCCGCCCTGTCCACCGCGAAGGAGGGAGCTTCCTGTGCCGCCCACCATCGAGGCCGACCCCCGGCCGCTGACCGGCGAGCCCCTCTCCGTCGATCTCCTCAACACCCGCTGGATCGACGCGGACGGCCGCCACGACCTGCTGGACTCCGTCGCCGGCCTGTCCGTATGGCTCGGCAGTCCTCCCGTCCGCGAGGCGCTCGGCGACCGTCCCGTTCCAGCGCACCGCGACACGCTGGAGCGGCTCCTCCAGGCCCGGGCGGCGCTCGACGCGCTCGTCGCCTCGCCCGCGCGGCCGTCGGCGAAGGCCGTGGACGCGCTCAATGCGGTACTGGAGCACGGGCGTGTCCGCCACCTGCTGGGCTCCGACGGGCAGCCGGAGGACGACACCGAGGTGGACGACCCGTCCTGGCTGCCGGCCTGGTCCGCGGCCGAGAACTGGCTGCGACTGCTCGCCGACCGCCCCGACCGGATCCGCCCGTGCGCGAACCACGAGTGCCTGCTGCACTTCTACGACGTGTCCAAGAACGGCACCCGGCGCTGGTGCTCCATGGCAGGTTGCGGCAACCGCGCCAAGGCGCAGCGCCACTACGCACGCAACCGCCCGGCCTGACCCGGCGCCTTGCCCTTGCCCTGGCCGGGCACCGGGCTGTGCGGCGCCCTCGCCGGAGGAGCCCCGCGCCTCCGTCGCGACCTCGTCGAGCGCCACCCGCAGGAGATCTCGAAGGACGGCCCGGCACCCAACTCCTGCCACTGGGCGGCAGCCCTGGCCGGCGCGTCGACCACCGCAGCGTGCCCCGGGTCCGCGGCGCGGCCCTGCGTCCTCCACTCGTCTTGCTCCGCCGGTCGGGTGAGCGCGTCCACGGCGTGAGCGCGCGCTCCGCCCTGACTTACCCGTGTTCGCCAGCTCCAGCGGCAACGGCTCGCCGGACAGCGGAAGTTGGCCGACGGCCGGCCCGCCGCCCTCCTCGTCCGCCCTGTCGCCCATCGCTCCACCTGCCGCGATCGATGACCAAACACGCGACCAATACATACTGCATACAGTATGGTCCTCGCACGCAAGTTCCGGACAGCTCTGTGGGAGGGAACATCCGTGTCCGACATCTCGACGACCGAGCGCACCGCCGTACGACGCCTGGCCACCGCCTGGGCAGGCAAGGCCCCGTCACACGCGGCGAAGTCCGCCATCTCGGTCGCCACCCTGGGCGGCGTGGTGTCGCTGGTCTCTCTGGTCGCGATCGGCGCGGCTCTCGGCCATACGGTGCTCATCCCGCCGCTGGCCGCCAGTGCGGCCCTCGTCTTCGCCGCCCCGGCGCTGCCGCTCGCCCAGCCCCGCAGCGTCATCGGCGGCCAGCTCATCTCCACCGTCGTCGGTTTCGTCGCCCTGGGGATCGGCGGCAGTTCACTGTGGACCGCCGCAGTGGCCGGCGGTCTCTCCATCGGCGCTATGGGGCTCACCCGTACGCCGCACTCACCCGCCGCCGCGACGTCGGTCATCGTGGTGCTCACCGAGCCCGCTCCGGCGAGCTTCCTGCTGCTTCTGCTGCTGGCCACGGCGGTCATCGTCGCCGTGGGCATCGTCGTGGGGCGCAGCGGGAAGACGCCCCGGTATCCGAGCTACTGGTGGTAGGGACACACGCGTGCCCCCGCCGGACGGTTTCCGGCGGGGGCACGCGGCCGCTCGGTCCAGGGGGGCGCGGGTCAGCTTCCGACGAGGAAGTCCCGTGCGATGTTCTCCGCGAGGCGCTCCAGCAGCGGACCCGCCTGCGCCATGCAGACCGCAGGGTCCGGCTCCAGGTCCAGGAGGGCGTACGCGCGGCGGATGCCGGCCTTGCCGACGGCCTCGGGCGGGAGCGCGAGGCGGCCGCAGACCGCGACGACTTCCTTGCCCTCCGCGCGGGCGGCCGCGGCGACGCCCGCCGGGGCCTTGCCGTGGAGGGTCTGCTCGTCCAGGGAGCCCTCGCCGGTGATGACGAGCGTCGCCCTGGACAGCGCCGGGGCGAAGCCGAGGATGTCGAGCATGACCTCGATGCCGGGACGGAAACGCGCACCGAGCGCGACCAGAGCGCCGTAGCCGATGCCGCCCGCGGCGCCCGCGCCGGGCAGCGCGGCCTGCTCGGGGCCGAGGACGGAGGCGTAGTGGGCCAGCGCCGCGTCCAGCGCGGCGACGTCCTCCGGCGAGGCACCCTTCTGCGGGCCGAAGACGGCGGGCGCGCCTTTCGGGCCGGTCAGCGGGTTGTCCACATCGCTGGCGAGGACCAGGTCGACGTCCTTGAAACGGGCGTCGAGGCCGCACAGGTCGGCGGAGGCCACATCGATCAGCGCGCCGCCGCCGGGTCCGACGGGCTTGCCGTCCGCGTCCAGGAAGCGCGCACCCAGCGCGGCCAGCATCCCGGCCCCGCCGTCCGTGGTCGCGCTGCCCCCGACGCCGAAGACGATGGTCCGCGCCCCCGCGTCCAGCGCCGCGCTCAGCAGCTCGCCGGAGCCGTACGTCGTCGCCGTGAGCGGAGCGAAGACCCCGTCGGGGAGGTGCTGGAGGCCCGACGCCTCCGCCATCTCCACCACCGCGGTGGTGTCGCGCAGCGCGAACGCGGCCGTCACGGGCTCGCCGGTCGGCCCCGTCACCCGCACCTCACGGCGCTCGAACCCCGCGGCGACCGCCGCCGCGACCGTGCCGTCGCCGCCGTCGGCGACGGGCAGGGTCTCCACGGGAAGCCCCGGGACGACCCGCCGCAGCCCGGCCGTCACCCGCTCCGCGACCTGCACGGCCGTAAGCGAGCCCTTGAACTTGTCCGCCGCCACGAGCACTCGCGCGGCAGTAACTGCTCCGTCCGCCACCTTGCTATCCCTTGCTTTCGAACAGGCAGTCGCGCCGCCCCGACCCTATCCGCACCCCGAGACGGCGTGCCACCCCCTGATACAGGCCTATGTCGCACCATAGTGGGGCGACATGAACACGGAACGTACGGATCTGATCGATCGGCCGGCGCCGCCCGTTCCTTCACCCGACCGCGCCATCATCGGAATCGGCGTGGCCGCGGTCGTCGCGGTGGTGGCGTGGGCGGCGAGGCTCCGGTGACCACGACGGCCGGGGCCGGGGCGAGGGCGGCGCGCGCCGAGGGCGGGCCCGATGTCTGAGCCGGAACCGGGTACACCCCGCATCATGACCCCTCAAGGCACGCGGACGGCCGACCGGATCCTCGGCGGCTGGCTCGGCCGGATCGCCGGCAACATGCTCGGGAAGCCCGTCGAACGCGGGGACTACTGGACGCGCGACCGCATCGACCGCTACCTCCGGCTCACCGACGCGCTCCCGCTCACCGACTACCTCCCCGAGCCCCCACCGGACGCGCCCGAAGGAGAGTTCGAGCTGCGCCCCGAGTGGCGGCAGTGCGTCCGCGGCCGGATCCACGGCAGTTCCCGTGACGACGACGTGGACTACGCGATCCTCGGACTGCATCTCCTCGAGACCCATGGCTTCGGCTTCACCACGGAGCAGGTCGGCGAGCTGTGGCTGCTGAGGCTCCCGTATCTGCAGACGTTCACGGCGGAGCGGGCGGCGTACCGCAATCTCACGTCCGGCCTGAAACCGCCGCTGACGGCCACGTACGACAACCCGTACCAGGAGTGGATCGGCGCCCTGATCCGCGCCGACATCTTCGGCTGGACCTCCCCCGGTGACCCGCACCGCGCCGCGTCCCTCGCCCGCCGCGACGCGGTGCTGTCCCACACCGGCAACGGCGTCTACGGGGCGATGTGGGCGGCCGCGATGGTCGCGGCGGCGTTCACGGCGGCGGATGCGCGCGAGGCGATCGAGACGGCCCTCGACCGCATCCCGGCGAGCAGCCGGCTCGCGCGTGCGGTCCGCCGTACGGCGGCCCTGTACGACAGCGGACTGACCTGGTCCGATGCCCTCACCGCGCTGGAAGAGGAGCACGGGCGGCTCGGCTGGATCCACACCGTCCCCAACGCGTCGGTCATCACGGCCGGACTGCTGTACGGCGCCGGGGACTTCACCACCACCATCGCCCTCACGGTCCGCGGCGGTCTCGACACGGACTCCAACGGCGCGACGGCCGGATCGGTCGCCGGGGTGCTCGCCGGCGCGTCCGGCATCCCACCCCAGTGGACCCGGCCGCTGGAGGACCGCGTACGCAGCGCGGTGTTCGGCTTCGACGGCGCGAGGATCGGCGAACTGGCGGACCGCACGGCCCGGTTGGCGTCCACCTGACACGGGGTCCCGGGCCCGGCCGACGGGCCGTTAGGCTGCACCGGTGACCACCTCGGACTA
Organism: Streptomyces sp. NPDC059909; assembly: GCF_042730885.1. NCBI lineage: Bacteria > Bacillati > Actinomycetota > Actinomycetes > Kitasatosporales > Streptomycetaceae > Streptomyces > Streptomyces sp. NPDC059909. The sequence continues at coordinate 50,869 of NZ_JBHWKX010000053.1, forward strand.
CGCCACGTACATCGCCGGCCTCCCCCGTGTCCTCTCCGGCGCCGCCACGCTCTTCCGTGACGCGGAGGGCCGGGTGCTGCTCGTCGAGCCCAACTACCGCGAGGGCTGGGCCCTCCCGGGCGGCACGATCGAGTCCGACGCCGGCGAGACCCCGCGCGAGGCCGCGCGCCGCGAGACCCTCGAGGAGATCGGCCTGGACGTCACGCCCGGCCGGCTGCTCGCGGTCGACTGGGTGCGGGGCGCGCAGCGCCCGCCGATCGTGGCGTACGTCTACGACGGCGGGGTGCTCGGCGGCGACGGCTTCAAGGCGATCCGGCTGCAGGAGGAGGAGCTGATCTCCTGGAAGCTGGTGGCCCGCGACGAGATCACGACGTATCTGCTCGGGTCCCTGGGCTCCCGGGTCCTGGCCGCCCTCGACGCGCTCGACGGGGGTACGGGGCCGGTGGAGCTGGTGGACGGGCGTCCGGCGGGCTGACGGGGCAGGTCGGGGCGCCGAGTGGGAGCGGATCGGGCGGAAAGCGGACTCCGAGACGGGCGCGGTCCGGAGCCCGGGTAATCCGGTCGCCGTCGTGTCGCCGTGCTGCGTACGCTCGCGACATGACTCTCGTCGCGATCCCCAGCGGCGCCGGGATCTCCACGAGCAGAGCATTGGCGGAAGTAACCTCACGGCATGACCGACGACTTGGTGCAGCGAGCCCACTGAGGTGACCTAGGGTGCGTTTCAGAAGTGGATCTTCATGTATCAAGATCCACTTCTGAAACGCACCCTAGCGCAATGGCAAGTTGAGGAACGACTGGCCCGTGTCCGGGAGGACATCCAGGACTGGACGGAGCGCCGCGAACAGCGTCTGGTCAGCAAGGAGCGGTTCTTCGCGTTCCTTGCGAAGGCGGAGGCGAAAGAGCGCCGACTGATCAACGAGCGGAACGAGTGGCGCCGTCGCTCACTGCGCACGCAGGGGAGACCGGTTGACTTGAGGCGAGTGTGGGATGGACTTGACTTCGTAGAGCGGCGCGCGTACGTCGAGAAGACACTGTTGACCGTACTCGTCAGCCCTGCGGTCAGGCCGGGAGGACCGGTCTGGAACCGGCTGACCCGCGATGAGGAGTCAACTTGACCCGGCCGTAAACGACCGGGCTTGGAGGTAGTGCCCAACTGGCTGCTGGGTGGGCTCCTGCGTCCAGACACCCCTATGGGGTGGCAGGGACGCGTGACTCACGCCCCGCAGTCCACGCAGCCTCGCCGCGCTGGGCGATGTTGCGGGAGGCATTCCGGTCTGCGTGGGCAACGACCCCGCAGTTCCGGCAGGTGAACAGGGCCTGGCTTGCCCGGTTCTTCTTGTCG
>NZ_JBHWKX010000054.1:0-30746 GCF_042730885.1 Streptomyces sp. NPDC059909
CCAGCCGCCGCCCCACCGTTCGTCGGGTCACCAGCCGCCGCGCCACCATTGGTCGGGTCACCAGCCGCGGCCCCACCGTTCGTCGGGTCACCAGCCGCCGCGCCACCGTTCGTCGGGTCACCAGCCGCCGCGCCACCGTTCGTCGGGTCACCAGCCGCCGCGCCACCGTTCGTCGGGTCACCAGCACCACCACCGGCGACCTGACCGAGAGTGTCGTTGCCGCTGCTGTCGCCACCCTCGTTGTCGCCGCCCTCGTTGTCACCACCCTCAGTGTCGTTGATCCCGAGGGAGATCTCGGCGCCCTGCTCGTCGACCGCCGCCTCCGCGCTGAGGCCCGCAACGTTCACGCCGATACCGACGGCCTGAGCGGCGCCCGCGGCAGTCAGGGACGCACCGGCGGCGATCACCGCACCGGCCGCTATCCGCGCCACGCGCACACGCGTCTTCTTGGTCATCTGCCTGCTACCCCCAGTAGCTATTCGTCAGTGATGCATCGTCTTGGGGCTGCAGCCGCTGAGGGTTGCACTTCCGTTTCCCCCGCCCACACGCGCCCCAGAAATACGCATGCCGCGCTCACCCTTCCCAGTTTCCGTGAACGCGTCAAGGTCGTTGCGCGCGCAATGCCCGAAATAAGGAGAGTTGACCGAGGTACGGGCACGCAACTGTGACGTAAACGCGGAACTGCCGCCCCTGGAAAGGCAGTTCCCATGTCGACAAAGCGAGCCGACACCACATATTCCGCTTGCGTCAGCGAAGACGCACCTTCTCTGCAGGCCGTTCACATCACTCTGCGATCGGAACCGCACACAGAGCGAGAGGAGTGGCAGTTCATGGACAAGGCGAGCGGGGATGAGGCGGGCGCGGTGATCACCCTGCGGGTGTCGCGGGACGGCGGGCGTATGTGGGGACCGAGGGTGACGTACCGCCGGGACCGGCTGGCGCCGCCGCTCGAAGCGGGGTGCCGCTTCCCGCTGTGCGCGTGCCCGAGGTGCGCCCCCAGAAGGCGGGCACGCACCGTAGGCGCAAAACTCCGGCCTCCTGGAAGAGCTGGTCACTCCCCGCCATAGAGCCGCGCCAGGTCCACGAGTACGACCTCGCCCCGCGCCTCGGCAGCCCTGAGCTCCAGCGTGAACCCGGCGCCGGTGTAGCAGGCGGGCACCGTGAGTGAGGTGTCCTCGCCGCGCGCCCGCAGCAGCTGCAGGACATGCCTCAGCCGCTCAAGCTGTCCGATCCCCATGGTCTGGTCCCACTTCACCTCACCGATCGACAGCAACACACTGGTGTCCTGACCGACAGCTCCGCGCACTACCACGTCCACCTCATGGCTGGACTTGCGACCGGGGTCGGCGACTGTGCCGCGCGTCACGTCGATCGGCATACCGCCGAATGTCCCGGCAGCGGCGAAGTGGGCCACCCAGTCGCGGCACAACTGCTCGAAATGCGGCCCGACGACGGCCGAGCGGAACGTGGGTCGAGCGTTCTCCCACACCTCGCGGGCCCGCCCCCGGTCCAGCAGCCCACGCCGCGGGCGGGCGATGGCGTGATCGAAAGCGATGAGCGGCTCGGCCACCTGGTACGTACTGCGATTGCCGCGAAAGGCGTCCGGCTCTCGCCGCACGAGACCGCAGTCCTGCAACACCGTCAGAGGGTGCGTGATATCGCCGCTGGACCTCTCAAGGCGGCCGGCGATCTTCCCGGCCGTGCAGTTGCCCTCGGCGAGCGCGGCGAGCACAGAGTGGTAGAGCGCCCGGTCCCGGACATCGGACTCGTCCGCCAGCAGGTAGCGCGCCTCCCTGTACAAGGGGGAGCGCGGGGACAGCGCGGTGCGGCAGACCCAGTCGTCGAAGTCCTCGATGCCGTTCGGCGTGTCCTCGCGCACGAACTCCCTTCGATAGGCGGGAGTTCCTCCCACCACCGAGTGCACCAGGCAGGCCAGTCGCGGATCCTGAATACCCCAGAAGGCGGCGGCCTGACGGAAGTCCAGCGGGTGGACGACCAGCTCAAGGCCGGCGCGGCCGCGCAACGGCGACGTACCACTGAGCAGTCCGCCCATGAACGACAGCGAACTGCCGCACAGCAGCAGCCGCGTGCGGGACCGCAATCGCTCCGGCCTGCGTGGTCCGAACGCGACTTGGACGATGGACGGTAGCGAGGGCGTGTGGCGTACGAGGTAGGGGAACTCGTCGAGCACGACCGGCACCGGTCGTTCCGCCCCCAGCGCCAGCAGCGCGTCCACGGCGTGTTCCCACCGCTCGAAACGCAACGGGGCCGGGCTGCCCGTGTACTCCGCCAGCTCTTCGCCGAGCCGGCGCAGCGACTCCGCTTCGGTGGCTTCGTACGCACAGAAATAGAAGCCCCCGGCAGACCGTGCCAAGGCGTCCAGAAGGAAGGACTTGCCTTGCCGTCTCCGACCCGACACGACGGCGAGCGTCGCTTCCGGCCCTTCATCGGCGGCGAATGCGGTCAGCTCGCTCCACTCCCAGTCCCGGTCGAACATGTCGTCCGGCTTGGTCAGAGACCTGGAGGCGCGCCCCATGGTGGTGCTCCCAGCTAGCGGTGAGGCTTACGGAAACGTACTTCCGGGAAGTACGTTTCCGTAAACGAGCCGCAGCGCGGAAGGTCACCGTCAGCGGAAGGCGGGCAGGCCCCAGAGACGCAAAAACGGCGCCGGGCCCGGCGCCGTTTTTGCGTGTCCGGTCTACCTCTCCTGCTGCTTGCGCCAGCGGATGCCGGCCTCGAGGAAGCCGTCGATCTCGCCGTCCAGGACGGACTGCGGGTTGCCGACCTCGAACTCCGTACGCAGGTCCTTGACCATCTGGTACGGGTGGAGGACGTACGAACGCATCTGGTTGCCCCACGAGCTGCCGCCGTCGCCCTTGAGGGCGTCCATCTTGGCCCGCTCCTCCTGGCGCTGACGCTCCAGGAGCTTCGCCTGGAGGACGTTCATGGCGCTCGCCTTGTTCTGGATCTGGGAGCGCTCGTTCTGGCAGGAGACCACGATGCCGGTCGGGATGTGGGTGATGCGGACCGCGGAGTCGGTCGTGTTGACGCCCTGGCCGCCGGGGCCGGAGGCGCGGTAGACGTCCACGCGCAGCTCGGACTCGTCGATCTCGACGTGGTCGGACTGCTCGACGACCGGGAGGATCTCGACGCCCGCGAAGGACGTCTGGCGGCGGCCCTGGTTGTCGAAGGGGGAGATACGGACCAGGCGGTGCGTGCCCTGCTCCACGGACAGCGTGCCGTAGGCGTACGGCGCCTTGACGACGAAGGTGGTCGACTTGATGCCGGCCTCTTCCGCGTACGACGTCTCGTAGACCTCGGTGCCGTAGCCGTGGCGCTCGGCCCAGCGCAGGTACATCCGCTGCAGCTGCTCGGCGAAGTCGGCGGCGTCGACGCCACCGGCCTCGGCGCGGATGTTGACGAGCGCCTCGCGCTCGTCGTACTCGCCGGACAGGAGCGTGCGGACCTCCATCTCGTCCAGCGCCTTGCGGACCGACTCCAGCTCGGCCTCGGCCTCGGCACGGGCGTCCGGGTCGTCCTCGGACTCGGCGAGCTCGAAGAGGACCTCGAGGTCGTCGATCCGCCCACGCAGCGCCTCCGCCTTGCGGACCTCGGCCTGCAGGTGCGAGAGCTTGCTGGTGATCTTCTGTGCCGCCTCGGGGTCGTCCCACAGCGACGGTGCCGCCGCCTGCTCCTCGAGCACGGCGACGTCTGCCCTCAGCTTGTCGAGGTCCAGGACGGCCTCGATCGACCCCATGGTCGAGGAGAGGGACTTCAGCTCTTCGGATACATCGACGACTGCCACGCGTCCAGCGTAACGGCTGGCCGGGGTGTTCCGGCCCGCCGGACAGAACACCTAGGGCTCACCTAGGGCTGTGAGGGGGCCGACTGCTCGGAGTCCTGGGGCGGTACGCCGTCGTCGTCGCCGCTCGTCGCCAGCCAGCCGCCGACACCGACCGCGGCCGCCAGCACCAGGCCCGCGACACCGAGCGTGATGCGGCGCCTGCGGACCGCTTCCGCCTTGTGGCGGGCCGAACCGGGGCGGCGCTGGCCGGGAGTGCGGGGCGCGCGGGCGGTGCCGCGGGCGCCGCCCGCGAGCTCGTCGGGGCCGGGGACCCGCATGGAGGTGTGGGTGTCCCGGTTGGAGTCGGTGGCCGAGCCGGGGACGAGGGGGACGGCTGCCCTGCGGGGGGCCGTGGGGAGCGTCGCGTGGTCCGGCTCCTCGTAGACCTCCGTGGACGGCGCTGCGTCGGCTGCGTACGGCTCGTCCACGTCCAGCGGCGGCATGCCCGCCAGGAGCGGCAGCAGGTCGTGCAGGCGCGCGGCGAGCTCGGAGGCGCGCAGGCGGGACGCGGGCGCCTTGGCCAGGCACTGGACGATGAGCTGCCACAGCTCGTCCGGGATGCCGGGCAGCGGGACCACGGTCTCGGTGACGTGGCGGCGCAGTACGGCGCCGGGGTGACCTCCGCCGAAGGGGGTGAAGCCCGCGAGCAGCTCGTACAGGACCGTCGCGAGGGCGTAGATGTCGACGGCCGCGCGCGGCGGCAGGCCCTCGACGATCTCCGGGGCCAGATAGTCCGGCGTGCCGATGATCCGGGTCGCCCTGGTGCGGCGCGGAGTGTCGATGAGCTTGGCGACGCCGAAGTCGGTCAGCAGGGCGGGGTGGGCGCCGCCGGGGCCGAGCGGGCCCTCCATGTCGAGCAGGATGTTCTCCGGCTTGACGTCGCGGTGGACGACTCCGGCGGCGTGGGCGGCGGCGAGGCCCTCGGCGACGTCGGCGATGATCGCGACCGCGGCCTCGGGGGCGAGCCTGCGCTCGCGGTCGAGGCGGGTGCGCAGATCGGTGCCGCGGACGAGGTCCATCACCAGGGCGAGGTCGGTGCCGTCCACGACCAGGTCACGGACGCCGACGACCCGGGGGTGGTCGAGTCCGAGCAGGGCCGTGCGCTCCTGGACGAAGCGTCCGACCAGCTCCTGGTCGGACGCGAGGTCCTCGCGCAAGAGCTTGATGGCGACGGGCCCCTCCGGCCCTTCGCCGAGCCACACCGTGCCGGCGCTGCCCCTCCCGAGGATCTGGTGGGCGGTGTACCGGCTGCCGATATTCCGTGCCAAGACTGCTCCCTCAGCGGCTGGCGTTGCCCCTCAAACTACGCGGCCGTCGGGGTACCTCGTGCCCCGGATGGCGCCAACCGTCGCTTCTGCGGGGCTTTTTCCCCCGCAGAAGTCGACATAACGACAGAGTGATCGCCCGCTGCCGACCGGTTCTACTGACCGGCGCCCGAGCCCGTGCCTGTGCCCGAGCCGCCGGTGAGCTCCTCGATGAAGTCGCTCACGCCCGACGCGGCGTCACCGATGGCCTCCCAGTAGCTCTTGCCCTCGGCGATCCAGCTCTGGAGCGGGGTGAGCTCCCAGATCAGCCAGCCCGCGACGAAGAACAGGATCAGCGTGAAGAGGCACCCCTTGAGGCAGCCGAGGCCCGGGATCCGCATCGGGTTCGCGCTGCGCTGCCGCGGCTCGCGCGGCGGGCGTGGGGTGGGCTGCTGGGGCGGCGGCTGCGGGGGTGCGTACTGCTGCCGCTGAGGAGGCTGCGGAGCGTACTGCTGCGGCGGTGGCGCGTACTGCTGCCGCCGCTGGGGCTGGGGCTGCCGGCCCTGCGGAGGCCGCTGCTGGTGCTGCGGGGGCTGCTGGGGCGCAGGCTGACGGTGCGGACGGCGGCGCAGCGGGTCCTGGCTCGGGTCCAGGTACTGGATCTGCGTCTGCTCGTTGCGGTCCCGGGCGGCCTGCAGCTGGGACTGCCACGGGTGCGGGTCCTCGGGCGAGGGCCGCGGCGGACCGTCCGGGCGCGGCGGTACGGGGGGCATGACCGCGGTCGGGTCCGCCGCACCGTTGCGGGGCAGGACGCTGGTCGGGTCGGATGCGCCCGCGGGCATGCCCGTCTGCGGCATCACGCTGGTCGCTGCGGCCGGGTCGTAGTGCGGCGCGTTGCCCGGCAGCACCTGTGTGGGGTCGGAAGCGCCCGGCATGCCCGGGACGGTGGCGGGCGACGGGTCGGGTGCGAGCAGCGCGCCGACGCCCTCGGCGGCCTCGATCTGGGCGGGAGTGGAGTGGACGCCGACTCCGGCGGCAACGGTACGCAGGCCGCGGGCGAGGTTCTCGGCGCTCGGCCGCTCGCCCGGCTCCTTGCGCAGGCAGCGCTCTATGACCGTCCACAGCGGGGCCGGGACGGTGGACGGGCGGCGGGGCTCCTCGCTGAGGTGGCGGTGGAGCACCTCCAGGGCCGTACCGCCCGCGAACGGCGGACGGCCGGTGACCAGCTCGTACAGCAGGATTCCGGCGCCGTAGACGTCGACGGCGGAGGTCTGCGGGCGGCCCTCGGCCGACTCCGGGGCGACGTAGGCCGGCGTGCCGACGAACTCGTGCGTACGGGTCAGGCCCGGGGAGTCGGCGAGGCGCGCGATGCCGAAGTCGGTGAGCATCGGGTGCATCTCGCCGCCGCGCTCGGCGAGCAGGACGTTGGCGGGCTTGAGGTCGCGGTGGACGACGCCGTCGGCGTGGCTGGCGGCCAGCGCGTCCGCGATCTGGGCGGTGAGCAGGGAGGCGGCGACCGGGGTGAACGGGCCGTTGTCCCGGAGGTAGCGGTGCAGGTCCGGGCCGTCGACCAGGTCCATCACCAGCGCGAGCAGGTCGCCCTCGACGACCAGGTCGCGGGTGCGGACGATGTTCGGGTGGGTGAGACGCAGCAGGACGGAGCGCTCGCGCAGGAAGCGCATCACGACGTCCGCGTCGTTCGCGAGTTCCTCCTTGAGGACCTTGATCGCGACGGTCTCACCCGGCTGGCCGGGAACCGCTGCCTCGGCTCCGGCGGTCTCCCGCTGGCGGGCTCGCCAGACGGTGCCCGTGGCACCGCGGCCGAGCGGTTCCTCGAGCAGGTACTTGCTGCCTACCGGCCGCACGTCATGCGCTCCCTGCTGATCGTGGTTCTGGTGGTCCTGGGCGGCGCCCCGGGTGGCTCCCTGGAGGCCGGACCTGGGTGGTCACTGGTGTGATCCCCGGTTCATATATGGCCCCGACCGGGTGTCCGACCCACTGTAGTGCCGCCGATCGGGTCACCGGCGTGCTCATCGGATTGGCCGGTAAGACGTTCCCGGCGGGCGGATGGTTGCCGAACGACCGTGCGGAGGGCGGCAGACGCGATCCCAACCAGGCACTTTTGCGTCCAGAGCCGACCAATCAAGATCACTTGGGGGTGGGGGGCGGGCGTGTTGTCGGTGCCAGGTGCGAGGATGCCTCCAGCACGGAGTCGTGGGGTCGGGAGAGCCCTGCGGGCCGTGCCGACCTGCCGGGTGGGGGGAATCACAGGGCGGCTCCCCTGCCGGGCACCCCGCGCAGAAGGGACCGCTGACGGCGATGCAGATCCGGCTGACCGTCCTCGCGCCGCGCAGCGGCCAGTCCACGCAGGGCACCGCGCGCGTGTGCGACGTGCTCGTCACCGCCCCTGCCGGCACGGCACTTGCGGCGGTCGCCTCAGGCCTGGCCGCGGCCGTGTCAGGTCCGGAGGCGCCCGGACCGGTCGTGCTCTACGCGGGCCGCGAGCGGCTCGACGCCCAGCGGTGCGCGCTGGGCGAGCCTCCGCTGGTGGACGGTGCGGTGCTGTCGCTCCAGGCCCCCGCGGACGGCGAGGGCGGCGGGGACGGTGAGACAGGGGCGCAGGCGCAGGTCCAGCTCCATGTGGTCGCCGGGCCGGACGCGGGCGGGGTCCATCTGCTCCACGGCGGCCAGATCCGCGTCGGGCGCTCGGCCGAGGCGGACGTCCCGCTCGACGACCCGGACGTCTCGCGGCTGCACTGCGCGGTGATCGTCGCGGACGACGGCGCCGTCACGGTCGCGGACCTCGGCTCCACGAACGGCACCACGCTGGACGGCGCCCCCGTCGGCCCCCACCCGGTCCGCCTGCCCCCGGGCGCCCTCCTCCGCATCGGTGAGTCCACGCTGCGCCTGGCCCCGCCGACGGGTCCCGCCGGGCCGACGACGACCCCGGACGGCGAGGGTCATCTGCGGGTGGGCCCCTCGCAGGCCTCCGCGGCGGGCCCGGACGGCCCGGCGGACCACGCTCGCAGCGATGCGCCGGACGGGCCGGAGGCCGTTCCGTACGGCCACGAGGACGGCCGTACGGACCTGGGCGGCCGGCCGGTTCCGTCATGGGCCCGTGCGGACGGGGCGACGGCCCCCGGGCAGGAGTCCGCCGGCACGATCCCGGCCCCGCGGGCCGGTGCGGGCGCGGACGGCAGCAGCACGGGTACGGGTACGGGTTCCGGGGCGCACGCTCAGGATCCGGCACGCCGGGCCGCGGCGGCTTCCTGGGAGGGCCGGGCGCCCGGGGGCCGGTACGCGCCGGGGGCCGTCGCGGGACGAGGCCAGGACGGGCAGGTGCCGGGCGGTGCAGGACCCGCCGGCGGACATCCGGCCGCCGGCGAGACGGCCGCCGGATGGCATCGAGCCGACGAGGGCCGCGGTGCGAGCACCGACGGCCGGCTCGCCGGGAGCCCGGCCGGACACGCGAGCGACCCCACCCACGGCGGGCGGGGCTTCCAGGCGGCCCCGGCCGGACACGGAAGCGATGCGCCCCGCGGCGGGGCCACGCAGCGGCCGGGCGGACACACGCCCGGGACCGACGAGGGTCACCGCCGCGGCGCCGAAGGCTTCGGTCCCGACGCGGCCGGTGCCTACGCCGACCCGGCGGGTGCCGACGTCCGCGGCGATGCCGGCGACGGCGCCGGTGGCAGCGACTCGGCGCGCAGGGGCGGGAGGCGCACGCGGGGCGAGAGCGGGCCGCGGAAGCGCGGGATAGGCGCGTGGGCCCGGCGGCTGGCCGGGGCGCGCCCGGACGCCGCCCCCGAGGACGCGGGCGAGTACGGGGACGCGCCGGTCGCCGCCGCGCCCCTCGTCGAGACCTGGCCGGACCCCGCCGCCGTGCTGCTCACGGCTCTCGGGCCCGGGCCGCGGCTGTGGGAGCGCGGGCCTGGGCACCCCGAGGAGTTGGCCGTACGGCTCGGGACCGCCGACCGCGCGGACACGCACGCCGTCCCCGTCACCGTCGGACTGCGCGAGGCCGGTTCGCTCGGGCTCGCGGGCCCCCGGTCGCGGCTCGCCGGGCTCGCCAGGTCCGTCGTGGCGCAGCTCGCCGCACTGCACGCGCCCGGCGATCTGGAGATCGTGCTGATCAGCACCGACCGCGCCAGGTCCCTGGAGGAGCGCAGGCGCGACTGGAGCTGGCTCGGCTGGCTTCCGCATCTGCGGCCCACGCACGGGCAGGACTGCCGGCTCCTCGTCGCGTACGACCGGGACCAGGCCACCGCCCGGACCGCCGAGCTGATCCGGCGGTTGGACGACGGGCCGCTCGGGCCTGGCTGGCCCAGCTCCGGCCGCCGCATGATCGAGGACGCCGCAGCCCGCCACACCGGGCCGCGGACGGTGGTGATCCTGGACGGCGACCCCGGTTCCGCGGCGCTCCGCGAGACCACCGCCCGGCTGGCCGGGGCGGGCGCCGCCGGCGGCATCCATGTCGTCTGCCTGGCCGAGACCCCGGCGGCCTCGCCGCTCTCCCCGGTCGCGGCGACGTACGAGGAGGCGTGCGCGGCATCGCTCGCGTTCCGCGAGTGCGGGGCCGTCGCGCTGCTGAGCGGCGATGTCGCGACGGCGTTTCGGTTGCTGCGTACGGCCTCGGGGCGGCCCGCCGGGCACGGCACGGTCGGCGCGGTGGACGCGGTGTCCGCGGCCTGGGCCGAGCGCTTCGGCCGGGCGCTGGCGCCGCTGCGCGCGGCGGACGTGGACGGCGCCCGGGCAGGTGCCGGGACCGGCCGCGGCCAGGGCCACGGCCGTGCGGTGGCCTCGCCGCTGCCGCGGTCGGCGCGGCTCCTCGACGAGTTGGGGCTGGCCAGGGCCACGCCCGCGTCGCTGATGGCCCGTTGGGCGTCGGCCGCGGACGGTACGGCCGTGCTGGGCGCGGGCCCGCGCGGCCCGGTCTCCGCCGATCTCACCGCCGAGGGCCCGCATCTGCTGATCGAGGGCTCTGCGGGCAGCGGCCGTACGGAGCTGCTCCGCGCGGTCGCCGCCTCACTGGCCGCCGCCGGACGGCCGGACCGGCTCGGGCTGCTGCTCGTCGACGGCGCGGGCGGCGAGCGGGGCGAAGGGCTCGCGGCCTGTACGGAACTCCCCCATGTCACCGAGCATCTGGTCGCATCGGACCCGGTCCGGATGCGCGAGTTCGCGCAGGCCCTCGGGGCGGAGCTGAAGCGGCGGGCGGAGCTGCTGGGCCGGGAGAGCTTCGCCGAGTGGAATGCCCGTCGCGAGGTCGCGGACCGGCTCGTGGCCCAGCGGTCCGCGCCACGAGCCGAGTCCACATCCGCATCCACGTCCGCCTTCGCTTCCCGGCCGGGGCGCGGTGATGCGGGACCCCAAGACGTCGAGTCCCCGGACTCGGGCGCACTGCGCCTGCGGGCACGCGCCGCGCTGGCCGCAGGCGAACGCGGCTCCGCGGGCCAGGCCCACGCGACGGGCCCGGCCGCCGGCGCGGCCGCGCCGCAGGGCCGGCAGATCCCGTCCGACGACTCGCGCGGCGCGGATCCCGCGGCCGCCTCCGTCAGCGGTCACGACCAGGCCGGTGGCCCGGGCGATCCGAGCCGCCAGGCCGGCAGGAGCGGCGGCCCCGAGCGGGAGGCGCCCCCGCTGCCCCCGCTGCCCCGGCTCGTCGTCCTCGTCGACGACTACGACGCCCTGGTCGCCCCCGCGCTCGGCAGCCCCGGCCGCCCCGCGGCCGGTTCCGTCGTACGGGCGCTGGAGGCCGTGGCCAGGGAGGGTGAGCGGCTCGGCGTCCATCTGGTCGCCACGTCCGCCCGGCCCGACCGCACCGCGGACACGGAGCTGGCCCGCGGTGCGCGGCTGCGCGTGGTGCTCGACGCACCGCCCGCGTCCGCGGGACCGGAGGACCCGGCCCCGGGGCGCGGTCGCCTCGGGCACCCGAGCGGACGCGTGACGCCGTTCCAGGCCGGCCGGGTGACGGGCCGTATCCCGCGGACAGCGACGCAGCGGCCCACCGTCGTGGAGCTGGAGTGGGAGCGGATGGGCGACCCGCCGACGCGCCGCCCGGTCCGCGAGCTGGGCAACGGGCCCACGGACCTCGCCCTCCTCGCCAGCGCCCTCGACCGAGCGGCCCGCTCGGTCGACGCCACTCCCCTGCCTCCGCTGACCCCGTCCCGCTCCTGACCCGTCCCGCCGCAGGCCCTGCCCCTGGCCCCTCCCGACGGCCCTGACGGCACGTCACGAGCCCATCACGATCACCCAGTTGACAGGGAAGGCGGTATTGCTTCGCCTCTGCCCCGGGCGTAGACCTGATCCCACGGGACGGGAGCGGTGCTGCCTGCGTCACGGCCGGCTGTGCCCTCCGAAGGCGCACGGGAGAGACGGGGCAGTGATGCGCACAGCTCGTACCACTCGTACCACTCGCAGCAGGGCCATCGTGGGGCTCGTCGCCATAGGCGCCCTCGTCGCCCTCACGGGCTGCGGGGGCGACACTGACGGCGGCGGTGGAAGCACGCCGGACAGCACCAGCGGCAGCGACTCGGCTGCCACCGTCCAGCTGCCCAAGCTGAACGGCGAGAAGATCGAGGTCGCCGCGGTCTGGACAGGCCCCGAGCAGGAGAACTTCACCAAGGTCCTCAAGGAGTTCGAGAAGCGCACCGGCGCCACCGTCACCTTCGTGCCCGCACAGGACCCGATCGTCAACTTCCTCGGTACGAAGATCGCCGGCGGCAGTCCGCCCGATGTGGCGATGCTGCCGCAGGTCGGCGCGATCAAGGAGACCGTGGCCAAGAAGTGGGCCAAGCCGCTCGGCCCCGAGGCCAAGGCCGAGCTCGCCAAGAACTACGCCAAGGGCTGGCAGGACCTCGGCTCCGTCGACGGCACCCCGTACGGCGTCTATTTCAAGGCCGCCAACAAGTCCCTCATCTGGTACAACAACGCGGTCTTCGAGAACGCCGGCGCCACCGAGCCCAAGACCTGGAAGGACTTCCTGACGACGGCCGAGACGATCTCGGCGTCCGGTGTCACCCCGGTCTCGGTCGGCGGAGCGGACGGCTGGACGCTCACCGACTGGTTCGAGAACGTCTATCTCTCCCAGGCGGGCCCGGAGAAGTACGACCAGCTGGCCAAGCACGAGATCAAGTGGACCGATCCGTCCGTCAAGCAGGCGCTGACGACCCTCGCCGAGCTGTTCGGCAAGCCCGCCCTGATCGCGGGCGGCGCGGACGGGGCCCTGCAGACCGAGTTCCCCAAGTCCGTCACCCAGACCTTCACCGGCGGCGACCAGCCCAAGGGCGCGATGGTCTTCGAGGGCGACTTCGTCTCCGTCAACATCGGGCAGACCGAGGCCAAGATCGGTACGGACGCGAAGGTGTTCCCGTTCCCGGCGGTCGGCGCCGAGCCCCCGGTGGTCACCGGCGGCGACGCGGCCGTCGCGCTCAAGGACTCCAAGGGCGCCCAGGCGCTGCTGACCTTCCTGGCGTCGCCCGACGCGGCGAAGATCTGGGCGGAGTCCGGCGGTTTCGTCTCCCCCAACAAGTCCCTCGACGTGGCCGCGTATCCGAACGACGTCCAGCGCGACATCGCAAAGGCGCTGATCGCCGCGGGCGACGACTTCCGCTTCGACATGTCGGACCAGATGCCGCAGTCGTTCGGCGGTACGCCCGGCAAGGGCGAGTGGAAGGCGCTCCAGGACTTCCTGAAGAACCCGAAGGACATCGCGGGCACGCAGGCGCGGCTGGAGGCCGACGCGGCCAAGGCGTACAAGAGCTGACGCGGCGATGACGGCCCCCGGAGCGTCCAACGGAGCGTCCTCCGGAGCGGCGGAGGGCCCGGCGCCCTCCGCCTCCGGTGGCGTGCGCAAGCGCAAGAGCGTGACCGGCACCCGCAGGCTCGTCGCCGCCGGCTTCCTGCTGCCCGCGCTCGTGCTGCTCGGCGCGCTCGTGGTGTACCCGATCGGGTACTCGGTCTACCGGTCCTTCTTCGACAAGTCCGGCAGCGCCTTCGCCGGGCTCGACAACTACGTCGAGATCTTCACCGACGACACCATCCTCACCGCCGTCAAGAACAACGCGATCTGGGTGGTCGTCGCCCCGGCCGTCGCGACGGCCCTCGGTCTGATCTTCGCCGTGCTCACCGAACGGGTCCGCTGGGGCACGGCGTTCAAGCTCGTCGTCTTCATGCCCATGGCGATCTCGATGCTCGCCGCGGGCATCATCTTCCGGCTGGTGTACGAGCAGGACCCGGAGCGCGGTGTCGCCAACGCGGTCTGGGTGGGCGTGCACGACACGTTCGCCGAATCGGCCGGTTTCCCCAAGGCGCATCCGCTCCCCGGCCATCCGCTCGAGGCGGCGGGCGGCGGGGCGTTCATCACCAAGGAGCCGGTCGCGGCGGGCACCGCGGTCCAGCTGCCCCTCGTCGGCGTACCGCCCGCGAAGATGCCGGACGACGCGGAGCCCGCGAAGGCGCCCGCGACGGAACCGGGGAGGATCACCGGCACGGCCTGGCTGGACTTCACCCGGGGCGGCGGCGGAAAGCCCAACGCCGTCGACGCCGGGGAGCTCGGCCTCAAGGGCATCAAGGTCGAGGCGGTCAAGGACGGCAGGGTCGTCGCCACCGCCACGGCCGCCGCCGACGGTACGTTCTCGCTCCCTGCGCAGGCGGAGGGCGCGCGACTCCGGCTGCCCGGGAGCAACTTCCGGGAGCCGTACAACGGAGTGGACTGGCTCGGCCCGTCCCTCGTGACCCCGGCGATCATCGGTTCGTACGTCTGGATGTGGGCGGGCTTCGCGATGGTACTGATCGCCGCGGGGCTGGCGGCCGTGCCCCGCGAACTGCTGGAGGCGGCCCGGGTGGACGGGGCCAACGAGTGGCAGGTCTTCCGCAAGGTGACCGTCCCGCTGCTCGCGCCGGTCCTCGCGGTCGTCCTCGTCACACTGATGATCAACGTCCTGAAGATCTTCGACCTGGTCTTCATCATCGCGCCCGGCTCGGCGCAGGACGACGCGAACGTCCTGGCGCTCCAGCTCTACCGCTCGTCGTTCGGCACCGACGCCGACCTCGGCGTGGGCAGCGCCATCGCGGTGCTGCTCCTGCTGCTTGTGATCCCGGTGATGCTCTTCAACATTCGAAGGATGCGAAGGGAGACGCGTCGATGAGCACCGACAGCGCCGTCAAGGCGAAGCCGACGCTCGCCTCCCGTGTCGCGACGCGTACCGGCGGCGGGGCCATGCGGGTCTTCCTCGTCCTGGTCGGGCTGTTCTGGCTGATGCCGACCGTGGGTCTGCTGCTGTCCTCGCTCCGCTCGCCGACCGACATCAACGCGAGCGGCTGGTGGCAGGTGTTCACCGCGCCCGCCGAGATCACGACCGAGAACTACTCCAGGCTGCTGGCGAACGACACCATCACGGACTCGCTGCTGGCCACGGTCCTGATCACCGTCCCGGCCACGATCCTGGTCGTCGTGATCGGCTCGCTCGCGGGGTACGCCTTCGCGTGGATGGAGTTCCCGGGCCGTGACTGGTGGTTCCTGGTCGTCGTCGGACTGCTCGTCGTCCCCGTCCAGGTCGCTCTCGTCCCCGTGTCGAAGCTCTTCGGCGAGATCGGGATCTTCGAGACGACGGTCGGAGTCGTGGTCTTCCACGTCGCCTTCGGCCTCCCCTTCGCGATCTTCCTCCTCCGGAACTTCTTCGCGGAGATTCCGCGCGAGCTGCTCGAGGCGGCCCGGCTCGACGGAGCGGGCGAGATCAGGCTGTTCACGCGGGTCGTGCTGCCGCTCGGCGGACCGGCGATCGCCTCGCTCGGGATCTTCCAGTTCCTGTGGGTCTGGAACGACATGCTGGTCGCGCTGATCTTCGCGGACTCCGAGTCCCCGCCGATCACGGTCGCACTGCAGCAGCAGGTACGGCAGTTCGGCAACAACATCGACGTACTGGCGCCGGGCGCGTTCGTCTCGATGGTGATTCCGCTCGCCGTGTTCTTCGCGTTCCAGCGGCAGTTCGTGTCCGGCGTGATGGCGGGGGCGGTCAAGTAGCGGGCGGTCCGCGGTAGCTGCGCCCGTAGTCCAGGACCACGGCTACGGGCGTAGATTCGCATGCCCGATCGAGCGCTCGACCATGTGTGCCCGTACGCACAGGAGCGCCCCACGAGGAACATCGGCGCCTCACCCGACCGCAAACCCTTCGACATCTTGGACGAGTACGACCGGGTCATGGCCAGCAGCAGTCGCCGCTCAAACCCCAGCGTTCCCGCTCACCGCTGAGTCCGAGAGAGAAGACACCCATGGCACAGACGAGTGCACCGGCGCAGTCCACCCTCGAGTCCGACCCGGAACTCCCCAAGCCCACCCGGCTCGACGACGTCAAGGGCTGGTTCCGGCCGGTCGACCAGCTGCTCTTCGACTGGTTCCTGACGCGCCAGCGCGACCACGGAGAGGCGGGTGACCTGCTCGAACTCGGTGCGTACATGGGCAAGAGCGCGATCTTCCTGGGCATGTACCTGCGGGAGGGCGAGGAGTTCACGGTCTGCGACCTCTGGGACTCGCCCGCCCCCGACGCCTCCAACAGCGCCGAGATGAACCGGTCGTACGCGACGCTCACCCGCCGTGCCTTCGAGGCCAACTACCGCTCCTTCCACGACGAGCTGCCGACCCTCGTCCAGGCGCCGACCTCCGTGATCTCCTCCCGGGTCCGTGCGGCGAGCTGCCGCTTCGTCCACATCGACGCCTCGCACCTGTACGAGCACGTCAAGGGCGACATCGAGGCCGCCCGGGAGCTCATCACGCCGGACGGCGTCGTGGTCCTCGACGACTTCCGGGCCGAGCACTGCCCGGGCGTCGCGGCCGCCGCCTGGGGAGCCGTCGCCACCGCCGGACTACGGCCGGTCTGCATCACCGCCACCAAGATGTACGGGACCTGGAGCGATCCGGAGAAGGTGCGCGAGGCGCTGCTCGGCTGGCTGAGGACGCGGACGGACCTCGTGCACGTGGTGGAGGAGGTGGCCGGGGCGCCGCTGATCCGTATCGACGGCAAGAAGTCGGCCAGTCCGGCGCAGCCGGAGTCCCGGCACAGGCCCGGTCCGGCGGCCACGGCAGAGCCCGCGACCGGCGCGGCGCAGCGGCGGCGGTCCCCGCTCGTCCGCCGGGTCGTACGGGACCTGCTGCCCCCGATCCTGACCCGGGCCCTCAGGCGGGCCGTGCGCGGCCGCCGCTGAACCGGCGTCCGGGCAGCCCGACGGGGGCGACGGCGACGACGAGCCCCCGCGTGCCGTCCGCGGCCACGTCCAGCCGGTACGGGCGCAGGCCGCGCAGACCGTGGGCCCGCCGGGGCGGGGCTCCGGCGGGCACCGTGGCCAGGTGCTCGGTGCCGAGCACTGCCGTGCGCAGGCCGACCCGGGTGCGACCGGGCGGGAAGGCGTCGGCGGGGATCCGTACCTCGATCTCCGTGCCGCCGCCGTCGGGCGCCGGGCGCAGCAGGATCCGGCCGGTCTGCGGGGCGGGTCCGGTGAGCCGGACCGGAGCCGCGTCGAGGGCGGCCAGACCGGGCAGCGGACTGCGCGCGGTGACGACAAGGGTGTGGCGGGCGGGGCCGGTACGCCGCCAGGCCGCGGAGACGAGTTCGGTGCGCAGGGGCGGCACCCCGTGGCCGGCCTCGTAGCGGATGACCGAGAGCAGTCCCGGCAGGTCGCCTGTGCGCACGTACGACAGGCGCAGCCGTAGGCCCGGCCGCAGCCGGGCGAGCACGGCGTCGCCGAGGTGGTCCGTGACGAGCCTGCGCAGGCCGGCGAAGACCCGCCGGCGCACCGGTTCGGCGGTCTCCAGCAGGCCGGGGCCGGTCAACCGGTCGGCCTCATCGGCGAAGTAGCGGAGATGGAAGGCGTCGCGGAGCGGGCCGGGCTCGGTGAAACGGGCGGTCACGGCCATCACGGCGGCCGTCCCGCGCAGCAGGTCCTCGATCGGGGGCACCGCCTCGGGGCTCTCGCCGACGGCGAAGCAGTAGTCGTAGTCGGCCAGGACGGAGATGCCGCGCGCCCGGAAGAGGGCTTCGAGGGTGAACGCCTGCTCGGCCAGGGCGGTGGGGATGTCCTCGCGGAACCGCAGCCCGTGCGGCTCGACGACCGGCTCCCTGCGGAACAGCTTGGTGCACGACAGTTCCCGTGCCAGCCCGGGGGCGTCGCGGGGTACGCCGTGCCCGGTGCGCGCGAAGACCGCGGTGGACGCGCCGGCGGCCTTGGCATACACGACGTCGGAGCCGTGGATGTCGGCCGCGTCGACGAGACGGGTCAGCGCCTCCCGGCCGAGGAAGCCGTCGGCCGGGAGGAAGAACACGTAGCGGCCGCGTGCGCGTGCGACGGCCTGGTTGGGGGTGCCGGGGCGGAGGACGGTGCACAGACCGGGGTGGTCGCTGGAGAATCGTTCCAGCTCGGCCTGGTTGCCGTCGGCGGATTCGTCGTCCACGACGAGCACTTCGATGCGGGCCTCGCCGATGGTCTGGCCGGCGAGCGACTCCAGACAGCGGTGGAGGTGCGGTGCGGCTTCGCGGACGACGACGATGACGCTGACGTCGGGGGCGGCGGGGACGCCGGGAGCGTCGGTGACGCCGGGGACTTCACGGACGTCGACGTCCGGGGTGCCTGCCGTGCCCGTTGGGCTCATGGTTGACCTCCACACGCCTCGGGCGTGCCGACCGCCCGCTCGACACAGCAACGACGTGCCGTCCATTCGGGCTACGCACCCACGCCGGTCGTTCACCCGCCCGGCCGAGCGCACACGGCGCCGAGCCCGCGGGCGGCGCGCCGCCCGCGGGCTCGGCCTCAGGCCGCCCGTAGCGTACGGCGTCAGGCCACCGGCGTCGGCGCCCCGCAGTGCGGTCCCAGGCCCCCGTACGCACCGCCTCAGGCGCGCGTCAGGGCCGCCACGGCCGAGGCCGCGAGGTCGTCGAGATACCCCTTGGGCAGGTCGCTGCGCACCACCACCAGCCGCCAGTACAGCGGTCCGATGATCAGGTCCAGCGCGCGGTCCGGGTCCGACGACTCCGGCAGCTCGCCGCGCGCGACCGCGTCGCGCACCACGAGCGCGGCGACACCCTGCTGGCTGTCGAGCAGTGCGGCCTTGATCGCGTCGGAGATCTCGGGGTGGCGGGCGGCCTCGACCAGCAGATCGGGGATGACCTGGGACGCGACCGGGTGGCGCAGGGCGTGCGAGGCGACTTCGAGGAGCGCGCGGACGTCCCCGTACAGCGAACCGGTCGCCGGCGCCGGCAGTCCGCGCGCGGCGAAGGCCGAGACCAGGTCGAGGACGAGCGACAGCTTGGACTTCCAGCGCCGGTAGACCGCGGTCTTGCCGACGCCCGCCCGGCGCGCGATGCCCTCGATCGACATCCGGGCGAAACCGACCGCGGCCAGCTCCTCGAAGACGGCGGCGCGGATCGCTTCGGTCACGTCCTCCCGGAGCACTGCGGCTCCCGCGGGGGCGCGTCGTGGGGTTCCCGGGTCCGTGGTCATGTCCAGAGCATACCCGTGACGACGAGACGGTTGCGTTGCGACGTCGTTCCGTCCTAACCTCACCGTAGCGACGAAACGGGTCCGTCCCATCGTCAGGGGTGCGTCTGTGTGCCTCCCCACCTCCCCCCTGTCTCCGGCGAAAGCGACGAGCGTGAGCAGCAGCCAGACGATGGCGGCGAGCCGGTCCGCACCACCCGTGGAGAGCCTCGGCGAGCTCGCGGCCCGGCATGGACTGACGGTCAGCGGGGCCCGGCCCTCGCTCGGCGCGTACATCGGACAGCTCTGGTCGCGCAGACACTTCATCACCGCGTTCGCGACCGCCCGGCTCACCGCGCAGTACAGCCAGGCGAAGCTGGGCCAGGTCTGGCAGCTGATGACCCCGCTGCTCAACGCCGCGGTCTACTACTTCATCTTCGGGGTCCTGCTCAAGACCAGCCATCACGTCCCCGACTTCGTGCCGTTCCTGGTCACCGGCGTCTTCATCTGGACCTTCACGGCCAACTCGGTGATGTCCGGGACCAGGGCCGTCTCCGGGAACATCGGGCTCGTACGGGCCCTGCACTTCCCGCGCGCCGCGCTGCCCATCGCGCTCGCGCTCCAGCAGCTTCAGCAACTGCTGTTCTCCCTGGGCGCGCTGGCCGTGATCCTGATGGGCTTCGGGCAGTTCCCGAAGGCGTCCTGGCTGCTGGCGGTGCCGGCGCTGCTGCTGCAGGCCGTCTTCAACACCGGCCTGTCGATGGTCATGGCGCGCATCGCCGCCCGCACCCCCGACATCGCCCAGCTGATGCCCTTCCTGCTGCGCACCTGGATGTACGCGTCCGGGGTGATGTTCAGCATCTCGACGGTCCTCAAGGGCAAGGACCTGCCGCACGTGGTCGCCGTGGCCCTGCAGTGCAACCCGGCCGCCGTCTACATCGACCTGATGCGCTTCGCGCTCATCGACAGCTTCACCTCGGCCCAGCTGCCGCCGCATGTCTGGGCGGTCGCCCTCGGCTGGGCAGTGCTCTTCGGGGCGGGCGGATTCCTGTACTTCTGGAAGGCGGAGGAGCAGTACGGCCGTGGCTGATCACATCGAGCTCATCGACCCCGTCGACCGTGTCGGCCCCCTGGACCGCATCGGCCCCGTCGACCCCACGGTCGCGGACGGGAAGACCCCCACCGTCGTCGTCGACGGCGTCCACATCACCTACAAGGTCAACGGCGCGAAGACCGGCCGCGGCGCCGCCACCGCCGCCCTGAGCCGGATCCTCTCCCGCAGGCCGGACCAGCGGGGCGGCGGCCGTGAGGTCCACGCCGTCAAGGGCGTCAGCTTCGCCGCGTACAAGGGGGAGGCGATCGGCCTGATCGGCTCGAACGGCTCGGGCAAGTCCACGCTGCTGAAGGCGATCGCGGGCCTGCTGCCGACCGCCAGGGGCAGCATCTACACCCAGGGCCAGCCGTCCCTGCTCGGCGTGAACGCCGCCCTGATGGGCGATCTGACCGGCGAGCGCAATGTCATCCTCGGCGGGCTCGCGATGGGCATGACGCGCGAGGAGATCCACGACCGCTACCAGGAGATCGTCGACTTCTCCGGCATCAACGAGAAGGACGACTTCATCTCCCTGCCGATGCGGACCTACTCCTCCGGCATGGGCGCCAGGCTCCGGTTCTCCATCGCCGCCGCCAAGAGCCATGACGTGCTGCTCATCGACGAGGCGCTGGCGACCGGCGACGCGAAGTTCCAGCGGCGCAGCCAGGAACGGATCGCGGAGCTGCGCGAGGAGGCAGGCACGGTCTTCCTGGTCAGCCACAGCAATTCGGCCGTCACGTCGACGTGCGACCGCGCGCTCTGGCTGGAGTCCGGGACGCTGCGGATGGACGGCCCGGCGAAGGAGGTCGTCGCTGCGTACGAGGCCTTCACCAAGAAGAAATAGCAGTAAATAACAAGGAAGCGGCACATTACGGACTAGGGTGCGGGTCGATGACGACCCAGCAGGCCCCTCAGCAGGATCCCCCGCAGGCCCCCACGCGCGTCGCCGCTCCCACCCCGCTCGGACTCCGGCCCGGACTCCGGCCCCTGCCCCGGCTCGCCCCCACCGTCGCTCTCCCCCTCGCCCTCGCCGCCGTCTGGGCCGCCACCCGGCTCGGGATGCTCATGCTCCTCGTGCGCGACGATCTCGGCATGGGGGGTGTCGCCCGCGAGGTGCACGTCCTCTACGTGCACTGGTACGAGGAGCTGCTCAGGGGGTCCTTCCCCCTGGACGATGCGACATGGCAGTACCCGCCGGGCGCCGGGGCGGTGTTCCTCGCCCCCGCGCTCCTCCCCTGGCTCGGCTACTTCCGGGCGTTCGTCGTCCTGACCCTGCTCGCCGACGCGGCCGTCGCCCTCGCGCTCGCGCGGGCCGGCGGCACCGGGCCGCGCAGCGCCGGGGCCTGGCTCTGGACCGGTGGCCTTCCGCTCCTGCTCCACGTCCCGCTCGCCCGTTTCGACGTCCAGGTCACCGCCCTCGCCGTCCTCGCCCTCCTCGCGCTCCGGCGCCGCCGCCCCGGCCTCGCCGGGACGCTCGCCGGGCTCGGCGCGCTGGTGAAGGTGTGGCCGGCGCTGACCCTGCTGGGGACGCCGCGGGGCCGTACGACCCGCGCCGCATGGACCGCGGCGGCGGCATCGGCCACCGCGCTCGTCACCGTCCTGGCCGTCGGCTTCTCCCACGCCCTGGACTTCCTGCGGCAGCAGGGCGGCCGCGGCGTACAGATCGAGTCCCTGGGCGGCACCGCACTGCACCTGGCCGGGCTCCTGGGCCGGCCGGGCCGGGTCGCCTACCGTTACGGCTCCTTCGAGTTCGTCGGCCCGTACGCGGCGGGCGTGGCCCGGTTCTCCCTGCTGCTGACCGGCGCCGCCTTCTGCTGGCTGCTGCTCTGGCGGGTACGGGCGCGGCGCTGGACCGCGGCGACGCCCTTCGACGCCGCGCTCTGCGCCGTACTCCTCTTCACGGTCACCAGCCGCGTCATCAGCCCGCAGTATCTGATCTGGCTGCTCGGCCTGGCCGCGGTCTGCCTCACCTCACGCCGCACCACCCAGCGCCCGGTCGCGCTCCTGCTCCTGCCCGCGACGGCGCTCAGCTCGCTCGCCTATCCGCTGCTGTACGAGCACGTCATGGCCTCCACCTCGCTGGGCGCTCTGCTCATGCTCGTACGGAACGGTCTGCTGCTGGCCGCGGCCCTGCTCTCGGCCCGCCGGCTGTGGGCGGCCACGACACAGGGGTTCCCACACGATGAGGGGGCGCCCACCACGACGGCGGGCGCCCCCTCACTGCTCACTCAGCTGCTCAGCTGTGCGTACGCACCAGCTGGCGCATCGTCCGCATCGCGACCGACAGGTTCGCCAGGTCGAACGTGTCCGAGCCATGGATCTCCTCCAGCGTCGTCCGCGCCCGGCCCAGGATCGACGCGATCTTCTCCTCCCACGCCTTGAAGCGCTCCTCGGGCGACGACGAACCGTTGCCCACGGAGAGCACGTCCGCGGTGAGTGCGGCATGCACGGCGTACAGCTCCTCGCGGATGGAGGCGCGGGCCATGGACTGCCAGCGGTCGGCCCGCGGCAGCTCGATGATCCGGTCCATTAGCTCGGTGATCCGCAGCCGGTCGGCCAGGTCGTAGTAGACCTCGGCGACGGACAGCGGGTCCTTGCCCGTGCGGTCCGCGATCGCGACGATGTCGAGCGTCGGGAAGGCGGACGAGAATCCGGCGACCCGCATGGCCAGGTCCTCCGGGACACCTGCGGCCGTGAACTCCTCCAACAGCCCCTGGTACCACTCCAGATCGACACCGCGGAGCATCTTCGGCAGCTCGGCCCACACCTGCTCGACCCGCGTCGCGAAGAACTCGATCGTCCCCGTCAGCTCCAGCGGCTGCGGCCGGTTCCCCAGCAGCCAGCGGGTGCCGCGCTCGACCAGGCGGCGCGAGTGCAGCCGCATACGGATCTGGACGTCGGCGGCGACCTTGTTGTCGAGCGCCTCGACGGCGTCCCACACCTCGCCGAGACCGAAGATCGCGCGGGCGGCGGTCTGCGCCCTGACGATCTCCTCGATCGAGGCGCCGGTCTCCTCGCGGAGCCGGTGCAGGAAGGTCGAACCACCGGTGTTGACGGTGTCGTTGACCAGGACGGTCGTGACGATCTCGCGGCGAAGCGGGTGGCTGTCGACCGCCTCGGCGAACTTCTCCCGCAGCGGCTTCGGGAAGTACGCGTGCAGCAGCCCGCACAGATACGGGTCGTCGGGCAGCGGCGTCCCGATCAGCTCGTCCGCCACCGTGATCTTGGTGTAGGCGAGCAGGACGGCGAGCTCGGGCTGGGTGAGGCCCTTGCCGCTGTTCAGCAGTTCGCGGATCTGACGGTCGTTGGGCAGGAACTCCAGCGACCGGTCCAGCGCGCCGTCCCGGCCGAGCCGGCGCATGAAGCGCTGGTGGGCGTGGAGCAGGCTCGGCGACTGGGCGACGGCGTTGGCCAGGGCCACGTTCTGCGCGTAGTTGTTGCGCAGCACGAGCCTGCCGACTTCGTCGGTCATCTCGGCGAGCAGCTTGTTGCGCTGCTTGACGGTCATGTCGCCTTCCGCGACGAGCCCGTTGAGCAGGATCTTGATGTTCACCTCGTGGTCGGAGGTGTCCACGCCCGCGCTGTTGTCGATGGCGTCGGTGTTGATCTTGCCGCCGTTGCGGGCGAACTCGATCCGGCCCAGCTGCGTCAGGCCCAGGTTGCCGCCCTCGCCGACGACCTTGACCCTCAGGTCCGCGCCGTCGACGCGGATCGCGTCGTTGGCCTTGTCGCCGACATCGGCGTTGGACTCGGTGGACGCCTTGACGTACGTACCGATGCCGCCGTTCCACAGCAGGTCCACCGGAGCCGCGAGGATCGCCTTCATCAGCTCGGCCGGGGTCAGCTTGGTGACGCCGGGCTCGATGCCGAGGGCCTCACGGACGTGCGCGTTGACCGGGATCGACTTGGCCGTACGGGGGTGGATGCCACCGCCCGGCGACAGCAGCTCCCTGTTGTAGTCGGCCCAGGACGAGCGGGGCAGCTCGAAGAGGCGGCGGCGCTCGGCGTACGAGACCGCGCTGTCCGGCTCGGGGTCGATGAAGATGTGGCGGTGGTCGAAGGCCGCGACCAGCCGGATGTGCTCGGAGAGCAGCATGCCGTTGCCGAACACGTCGCCGGACATGTCGCCGACGCCGACGACGGTGAAGTCCTGGGTCTGGGTGTCGTGGCCGAGCCCGCGGAAGTGCCGCTTGACGGACTCCCAGGCGCCGCGGGCCGTGATGCCCATGCCCTTGTGGTCGTAGCCGGCCGAGCCCCCGGAGGCGAAGGCGTCGCCGAGCCAGAAGTTGTACGAGAGGGCGACCTCGTTGGCGATGTCGGAGAACGTCGCGGTGCCCTTGTCGGCGGCGACGACGAGGTACGTGTCGTCCTCGTCGTGGCGGACCACGTCCTCCGGCGGCACGACCTCGCCGGCCACCAGGTTGTCGGTGATGTCGAGCAGCGCCGAGATGAAGGTCTTGTAGCAGGCGATGCCCTCGGCGAGCCAGGCGTCACGGTCCACGGACGGGTCCGGGAGCTGCTTGGCGACGAAGCCGCCCTTGGCGCCGACCGGCACGATCACGGTGTTCTTCACCATCTGCGCCTTGACCAGGCCGAGGATCTCCGTACGGAAGTCCTCACGCCGGTCGGACCAGCGCAGACCACCGCGCGCGACCTTGCCGAAGCGCAGGTGCACACCCTCGACCCGCGGCGAGTACACCCAGATCTCGTACGCCGGGCGGGGCGCCGGCAGGTCCGGGATGGCCTGCGGGTCGAACTTCATCGACACGTAGCCGTGCCACTCGAAGCCCTTCGCCTCCTGGAAGAAGTTGGTGCGCAGGGTCGCCTTGATGACGGTGAGGAAGGAGCGGAGGATCCGGTCCTCGTCGAGGGACGCGACCTGATCCAGGGCGGCGTCCAGCTCCTCCAGCAGGGCGTCGGTCAGCTCGGTGCCGGCGCGCTGGCGGTCCGGCGCCATCCGGGCCTCGAAGAGGTTGATCAGCAGCCGGGTGGTGTGGACGTTGTTGAGGAGCGTGTCCTCCATGTAGTCCTGGCTGAAGGTCGAGCCGGCCTGCCGCAGGTACTTGGCGTACGCGCGCAGCACCATGGCCTCGCGCCAGGTGAGACCGGCGCGCAGCACGAGCGAGTTGAACGTGTCGTTCTCCGCGGCGCCCGTCCACACGGCGGAGAAGGCGTCCTGGAAGCGCTCGCGCGCGTCGTCGGCGAGGTAGTCGCCGTTGGCGCCCGCGATCGGCATCCGCAGACCGAAGTCGTAGACCCACGCGTGCGTACGGTCCGCGCAGCGCAGCTCGTACGGCCGCTCGTCGATGACCTCGACGCCCAGGCGGTTGAGGACCGGGAGCACGGCGGAGAGGGAGACCTGGTCGCCCGACCGGTAGATCTTGAAGCGGCGCTCGCCGGGGGCGGCGCCGACCGGCTCGTAGAGGGAGAGCGAGAAGTCCTTGTCGGAGCGGGCGAGCTGCTCCAGGTGGACCAGGTCGGCGACGGCGGCGCGCGGCGAGTGGTCGGCCTTGTAGCCCTCGGGGAAGGCGTTGGCGTACTTCCGCAGCACCTCGGCGGCGCGCTCCTCGCCCAGCTCGGCGTTGAGCGCCTCGGAGAAGCCGTCGGCCCAGGAGCGGGCGGCCTCGACGAGCCGGGCCTCGATGCGCTCCTTGTCGCTGTCCGTGAGGTGGGTCAGCTCGGTGCCGGGCGCGACGCGCACGACGAAGTGGAGCCGGGTGAGCACCGACTCGGTGCTCATGAGGGTGAAGTCGACGCTGGTGCCGCCGAGCTCCTCCTTGAGGATGCTGGTCAGGCGCTCGCGGACGGTGGTGTTGAAGCGGTCACGCGGCAGGTAGACGAGGGCCGAGTAGTAGCGGCCGTACTCCTCCTGGCGCAGGTACAGCCGCAGCCTGCGGCGCTCCTGCAGGTAGAGGACGCTGGTGACGATCTCGCGCAGCTCGTCGGGCGGGGTCTGGAACAGCTCGTCGCGCGGGTACGTCTCCAGGATCTGCAGCAGGTCGCGGCCGTCGTGGCTGTGCGGCGAGAAGCCGGCGCCCTCGAGGACTTCCTCGACCTTGCGGCGGATGACGGGCACGCGGCGCACGGACTCGGTGTACGCGGCCGAGGAGAACAGGCCGAGGAAGCGCCGCTCGCCGACGACATTGCCCTCGGCGTCGAACTTCTTCACGCCGACGTAGTCGAGGTACGACGGGCGGTGCACGGTGGCGCGGCTGTTGGCCTTGGTGAGGATCAGCAGCTTGTGCTCGCGGGCCTTGGCCCGGGCGTCGACGGGCAGCCGGTTGAAGGAGGGGCTCACCGGGTGGCCGTGGGCGTCGTCGCCGGTGTGGTGCGGGTCGGAGCGGAGGATGCCGAGGCCGGTGCCGGGAACGGCGGCGAGCGCGTCGCCGTCGACGAGGTTGTACTCGCGGAAGCCGAGGAAGGTGAAGTGGTCGTCGGCGAGCCAGCGCAGCAGCTCGCGGGCCTCCGCCACCTCCTCTTCGCGGAGGTCGTCGGCGATCGGCTCGTTGGGCAGCGCGTCGGCGATGCGCAGCGCGGCGTCGCGCATCTTCTCCCAGTCCTCGACGGCCTCGCGGACGTCGGACAGGACACGGAGCAGGTCGGTGGTGATCTGCTTCAGATCGGCGCGGTCGGTCTCGCGGTCGATCTCGACGTGGATCCAGGACTCGGTGAGGGCGTCGTGGGGCAGCTTCGCGGCCTGGCCCGAGCCGTTGGGCTCGCTGCCGAGCACCTCGATGAGCTTGCCGGTGACATCACGGCGGACGACGACCTGGGGGTGGATCACGACGTGGATGCCGCGGCCCTGGCGGGAGAGCTCGTTGGTGACCGAGTCGACCAGGAACGGCATGTCGTCGGTGACGACCTCGACGACGGAGTGGCTGCACGTCCAGCCGTTCTCCTCGACGGTCGGGGTGTGCACGCGGACGTTGGCCGTGCCCTGCGGACGGTTCTCCGCCAGCCGGTAGTGCGAGACGGCTGCGCCGAAGACGTCGACGGGGTCGCGGTCGGTGAGGTCCTCGGGGGCGGTGTGCAGGTAGTAGCGCTGGAGGTACGCGAGGAGGGTGTCCTTGTCCGGACGCTCCCCGCTGTCGGACCCAGTCGGAAGTTGCCCCCCGCTTGGGCTGTGCTCAGCTACCCGCGCAGCCCTTTCGAGCAGCTCGGCCTTGGCTTCGTCCAGCTTGGTCTGCATGTCCTCTGGCTCCTGTCGCGCGCCGTTGCGTGACGTAGGTGAGAAAGATGGCACAACGCCACGACGCGGGGTTTCCGGTCGGGATCGACGCTATGCCGGGATGAGAGGTGTCCGGGCCGTTATCGGCCACATCCGCCCGCGGACCCGGGCGACGACCGCGACAGCGGCCGCGGGGAAGATCAGCTCGCACCCGGCCGCTGTGGCGTTCCGGGCGCAGGCCGGGGGCGTCACTGCCCCCACGGCATATCGCGCTGATCACGGGTCAAGGCTATCGCTCCGCACCCCTGCCCCGTCATGAGCCGTATGTGTACAAAAGCAGGGCCGGAAGTTTGACACTCTGGACAGCGACACATGGCCTCTTGGCAAACGGTCCCGGGAGAGGCAGGTTGGCTGCGTGACCTGAAGCCCGGCACATCACCAGCGATCGTCAACAAAGGCGATGAAACCGACAAAGTCGACGAAGACGCCAAAAACACCGAAGGCGCCGAAGGTAAAAACTCCGACAAATCAATACCGCCACATCGATACCGGGGAGCAGTAGCCATGACTGTGCAGATCCTGATCGTCACGGGTGACGCGGCCGAGTCCCTCGAGGTCCTGTACCCGTACCAGAGGCTCCGCGAGGAGGGGTACGAGGTCCACATCGCCGCCCCCGCGCGCAAGAAGCTCCAGTTCGTCGTGCATGACTTCGAGCCGGGCTTCGACACGTACACGGAGAAGCCGGGCTACACCTGGCCCGCCGACCTGGCGTTCTCGGAGGTCGACCCCGGCGACTACGCCGCGATCGTCATCCCGGGCGGCCGGGCGCCGGAGTACCTCCGGAACGACCCCGAGCTCCGCAAGATCCTCAAGTCCTTCTTCGACGCGGACAAGCCGGTGGCACAGATCTGCCACGGCCCCCTCCTGACGGCCGCCACCGGCAGCCTCACGGGACGACAGGTCACGGCCTACCCCGCCCTGGAACTCGACATGCAGGCCGCCGGCGCCTCCTTCCGCGACACGGAGGCCGTCGTGGACGGCACCCTGGTCTCGTCCCGCGCCTGGCCCGACCACCCGGCATGGATGCGCGAATTCCTCAAGGTGCTGCGCGCCAAGGCGCCGCTGAGCTGATACGGGGTCGGGTGGCGCCCAACCATTCCGCCGGAGTCCCCCAGGACGACGTACCCGGGGGAGGAACGGGTGGGCACCACCCGACCACCGGCCCACCCGACCACCGGCCCACCCGACCGCGAGCGCGCCCGCAACTACGCCGCCAGGTCCTCCGCGACCGTCACGGCCTCCTCGAGGCTGTCCACCACCGGGACTCCCGCCGCCTCCAGGCTGGTCCTGCTGTGCGACCCGCCGGTGTAGAGCACCGCCCTCGCGCCTACGTGCGCCGCGGCCACCGCGTCGTCCACCGCGTCCCCGATCACGACGACCCGCTCGGCCTCGACACCCTCCAGCGCTGACAGATGACGCACCATGTGCTCGGTCTTGCCGGCGTGCGATCCCCCGATCCGCCCGTCGACCCGGACGAAGCGCGCCTCGATGCCGTGCCGCCGGACGATCGGTATCAGCTGCTCGTGCGGGGCCAGCGACAGCAGCGACTGCGTACGCCCCGACGCCTGCCGCTCCGCGAGCAGCTCCGCGGCCCCCGCCGTGAGCCCGCACCCGTCGGCCCGTACCCAGTAGTGCTTGTGGAACACCGCGTCCATGACCGCCCACTCGTCGTCCGTGGGCAGCCGGCCCATGAGGCGCTCGTAGAAGCGCGGCACGGGCACGCAGTACAGATCCCGGTACCGCTCGAGCGTGATCGGCTCCAGCCCTATCTCCGCGAAGGACGCGTTCGTCGCGTCGATGACCGCGTGGATGTCGTCGAGCAGTGTGCCGTTCCAGTCCCAGACCAGGTGCGCGCTGTGCTTCCCCATGGCAAGAAACCGTACCGCCCGGGTATGACAACAGGCATGCGTGCCAGAACGGGCGCCCGGCGAGAGACGGGCGACGGGCCGACGGGACGCCGAAGGGACGCGACGGAAGGCGGGCAGGGAGGCGGGCGGAAGTACGGCGGGAGGTCAGCCGATCAGCCCGGGGATCTCCTGCACCCCGTACCACAGCAGCTCATGGTCCTCCGCGCCGTCCACGATGAACTGCGCGTCGTCGTCCCCGTGGTCCGCCGCCCCCAGCGCGGCCACCGCCGCGGACACATCGGCGTCCGCCTCGTCGGAGTCCACGTGCACCGCCGCCGCCTTGGCCAACGGCACCGCCGCAGCGATCCGCACCTCGCCGAGCGACGCGGAGCCGAGCCCCTGCCCGGGATCGGCGACGGCGGCTCCGTCCGGTACATCGATGGCGACGACGACCCGCCGCCTGGCCGCGTCCGGGTCCCCGGCGAGCAGCCGGAGCGACGCCGCCGCGGCCCTGTTCAGCGCGGCGTACTCGAGCTCCTCGATGTCGTCGGAGACGTACCACTCACGCAGCGCGGGAGTCACGGCGTACGCGGTCAGGGGACCGGGGCCCAGCTCACCGGCCTTGTGCGCCTCTGCGAGACCGGGGAGGGTCAGGGGTACGTAGACGCGCATGACAGGCCGCTTTCGTCGTCGGGTGAGCACTTAAGGATACGTGCGGAGTACCCCATCGGGCTGCTTCCGGCCGCCCTTTCAGGCGTCGCACCGGCGCGCCTCCGACCCGCCTCCTCCCGGGCGCAGCGCACCCTCCGGCCACCCGGATAGGTGATCTTCGGCGACCGCTCCCGCACGGCCCGGCGGCGCTTGCGACCGCGCCCGCCGCGCCCGTACAAGATCCCCACCGAAAGTTACTTCTGGGTATCGAAGGGGGCGCCAAGCCATGGACCACACCTCGGCCGGGACACGCACGAGGCCCGGCGGCCGCCACGACAGCCGCGGCCCCGGTCGCCCACCACAGCGCACCGCGCGGCCCACCGGGGGCAGGTCCCGCCTCCCCCGCTACTGGTTCGCCGAACGCCTGCTCGCGGTCCTCAGCGGCACCCGCCCGGTCCACTGGATGCTCGGCCACACGATCGGGGACGCGTACGAACACCTCATCCGCCTCGCCCCCGGCGCCCCGCTGGCCACGAACGGCCTGCGGCCGGTCGTCCGCCACTGCGACGAGTACGTCCCCCGCCCAGGCGTCATCGAGGCCTTCGCCCGCATCGGCGCCGGCGACCGCGTCAGCGCCATGGCCTTCCGCCTCGAACAGGGCCCCGACCTCCGCTGGCGCTGCGCCGCGGTGGAACTGGGCGGCGAACGCATCACCGTCGGCACGTGATGCGCCCCGCGGTGGGTGCTCGACACAGCGGGCTACCCGCGCCCTGGCGGCCGGCGCCGCCGCCCGAGCCTTTGGCACCTGTGGTCCACGCCTGGGCCGCGGCCCCCGGTCCGACGGCCACCAGCCGGCACCACGACGTCGACAGGCACCCGCACCCGCACCCGCACCGCACCGCACCGCACCGAGCAAGCGTTTCCCCGTCACAGGCCGGGCTCAACGGCCCCACACCCGGCACCCACTGCGGCACAACCGCAGACGCCGGCCCGCAGGCCCCAGGGAAGCAACGGTCCCGGCCAAGGGACCACCACCCGGGCGCCCGCACCACCGCGCCCTGCAAGCACCCGCGCCACAGGCCGGCGGCGCCAAGCACTCCCGGCGCCTGACCCACCGGGTCTGCCGCCCCTGCCCCGGTCCTCCGGGTGCGCAGCCGACGGCCATGGGGCCCGAAAGGCCCTCGCCGGAGCAGGAACGCCCTGCGGGCCCAGGGTCGGCCCTTCGGGCCACCACCACGCGCCGCGAGCCGCACGCAACGGCCGTGGGGGGGGGGGGGGAAGGGGGGGGGGGGGGACGGGGGGGGGGACGGGGTCCGCGCCCCGCGGGAGAAGGGGGGGAGGGGGGAGTTCTTGGGGGTGCGCGCGGCCGCTTTTT
>NZ_JBHWKX010000054.1:30756-52066 GCF_042730885.1 Streptomyces sp. NPDC059909
CTACACGGGCGTGCGTGGCCGCTTGTTGTTCACTATGCTGCCCACACCCCCCGTATTCCCCCTGTCTCACCACCTTCCCCTCTCCCCCCCCCCCCCCCTCCCCGACCACCCACAATTCGTCTGGCCCCCCACACACCACCCCCTCCCCCCCCCCACGGCCGTATGCGCCGCCCCCGCGCCGCGAGGCGCAGGCGGGCCGGGTTACTTCCTGCGGCGGCGCCCGCCGCTGCTCTTCTGCGCCTTGCGGCGCTCCGCGCGCGTCATACCGTCCGACTCGGACCGCGCCGGCTCCCCGTTCGCGAAGTCGCCCTCGACGACACCGCCCTCACCGTCGACTGTCGGCGCGGAGAAGTGCAGCCGGTCCGGCCGCTGCGGCGCGTCGAGCCCCTTGGCGCGGATCTCCGGACGGCCCGCGCCCGCACCGGCAGGCACCGCGTCCTCCTTCGCCAGGGAGGTCTTCTCGGCCGCGTCCTGCACCGGGATCTCCTCGACCTGCTGCTCGACCTGGACCTCCAGGTTGAACAGGTAGCCGACGGACTCCTCCTTGATGCCCTCCATCATCGCGGTGAACATGTCGAAGCCCTCGCGCTGGTACTCGACCAGCGGGTCCTTCTGGGCCATCGCGCGCAGGCCGATGCCCTCCTGGAGGTAGTCCATCTCGTAGAGGTGCTCACGCCACTTGCGGTCCAGGACCGACAGCACCACGCGCCGCTCCAGCTCACGCATGATGTCCGAGCCGAGCTGCTTCTCGCGCTCGTCGTACTGCTCGTGGATGTCGTCCTTGATCGTCTCGCCGATGAACTCGGCGGTGATCCCGGCCCGGTCGCCCGCCGCCTCCTCCAGCTCCTCGACCGTGATCTTCACCGGGTAGAGCTGCTTGAAGGCGCCCCACAGCCGGTCCAGGTCCCACTCCTCCGCGAAGCCCTCGACGGTCTCCGCCTGGATGTACGCGTCGATCGTGTCGTCCATGAAGTGGCGGATCTGCTCGTGCAGGTCCTCGCCCTCCAGGACGCGGCGCCGCTCGGCGTAGATGACCTTGCGCTGCCGGTTGAGGACGTCGTCGTACTTGAGGACGTTCTTACGCGTCTCGAAGTTCTGCTGCTCGACCTGCGACTGCGCCGACGCGATCGCGCGCGTCACCATCTTGTTCTCGATCGGGACGTCGTCCGGAACGTTGGCCATGGCCATGACGCGCTCGACCATCTGCGCCTTGAACAGGCGCATCAGGTCGTCGCCGAGCGAGAGGTAGAAGCGGGACTCGCCCGGGTCGCCCTGACGGCCGGAACGACCGCGCAGCTGGTTGTCGATACGCCGGGACTCATGGCGCTCGGTGCCCAGGACGTAGAGCCCACCGAGGGCCTTGACCTCTTCGAACTCCGCCTTCACGGCCGACTCGGCACGCTCCAGGGCGTCCGGCAGGGCCGCGGCCCACTCCTCGACGTGCTCGACGGGGTCCAGGCCGCGCTGGCGCAGCTCCGCCTCCGCCAGGTCGTCGGGGTTGCCGCCGAGCTTGATGTCCGTACCACGGCCGGCCATGTTCGTGGCGACCGTGACCGCGCCCTTGCGGCCGGCCTGGGCGACGATGATCGCCTCACGGTCGTGCTGCTTGGCGTTGAGCACCTCGTGCTGGATGCCGCGCTTGTTCAGCTGCTGCGAGAGGTACTCGGACTTCTCGACCGACGTCGTACCGACGAGGATCGGCTGACCCTTGTCGTGCTTCTCCGCGATGTCGTCGACGACGGCCGCGAACTTGGCGACCTCGGTGCGGTAGATCAGGTCGGACTGGTCCTTGCGGACCATCGGCCGGTTCGTCGGGATCGGGACGACGCCCAGCTTGTAGATCTGGTGGAACTCGGCGGCCTCGGTCATCGCCGTACCGGTCATGCCGGACAGCTTGTTGTAGAGGAGGAAGAAGTTCTGCAGGGTGATCGTGGCGAGCGTCTGGTTCTCGTCCTTGATGTCCACCCCTTCCTTCGCCTCGATCGCCTGGTGCATGCCCTCGTTGTAGCGGCGGCCGGCGAGGATACGGCCGGTGTGCTCGTCGACGATCATGACTTCGCCGTCGATGACGACGTAGTCCTTGTCCTTCTTGAAGAGTTCCTTGGCCTTGATGGCGTTGTTCAGGTAACCCACGAGCGGCGTGTTCACCGACTCGTAGAGGTTGTCGATGCCCAGCCAGTCCTCGACCTTGGAGACGCCGGACTCATGGATGGCGACGGTCCGCTTCTTCTCGTCGACCTCGTAGTCGCCGGTCTCCTCGATGCCCTTCATCGGGTTGCCCGGCTCGCCCCTGGTGAGTCGCGTCACCAGCTTGGAGAAGTCGCCGTACCACTTCGTGGCCTGGTCGGCGGGGCCGGAGATGATCAGCGGCGTACGGGCCTCGTCGACGAGGATCGAGTCGACCTCGTCGACGATCGCGAAGTTGTGGCCGCGCTGGACGAGCTCTTCCTTGGACCACGCCATGTTGTCGCGCAGATAGTCGAAGCCGAACTCGTTGTTCGTGCCGTACGTGATGTCGCGCGCGTACTGCTCGCGGCGCTGCGCCGGCGTCATGTTGGCCAGGATGCAGCCGACGCTGAGGCCGAGGAACTTGTGCACCCGGCCCATCAGGTCGGAGTCGCGCTCGGCCAGGTAGTCGTTGACCGTGATCAGGTGGACGCCCTTGCCCGAGAGCGCGTTGAGGTACGCCGGGAGCGTGCCGACGAGGGTCTTGCCCTCACCGGTCTTCATCTCGGCGACATAGCCGAGGTGCAGCGCGGCGCCACCCATGAGCTGGACGTCGTAGTGACGCTGGCCGAGGACGCGCTTGGCGGCCTCGCGGACGGTCGCGAAGGCCTCGGGCAGCAGGTCGTCGAGGCTCTCGCCGTCGGCGTAGCGCTCCTTGTACTCATCGGTGAGCGCACGCAACTCGGCGTCGGAGAGGGTGACGAAGTCCTCCTCGATGGAGTTGACCTGGTCCGCGATGCGGTGCAGTTTGCGCAGGATCTTGCCTTCGCCTGCACGCATGAGCTTGTTGAAGACGGACACTGAGGTTGGTCTCCTTGCCGGTCGGGCCTGGCACTGGGTCGTGTGATGACACTGGCGCGGGCACGGCAGGTGGGCCCCACCGCAACGGCCATCGTAAGCGAGGACCCGGCCAAGCCGGGAGGTCCTCCCCCACGGGGCTTCGCCGTGGCTGCGCCCTGGACGAAGACCGACTGCCGCGCATCAGGACAACGCGCGGGAGCCGCGGAAGGTGCCGCCGCTCCCGAAAAGTGTTCGCACGCCGGACGCACAGTCACCAGAATCCCTGCATGGAGCCCATCACTGTCAGCACCGAGCGCCTGGCGCTGCGTTCTTTCACGGCGGACGACGCGGAGGAGGTGCACGCGGCTTGTCAGGATCCCGACATCCAGCGCTGGATTCCGGCCATTCCGGTGCCGTACGAACAGGGGCACGCGGAAGAGTTCGTCGGACTGATCGTTCCGGACGGCTGGCGCAACGACTCGGCGTACACCTTCTGTGTACGTCCCCGGGGCGGCGGCCCGCTCCTCGCGTCGACCAGCCTGCACCACCCGCGCGAGGGCGCGTGGGAGATCGGCTACTGGACGGCCAAGGAGCACCGGGGCCGCGGGTACGCGGCGGAGACGGTGCTGGCCCTGGCCCGCTGGGCGTTCACCGAGCTGGGGTGCATCCGCCTGGAATGGTGTGCCGAGGTCGGCAACGAGGGGTCGCGTGGCGTCGCGGAGAAGGCCGGCTTCTCGGTCGAGGGCGTCCGGCGCGCGGGCATCCGGAACCGGGAGACCGTCCGGGACAGCTGGGTCGGCTCGCTGCTGCCTTCGGACCTGGGGCTGGTGCCGGCGGTCCCGTATCTGCCCGCGAAGGAGTGACGCCGGCCCCGCCCTCGCGGAGGCGTGACGCGGGTCCCAGCCCTGATTTTCCTGGTCAGGGCCCGATTGAGTTCCTAACGGACGTCAAGTAGCTCGTGGTGTTCTTGAGGGCTGGTTCGTAGGGTGGTTGTCGACGAGCCGGTTGCCGGAGCACTTCGTGACTCCTTCTCGCGCCGGCTCGTCATTGGGTTCTTCAGCTGCTGGGATCGGCGGCGGACGTGGACCTTCGCGCGAGCGGCCTTGTCGACCTTGTAGCGGGTCGCGCAGATCTGTCGTCCCTCGGCCTCGGTGATGTCGCGTCCGTCGGTGTCTCGGAGTTCGTAGAGGGTGCCGTTGCGCCAGCAGGCGGCCAGGCGGGTGATCAGTGCGGCGGCCAGAGTGCACAGGGCAGAGTTGTGGTGTTTGCCCTTGTTGGCGACGAGATCGTGGTAGCGGGCGGCAAGGGTGGGATCGACGTGCCGGGCGATGTCCGCGGCCTTGAAGAGGGTCTCGCGCAGTCCGGGATCTCCTTGGCGGGTGGGCGGTCCGTTGCGGCCCGCCAATCCGGACTGGCTGACACGGGGAACCAGGCCGGTGAAGGCGCGGATGCCGGCCAGGCTGGCGAAGCGGTTCGGATCTCCGAGTCTGCCCAAGATGCCGGCAGCCGTGGTCACGCCGAAGCCGGGCCCGGAGGCGATGACCTGGCCGGGAT
Source organism: Streptomyces sp. NPDC059909 (assembly GCF_042730885.1). Taxonomy (NCBI): domain Bacteria; kingdom Bacillati; phylum Actinomycetota; class Actinomycetes; order Kitasatosporales; family Streptomycetaceae; genus Streptomyces; species Streptomyces sp. NPDC059909. The sequence goes on from NZ_JBHWKX010000054.1 coordinate 35,317, forward strand.
CGGCTTCTTCGTAGAGGACGGCGATCCGGTCCTCCAGGGTGGTGATCTGTGCGTTCAGGTGAGCGGCCATATGGGCCTCGCCGGCAATGTCCTCGGCGAGTTCGGCAAAGTCCAGGGCGCCGTCGGGCCAGAGGTTGAGGGTCTGCTGGGCGGCGTTGACGATCCGTTCGGCGTGCTCTTCGCGCCACTGCCCGCGGCTGTGCCGGATCAGCATGGCGGCCAGTCGTTTTCGGCCCAGTCGCCGGATGGCGTGGGAGTCGGCGCCGGTCTTCTCCAGCACGGCCAGAGCCGCTTTGGAGTAGGCACCGGTGCGGGCGTCGGCCCAGGCGGGTCCGAGCAGCTCCAGCAGGGCATCGAGCCGGTAGAAGGTGGCGGTGCGGCGTTCGACCAGCGTGCTGCGGCGGCGGACGGCTCGTCGCAGTGCGTTGGCGGGCCCTGTGTCCGACAGGCCCCGCAGCCCTTCGGGGTGCAGCAGCGGCAGCCGCGCCAGGACCCGGGAGTCCAGCCGGTCGTTCTTGGTGTGCTTGGAGTAGTAGTCGCGCAGTTCCGCCGACTGCTCCGGCGGCACCAGGACGACCTTGGCGCCGCGGTGCCGGAACCACGCGGCCAGCGGGGCCCAGGCATTGCGGGTCGGCTCCACGATGACGACGACGTCGTCGGTGCCGGGCAGTCCGTCCCATAACCGTTCGAGGTCTTCGGGTGTGGTCGTGAAGCGCCGTCCGGAGAACTGGATCTCTCCGGTGGCGTCGGTGCAGGTGGCCCGGTGGGAGGCCCGGCAGGCCACATCGATTCCCAGGTGCAGTCTCAACAGGCTTCCCGTCTGTGCAGCGGCAGGCTGACGCTTGTCCAGCCCCTGCACCACGACCCGCGTGGCACGTGTTCCGCAGGGTTGTGCTGACCGGACATTCGGTAGCAGCGGTCCGCGCTCGCCGCGGCCACGAGTTCCCAACAGGGACGCACGTGCGTCGGGAGGTTCAACCAGCCGTCGATCAACGTTGAGAAGTCGCCTGCAAGCAGACGCTTCGGTCAGTGATCCAGCCGTGCCGGAAGAACCGGACCCGACGCACCCTACGCAGCCCCCGAAGATCCCGGAGGGCCATCTCCAAAGCTAAATGTCAGTGCCTCCCTCTAAGGTGCGGGGCATGACGACTGTGCCGCCCGCCGCTGCCGAACTGTCCGCCGACGAGGCCCGCCGCATAGCGCTGCGCGCCCAGGGGTTCCTCGATGCCCCGGACCGGCGGGGCGGCGTGCGGGGCGTGCTGCGCCACCTCGGTGCCGTTCAGCTGGACACGATCTCGGTGCTGGCCCGCTCGCACGAGCTGATCCCGTACGCACGCCTGGGCGCGGTCGGCCGCAAGACGGTCGAGGACGCGTACTGGACGGGCGCATCCGATGGCGCGTCTCCGGCACGGCCCCACGCCTTCGAGTACTGGTCGCACGCGGCCTGCATACTCCCCGTCGAGGAGTGGCCGCATTTCGCCTTCCGCCGCCGTGCCTACCGCGCCCGCCCGCACTGGTACCACGACCTGCCGGACGGCGCCTATGACGCGGTGGTCAAGCAGCTGCGCGCCGAAGGACCGCTCACCGCCACCGAACTGGGCGGCGCGAAGAACGGCGGGGAGTGGTGGGACTGGTCCGAGTCGAAGGTCGCCGTCGAGCGGGCCCTGATGTACGGCGAGGTGGTGTGCACCGAGCGGCGCGGCTGGAAGCGGGTGTACGACCTCGCCGAGCGTGCGATCCCAAACGAGGTGCTCCATGACGAGCTGGACGACCGCGAGTGCCTGCGGCGGCTGGTGCGGCTGGCCGGGCAGGCCCTCGGGGTGGGCACCCGCGCGGACATCGCCGACTACCACCGGCTCAAGGGCGAGCAGTTCGACGCCGTGGTCGCCGACTCCGGTCTTGTGCCCGTCCGGGTCGAGGGCTGGGACAAGGCGGCGTGGGCGGATCCGGAGGCCCTGGCGAGCGAGCCGCGCGGACGCCACCGCACGACGCTGCTCTCGCCGTTCGACTCGCTGATCTGGGAGCGCGCGCGGACCGAGCGGATCTTCGGTTTCACCCACCGCCTGGAGGCGTACGTCCCCAAGACGAAGCGGGTGCACGGCTACTTCGCGATGCCGCTGCTCTCGGGCGGCAAGCTGCTGGGCCGCGTAGACCCGGCCCGCGAGGGCACGACCCTGGTCGCCCGGCAGGTCTCCCTGGACACGCCGAAGGCGGTCCGCCCCATGGCCCAGGCCCTGCGGGAAGCCGCGGAGTGGGTCGGCTGCGACTCGGTCCGCGTCGAACGCGTCGACCGCCCCGAGCTGATGGCCCCGCTGGTGGCAGCCCTCGGCTGAGCCCTGCGCGCCCTGGCACCCGGCGCGGTTGCGCGCTGCCCCGGCGCGCCCAACTACCGGGCCTCGACGGCCTTCTCGCCTCCGGCGGCTCGCACGGACCGCATTCTCCCGAGGTGCCCAGGGCCCGAGCCGGGCCTCAGCCGGAGCCCCCGGGCGCCCTGCTACCGGATCTCGAGGATCTTCTCGCGCATCGCGTACACCACCGCTTCCATCCTGGAGTGCAGCTGGAGCTTCTCCAGGATGTTGCGCACGTGGTTCTTCACCGTGTTCTCGGAAATGAACAACTCCTTGGCGATGTCCCGGTTGTTCATCCCCGTGGCCACCAGCTTGAGGACCTCCAGCTCCCGGTCGGTCAGCCGGGGCGCCGGCACCAGCCGGCGTTCGTCGGTGCGCTGGATCATCGACTTGAACTCGGTGAGCAGCTTCGACGCCATGGACGGGCTGATCTGCGACTGGCCGTCGGCCACGGCCCGGATCGCCGTGGCCACTTCGTCCGTGGAGATCTCCTTGAGGAGATATCCCGTCGCCCCCGCCTTGATCGCGTCGTAGAGATCGGCCTCCTCGTCGCTGATCGTCAGCATGATGATCTTCGCGCTGGGGGCCACCTCCTTGATGGAGGTGCAGGCTTCGATCCCGCCGCGCTTCGGCATCCGTACGTCCATCAGCACGATGTCCGGCAGCAGATCGGCGGCCTTGTCGACGGCCTCGGCACCGTCACCGGCCTCGCCGACCACCTGGATGTCCTCCTCCTGGGCGAGGACGATCTCCAGCCCGCGGCGGAAGAGCGCATGGTCGTCGACCACGAGCACCCGGATCGGCTCCTTCCGGGAGGCACCCGTCTCCCGGCCGCCCGTGCTCTCGGCGTCGTCCGCGTCCTGCACCGGCCCGAAGCTGTCCGCCATCGTTCCTCCCCCTGAGGCCATGGCCCTCGTTCATCTGCGGTCTGCCAACCGCAGTCCACAGCGCACCGGTTGGCTCGGATCGCCATGATTCCATGCCCGCATGACAGCGGGGCGTTCCCGTGGTGGCACGGTGGTGCCCCTGGGGGCGCACAGGGCGCTCCAGGGGCACCACCGAAAAGACGGGATCAACCGCCGAGCGCACCACCGGCACCGCCCGACTCGCTCCCGGCGAGCGGGTCGGTCCGCAGGTGGATGACGCCGTAGTCGTAGGCGTGTCGCCGGTAGACGACACTGGGCTCCTTGGTCTCGGAGTCGACGAACAGATAGAAGTCGTGCCCGACCAACTCCATCTCGTAGAGAGCCTGGTCGAGCGTCATGGGGGCGGCGACGTGGTGCTTCTCGCGGACCACCAGCGGCCCTTCGCCCTGCACTTCGAGCGAGCCGATCCTGGTGGTGGGAATGGCGTCGGATGCCTCTTCGGAGACGGGCTCACCGCTTCCGTTCAACTGGGCCACGCCAGGAACGACGTCCGCTACCTCCGCTGCCGACAGCCGGCCATTGCCCCTGCGGGTGTGACGCTTGTCGTGCTGCTTGCGCAGCCGAGCCTCCAGCTTCGCCGTGGCCAGGTCGAGCGCCGCGTACGGGTCCCCAGCCGCTGCTTCGGCCCGGATCACCGGGCCGCGTGAAAGAAGCGTGATCTCCACGCGGTCGGAACGGTCGGCCTGCCGCGGGTTGTGCTCCTTGGACACCTCGACGTCGAGGCTGATCACCTTGCCGTCGAGCTTCTGGATCTTCTCCAGCTTCAGCTTCTCGGCCACGTGCTTGCGGAACCGCTCGGGCACCTCGGTCTTGCGGCCCTTGACGACGATGTCCACGCAGAACTCCGTTCCCGGATTTGCTCCGCACTCGACGCGGAGCGTCTCCCTTTTGCACCAGGCCCCGGTGAGCACCGGAGCCTCGGACTTGGTGACTTTCACCTCCTCCTCCCCCATCGGCAAGATCCCCACCCCACCAACTTCGAGGTTCTGGGTTCCTTCATGAACACCTGGCCTTAACCCGACCATGTATTCGACGAAGGGCAGAGTTCACCATTCCTCACAACCGAACATAGCTCGCCAGGACCGTTGTCGGCACCCGCTACCAGCGCGTACGTCCGATCGGGCGATTTCCGCCGCTCACTACCTGCAACGTTGCAACTTCCCTGTCAGTTCCGGTTGATCCCGAAGGACAGGGGTGGTGCGGCGACCACCGCGGCACTCATCCGGACGCATCCGGAGGAGTCGGCGGCTGTCACGGCACGCAGTGCCCGCGCTGCCTCGACCAGCGAGGCGCCGGTCGTCATCAGATCGTCCACCAGCACCGCTCTGTGGCCCTCCAGCAGCCGCCCGGCACCAGGCACCACCTCCAGAGCCCCCGCCATGTTCGACAGCCTCCGGCGGGCCGTGAGACCCGACTGGTCAGCCACCGCACGGCGCTGCCTCAGCACCGGGAGCGCGCAGGCAAGCGTCCCCGAGCGCCGCAGCACTCCCGCCGCGGCGGCCGCGACACGCCGTGCCGCATCGTGGCCACGTGCCCGCACCGCGCGCCGCGCCGAGGGCATGGGCACGAGCACCAGCGGCTCGGGCCCGGCGAGCGCATCGGGCACCGCCTCCCGTACGGCCCCGGCCAGCGCCCCGCCGAGCGGCCCGGCCAGCCCCAGCGCACCCCGCTCCTTGTGCGCCAGCAGCACGGCCCGTACCGCGTCCTCGTAGCGGGCAGCGGCGAAGACCACGGGCAGCCCCGCCGGCTCGGGACACGGCCGCACCCTCCGCGGCCGCCGACCGGCCAGCTGCCACGCGCACTCCTCGCACAGAGGCGTACGAGGACGTCCGCAGCCGCTGCAGGCGACCGGCAGCACCAGCCCGGAGATCTCGCGCCACCAGCCCCGCATGACCACCACTGTGCCGCTGCGGGAAGTTCCCTGCCACCCCTGTGGAAAAGCCGCGCGGTCATCCACGACCTGTGGAAAACCCCGACAGGCCCGGCGCTACCCGGGGTAGACCGGGGACGCGCCCTTGTCGATCATCGTCTGCCAGTTCGTGGAGGGCGCGAGGCGCACCAGTCCGTCGTCGGAGACGGCCACCAGCGGCTGCTCCTCGTCCTCGGTGGCGGCGACCGCGGACACCTTGTTCAGGCCCGGCAGACCTCCTGCGGGGGACAGGGAGCCGTCGGTCTGGATGTAGCGCACCTGCTGCACGCCCCCGGCCTCCTTGCCGACCACGACGAGACGGCTCGGACCGGCCCAGGAAACGGCTGTCACCGATTCCAGACGCGGCGCCGCGGACTGCAGCTCCACCACGGAGGCCGTACTGACCCCTTCGGCGTCCACGTGTCGCTCGATCCGGCCGATCTTCAGGGAGCGCTTGCCGTCCTCGGAGAGCAGCAGCGCTATCCGTACGCCGTCGGCGGACACCCGCAGCGACTCGATCCGCGCGCCGTCGAGCCCGTCGACCTTGACCTCCTTGGCCTCGCCCTCGCCGCCCGCGAAGCGGAGCAGCCTCGGCCGGGCCGGGTCGCGGTCGGCCACCCACAGATCACTCCGGTCCCAGCTCGGCGCCGACAGCCGGTCCTGGGGCTTCCTGGCGTGACTCACCGCCAGGGGCTCGGTGAGCTCTTCGTCGGACATGATCGAGGCCGTGTACAGACGAAGGCCGTCGTGCGAGACGCCCGCCGCGCGCTGACCGTTGCGCGCCACCGCGACGGTGCTCAGACGCAGCTCGCCGCTGCCGAACGGACCGCGCACCCTGGTCTTGTCGACGGTTTTGGCCCCTGCCCCCACCACGGCCATCCGCCCGCTGGCGTCGACGAAGTACACGTTGTCCGGGCTCGGCGATGTCCGCCCCGGGGCGGACGCCTGCGCCTGGTCGGCGCTGAGCACACACAGATGCGAGCCGTCCGCACGCAGCAGCTCCACCTGCTCGACACGGGGCGACGTCAGATCACGCAGGGTCAGCAGCAGCTGGGTCGCCATGCGACGGCACACCGTCCCCCCGACGTTGGACGCCTTGTCGTTGAGCGGCACCTTCAGCAGATTCTGGTCGTCGGGCGTCAGGGACGTGACGCCCTTCTTCAGGGCCGTACCCGTGGGAAACGCCGAGCCGACCACCGGCTTCAGCCAGTTCGTCGGCCCTTCGAACAGCGCCGACACCGTCTGCGCGACCGGGTCCATCCGGGTCACGGGATCCTGCCGCTGCCGGATGTAGACCGGGTCCGCGACCACCGACTGCTGCCCGGAGGCGAAGTAGTACTTGTTGACCGAACGGTAGTTGCGCAGGAAGTCGCTCTCCCCGAGCACGAGGCCCTGCGGGGCGGCGTCGATACGCCACTCCTTGCCCTTCCCGTCCGCCCCGCTCTGCCGCATCAGGCGCAGCGTCCCGCTGTACTGGGTGGGCGCAGCCGCCTGATACGCGTGCCGGTCGACCGTTGCGATGAGCTCACCGGACAGCGAGTAGCTGCGGCTGTCGTCGCTCTCCCCGGCGACCGCGCTCCCGGCATCGGGCGCCTCGGTGAGTACCGTCGTGAGCTGCTCCGGCTTCCACTCCTTGGCCGCACGCTTCGTCAGATACTTGCGTGCCGTCGCAAAGCTCGGATCGTCACTGGTCATGGCCTCCAGGAAGCCGACGACTATCTCGTCGGGCACGGCGCCCTCACGGGGCGGTACGGCCAGGACGCGCACCTGCGAGTCCGCGCCCTTGGTGGCCTTCACCTGCTCCACGTCCCCGCTGTCGGGCATCGACGCGCACCCTGCCAGCAGCACGGCGGCGCAGACGGGCAGGACGAACGTCCGCGCCGCGCGCCCACCGCCGTAACCACGACGCTCAGCGCCCACGTGTCGTGTCCTCCCGCTCCGAGATCCGTCCGCCCGTCTCGCCCTCACCCAGCCGCTCCCCGGCCTGACGCGCCACGACACGGGCTCCGCTGCCCGGCAGGGCCGCCGGGTCCACCGCTGCCCCCGGCGTGGCGTGCGGGCCCCCTGGCGCCCGCGCAGACACCGGTATCGGCAGCCGGTCGGCGCCGGGCTGCACCGGAACGGTCGTCAGGCGCTGCGCACCCTCGCTCGCGCCGCCGTTCGCCTCGCCGGCCGCGGCACGCTCCCGGGCGCGCCGGGAGTCCTCGGGCTCGAGGGGTATCGGCGATCCGCGCAGCGGCTCGTCGGCGGTGCGGGGCAGGGTCAGACGGAACTGGGAGCCGCCGCCCGGCTCGCCCCACGCCTGGAGCCAGCCGCCGTGCAGTCGCGCGTCCTCTACGGCGATGGACAGGCCGAGGCCCGTACCACCTGTGGTGCGCGCCCGCGCCGGGTCGGCCCGCCAGAAGCGGTTGAACACCCGCGTCGCCTCGCCGGGCTTCAGTCCCACGCCGTAGTCCCGCACGGCCACCGCAACCGCCCCGCCGGCCGACGCCATCCGCACGACCACATCGCGCCCCTCGCCGTGCTCGACGGCGTTGACCACGAGGTTGCGCAGGACCCGCTCGATACGCCGGGCGTCTGCCTCGGCGACCACGGGCTGCTCGTCGCCGACCACCCGGATCCGAGTGCCCTTGCGCTCGGCCAGCGGCTCGGCCCCGCCGATCACCCGGCGCACGACCTCGCGCAGGTCTATGGGCTCGGCCTCCAGCGCGGCCGCGCCCGCGTCGAAACGGCTGATCTCCAGCAGATCGGAGAGCAGTGACTCGAATCGGTCGAGCTGGTCGCCGAGCAGCTCCGCGGAGCGCGCCGTCACCGGGTCGAAGTCGCTTCGCGCCTCATGGATGACGTCGGCCGCCATCCGTACGGTCGTCAGCGGAGTACGCAGCTCGTGCGACACGTCCGAGACGAACCGCCGCTGCATCCTGGACAGCTCCTCCAGCTGCTGGATCTTGAGCTGGAGGTTCTGCGCCATCTTGTTGAAGGCCTCGCCCAGCCTGGCGATGTCGTCCTCGCCGGTGACCTTCATCCGCTCCTGGAGCCGCCCGGCGGAGAGCCGCTCGGCAATGCCGGCCGCCATCCGTACAGGCGTGACGACCTGCCGCACGACCAGCCACGCGATCGCCCCGAGCAGGACGACCACGAACAGCCCGGCCGTCGCCAGCGTCCCCTTGACCAGGCTGAGGGACTCCTCCTCCTGCGTCAGCGGGAAGAGGTAGTACAGCTCGTAGGCGTTGCCCGCGACGTCGTTGAGTCGCTTGCCGACGACCAGCCCGGCCTCCGGCTCCTTGGGAACCGAGTACTTGATCTTGACGTACGTCTGGAACGTGCCCGTCCCCTGCGCGACCGAGCCGCGCAGTGCCTCGGGAATGCTCGTCACATCCACGTCGCCGGACGCCCGCGGGCCCCGGCTCGTCCCGGCGTCCTCGGAGTCCGGGCTGAGCGCCACCACGTGGTAGGCGCCCTGGCCACCACTGGCCAACTGCTTGACGAGCTCGGACCGCCAGTTCACGGCGCCCCTGCCGGGCCTGCCGTCGGTGGCGTCACTGTCGGGGCCGCCGAGGGCGACGGTCCCGCTCGCCTTGTCCTGCGCCGCCGCGAAACCGCCTGCGGCCTGGCTCAGCGCCGCCTGCTCCTTCGCGTCCAGCAGTCCGTTACGGACCTGGCCGATGACCACGAGTCCGAGCAGCAGCACCACGCCGAGTGACATCAGCAGGGTGCTCGCGACCACCCGCAGCTGAATGTTCCGCCGCCACAGACGGACAGCGGGCAGGAGCGGCCGCCGAACCAAGCGCATGGCCATGCGGAGCACCGGTCCACCCGGTGCCCCGTCCTGGAAAACCCTGCCCACGCGCGAATGCCCACGCCCGGGCCCGGCAGCCCGCCCCGTACGGACTCCCGGCCCCCCGGGCTTCGGAGCAGTACTGCCCACAGCCATATCAGCTCGGTCCGGCCTTGTAACCGACGCCACGGACGGTCACCACGATCTCCGGCCGCTCCGGGTCCTTCTCGACCTTGGAGCGAAGCCGCTGAACATGGACGTTCACCAGGCGGGTGTCGGCGGCATGGCGGTAGCCCCACACCTGCTCGAGCAGCACCTCACGGGTGAACACCTGCCACGGCTTACGGGCCAGCGCGACGAGCAGATCGAACTCGAGCGGGGTCAGCGCGATCGACTGCCCGTCCCGCTTCACGGAGTGACCGGCCACATCGATGACCAGGTCCCCGATCGTGAGCTGCTCGGGAGCAGGCTCCTCCGACCTCCGCAGCCGTGCCCGGATGCGGGCCACCAGCTCCTTCGGCTTGAACGGCTTCACGATGTAGTCATCGGCACCGGACTCCAGCCCGACGACCACGTCGACAGTGTCGCTCTTGGCCGTGAGCATGACGATCGGCACACCCGACTCGGCCCTGATGAGCCGGCACACCTCGATGCCGTCCCTGCCGGGCAGCATGAGATCCAGCAGTACCAGGTCCGGCTTGGCCTCCCGGAAAGCGGCAAGTGCCTTGTCGCCGTCCGCTACGAACGACGGCTCGAACCCTTCACCACGCAGCACAATCCCGAGCATCTCGGCCAGTGCGGTGTCGTCGTCGACGACAAGGACGCGTCCCTTCATAATCGACATCATCCCATTAGCTAATCGTTACCTGGCGTGACCTGGCACACAGCTCCGCAATTCCGTCCCCGGTGACCGGGGACACGACTCCTACTTCGGTGACGACGGCCGTCACGAGTTCGGGCGGCGTGACGTCGAACGCAGGGTTGTACGCCAAGGTTCCCAGCGGGGCGACCGACAGCCCGCCACCCGGCTCGGCTCCCGCCGCCGACTGCTGCGCCATGACCTCCGTCACCTCCTGCCCCGGCCTCTGCTCGACCTCTATCGACGCCCCGTCCGCGGTCCGCAGATCCACCGTGGTGGTCGGTGCCACCACGATGAACGGCACATGGTGGTACTTGGCGAGGACCGCCAGCGGGTAACTCCCCACCTTGTTCGCCACGGAGCCGTCCGCGGCAATCCGGTCGGCCCCGATCAATACCGCATCCACCTGGCCCGCCGCGAACAGCGAACCCGCCGCATTGTCCGTGAGCAAGGTGTACGGCATGCCGCTCCCGGCCGCCTCGTACGCGGTGAGCCGGGCCCCCTGCAGCAGCGGCCTCGTCTCGTCGACCCACAGCGTGCGCAACCGGCCCGCCCGGTGCGCGGCGAGCGCCACCGCGAACGCCGTGCCCTCACCGCCCGACACCAGCCGCCCTGTGTTGCAGTGCGTCAGGATCCGGTGGCCGCCGCCCGGCAGCAGCTCGTCCATCAGCGCGAGCCCATGGCCCGCCATGCGCGCACTGGCCTCGGCGTCCTCCCGGTGCAGCGCCTTCGCCTCGGCGAGCGCGGCCGCCGCTCCCGCACCGGCACCCCTGCCGATCGCCTCCTGGTACGCGGCGGCCGCCCGCCGCACGCCGTAACCGAGGTTGACCGCGGTGGGCCGCGCGTGCTCCAGCATGGCCGCCGCCTCCGCGACGTCGTACCCACGGGCGGCGGCCAGCGCCACCCCGTACGCGCCGGCGATCCCGAGCAGCGGCGCCCCGCGCACGGCGAGTGTCCTGATCGCCTGCACCAGCGCCGGGACGTCCGTGCAGACCAGCTCGACCTCCTCGGCGGGCAGCCGGGTCTGATCGAGAAGGACCAGTACGGGGCCTTCGGGCGCCTCGTCCCAGCGCAGCGCGGGCGGCGGCGCCGGGTTCCCGCCGGCCGGGATGTGAACGTGCTGATCAGCCATCCGCCCAGTCTGCCCGCTACGGCAGCCACAATGAAGGTGAGAAGGAGATCAAAGGCCCGGCCCACCGGCGGGCAACGCGTGGCACGATGGCTGCCGACCTTCCGCCACGCCGGGCGGGCAGGCACCGAGACAGCACTGGCTCCCCGAGCCTGGCGCGTGACCAATCCACGAGGTGGACGACTGTGAACGACACTCCGGGCTGGGCCTCGCCCGGATCCGTGCCCCCCGACGACCAGGGCAACGGAGTGCCGCGGCCCACCGAGCCCGCCGACGCGACCGGGCCCACCTCGAAGTGGTCCAAGCAGCAGCCGCCGGCCGGCCAGTGGGCCCCGCCGACCGCACCCGGCGGCGGGCCCGTGCCGCCGGTCCAGCCCGGCTGGGGCAGCGGACCGCAGCGGAGCGGCTGGGGCCGGCCGCCGGCCGCCAAGCCGGGAGTCATCCCGCTGCGGCCCCTCGGCGTCGGCGAGATCCTGGACGGCGCGGTGTCGACCCTGCGCGAGCACTGGCGGCCGGTGCTGGGCGTCACGATCACGGTCTCCGTCATCTCCCAGATCGCGGACATCCTGGTCCAGCGCTATCTGATCCCCCGGGCCCCGGAACTCGATCCGAACGCGAGCCCCGAAGAAGCCCTCAACCAGACCGTCGACGCCATGCAGTCGAGCCTGGCCGCCTCGGTGCCGACCCTGATCTTCACTCTGATCGCGACCATCTTCAGCACCGCGCTGCTCACCGTCGTGGTCAGCCGCTCGGTCCTGGGACGACCGGTCACCCTCGCCGATGCCTGGAACGAGGCCCGGCCGAGGCTTCTCCAACTGCTCGGGCTCACCACGCTCATCATGGTGATCACAGCAGGCGCGATCACCGTGGGCGTTCTCCCGGGGCTCCTGCTCGACTCCGCTCCCCTCGGCGTACTGGGCGGACTGGCCGGCACCATCGTCGCCGTCTGGCTCTGGGTCCGCTACGCCCTCGCCTCGCCCGCACTGATGCTGGAGCGTGGGGGCATCATCCAGTCGATGCGCCGCTCCGCCAAGCTGGTCCGCAACGCCTGGTGGCGGACGTTCGGCATCCTGCTGCTGGTGATAGTGCTCGTCTTCATCGTCTCGATGATCATCGTCACGCCGTTCAGCCTGCTCGCCATGCTGGTCGACAGCGACGGGATCACCGGAATGTTCAGCGGTGCCACTCCCGACTTCGGCTGGCCCTTCCTGATCATCACCGGCATCGGCGCGGTGATCGCCTCGGCCATCACCTACCCGATCTCGGCCGGGGTGACCGTCCTCCTCTACGTGGACCAGCGCATCCGCCGAGAAGCCCTCGACCTCGAACTGGCCCGGGCCGCAGGCCTCCCTGGTCACAGCTCCCCGGCACCCGGCAACGACACCTCCTGGAGCTGATGCGGTGTCCATCACGGGGGGAACGCTCGCGACGCGGCTCTTGAGCCGCGTCAACGACGACGTACCGGTGGACACTCCGCGCGTCCCCGCCCGGGAGGCAGCCGAGCGGGAACTGTCCAAGCCGATGTACCACGAGAACGATCCGAACCTCCTCGAACGCGGCCTCGACCGCTTCTGGGAGTGGGTCGACGGCATCTTCGACTCCGCATCCGGCGCAGCACCGGGCGGAGTGCTCGGACTCGTCGTCATCGCCTTGGTCGTCATCGCCCTGGTCGCTGCGCTGTGGTGGCGGCTGGGCACCCCGCAGCGCAGCCTCACCACCGGTGACGCCCTCTTCGAGGACGGCCCGCGCAGTGCCGCGGAACACCGCACCGCAGCCGAGGCACACGCAGCCGCCGGTCGCTTCAACCAAGCGGTCCAGGAGCGGATGCGCGCCATCGTCCGCTCCCTCGAGGAGCGGGCCCTCCTCGAACCGCGCCCGGGACGCACCGCGGACGAAGCGGCCGCCGAGGCCGGCCGTCCGCTGCCCGCCGAGGCCGACGCACTGCGCTCCGCGGCACGCGCCTTCGACGACGTCACATACGGCGGCCGCACCGCCGACCAGCAGACATATCTGCGCCTGAAAGACCTCGACGGCCGACTGGAACGCGCCAAGCCCCAACTCAGCGCCGCGTCACGAGGAGCAGCCGAATGACCGCGGCCACGACCGGCGCCACATCCACGGCCCTCACGTCCCGCCAGATCTGGACGCGGACCCGGGGCGTGCTGCTCGCGCTCCTCGTTCTCGTCGCCGCGGGGATCGCCATCGCCGCCGTACGCTCCGGGGAGGAGCACGGACGCCTCGACCCGCGGTCCGCGGACGCCCAGGGCAGCCGGGCCGTGGCCGAACTCCTCAAGGCCGAAGGGGTCGACACACGCGTGGTCACCACCCTCGACGAGGCCACCGCAGCCACCGGCACCGACACCACCCTGCTGGTCGTCACCCCGGATCTGCTGACGGGGAGCCAGCAGGAGGCCCTGCGCACGGCCATGGTCCCGTCGGGCGGCCGTACCGTCCTCGTCGCCCCGGGTCCGCCGTCCGTCGACATCCTCGCCCCCGGCGTACGGCCGGAGTCGCGCACATCCGTCTCGGCTCGCGCTCCCCAGTGCACCTTCCCCGCCGCCCAGCGCGCGGGAAAGGCCGACACAGGCGGTGAGCGCTACGCCACGGACGACCTCCTCGACACCGATGCCTGTTACCTCAGCGGCGGTCTGCCCACCCTGCTCCGGGTCAGCGACCCGGGCGACGGCGACACCGTCCTGCTCGGCTCCCCCGACATCCTCACCAACGAGCGCGTCGACAAGCAGGGCAATGCCTCCCTCGCGCTCCAACTCCTGGGCTCCCGGCCTCATCTCGTCTGGTACCTCCCTTCGCTCAGTGATGAGTCCGCCATGTCCGACGGCAGTGACGACGAGGGCGGCGAGAGCGGCATCGGCGACCTGATCCCGTCCGGCTGGCTGTGGGGCACGCTCCAGCTCTTCTTCGCCGCAGTGCTCGCCGCCGTCTGGCGCGCCCGCAGGCTCGGACCGCTCGTGACCGAACGGCTGCCTGTCGCCATCCGCGCCTCCGAAGCCACCGAGGGCCGCGCCCGGCTCTACCGCAAGGCCAACGCCCGCGACCGCGCCGCCTCCGCACTCCGCTCGGCCACCCGCGCCCGGCTGGCTCCCCTCCTCGGCGTCGCCCCGGCGGACGCCCACTCCCCCCATGCCCTCCTTCCCGCCGTGTCCGCGCGACTCCTCGACGGGGACCGGGACATCAGGGCTCTGCTCTTCGGCCCGGCACCCGCCGACGACGCCGCTCTCATCCGCCTGGCTGACCAACTCGACGCCCTCGAAAGAGAGGTACGCACTTCATGAGCGCCCCGACCCCCGAGACCCCCGAGAACTCGGACCGCGCACGCGCCTCCCTGGAAGCCCTGCGAACCGAGATCGCGAAGGCCGTGGTCGGCCAGGACTCCGCCGTCACCGGACTCGTCGTGGCCCTGCTCTGCCGAGGCCACGTCCTCCTCGAAGGAGTCCCGGGCGTCGCCAAGACGCTCCTCGTCCGCGCCCTCGCCGCATCGCTCGAACTCGACACGAAGCGCGTCCAGTTCACGCCTGACCTCATGCCCAGCGACGTCACCGGCTCGCTGGTCTACGACGCACGGACGGCGCAGTTCTCCTTCCAGCCGGGCCCTGTCTTCACCAACCTGCTGCTCGCCGACGAGATCAACCGGACGCCGCCGAAGACCCAGTCGTCGCTGCTCGAGGCAATGGAGGAACGCCAGGTCACCGTCGACGGCACCCCGCGCCCGCTGCCCGACCCGTTCCTGGTCGCCGCGACCCAGAACCCGGTCGAGTACGAAGGCACGTACCCCCTCCCCGAGGCCCAGCTCGACCGCTTCCTGCTCAAGCTGACCGTGCCGCTGCCCTCACGCCAGGACGAGATCAACGTTCTCTCCCGGCACGCAGAGGGCTTCAACCCGCGCGACCTGCAGGCCGCAGGAATCCGCCCCGTCGCGGGACCGGCCGATCTGGAGGCCGCCCGGGCCGCCGTGGCGAAGACTTCGGTGTCCCCCGAAATCGCCGGCTACGTCGTCGATATCTGTCGTGCCACGCGTGAATCCCCCTCGCTCACCCTCGGCGTCTCACCCCGAGGCGCCACCGCGCTGCTCTCCACCGCCCGAGCCTGGGCCTGGCTCACCGGCCGGGACTATGTCATCCCGGACGACGTGAAGGCCCTGGCCCTTCCCACCCTCCGGCACCGCATCCAGCTGCGCCCCGAGGCGGAGATGGAAGGAGTCACCGCAGACTCCGTCATCACCGCGATCCTCACCCACGTCCCCGTCCCCCGCTGAGCAGCGCACCGTGGCCCTCACCGGACGAACCGCTCTTCTCGCCGCCCTCGGCTCCATCCCCGTCGGCGTCTTCGCACCCAGCTGGGCGGGGATCCTTGCCGTCAACGCACCACTCTCAGTAGCAATTCTGTGCGACTACGCCCTGGCCGCACCAGTGCGAAAGCTCCAATTCACCCGAAGCGGTGACACGTCCGTTCGACTCGGTGACAGCGCGGAAGTCCAGCTCACCGTCACCAACCCGACGGCCCGCCGTCTGCGTGCGCACCTCCGGGACGCCTGGCCGCCGAGCAGTTGGGTCCCCGGCACGGAACAGACCGCCTCCCGCCACAGGCTGACGATCCCGGCCGGTGAGCGCCGACGCATCTCCACGATCCTGCGCCCCACCGGCCGCGGCGACCGCCAGGCAGAACGGGTCACCGTCCGCTCCTACGGCCCGCTCGGCCTCGCGGCGCGTCAGGGCAACCACGACGTGCCATGGACCGTACGCGTCCTGCCGCCCTTCACCAGCCGCAAGCATCTCCCCTCCCGCCTGGCCCGACTGCGGGAGCTCGACGGCCGCACCAGTGTGCTGACCCGCGGCCAAGGCACCGAGTTCGACAGCCTCCGCGAGTACGTCCCCGGCGACGACACCCGCTCGATCGACTGGCGCGCCACCGCCCGCCACAACACTGTCGCGGTACGCACCTGGCGGCCCGAACGGGACCGCCACATCCTCATCGTGCTCGACACCGGCCGCACCTCGGCCGGCCGCGTCGGCGACGTCCCTCGTCTGGACGCGGCCATGGACGCCGCGCTTCTCCTCACCGCACTGGCAACGCGCGCCGGGGACCGCGTGGACCTCCTGGCGTACGACCGCCGTACCCGAGCCCAGGTCCATGGGCGAGCGGCCGGGGAGGTGCTTCCCGCGATGGTCAATGCCCTCGCCCCGCTCGAACCGGAACTCGTCGAGACCGACGCCCGCGGCCTCAGCGCCGCCGCGCTCAAGCACGCCCCGCGCCGCTCCCTCATTGTTCTGCTGACCAGCCTGGAGACTGCTCCGATCGAGGAGGGCCTGCTGCCGGTCCTCCCTCAACTCACTCAGCGCCACACGGTGGTTCTCGCATCGGTCGCCGACCCGCACGTGGCGGAAATGGCCAAGGCTCGAGGCGCCTTGGACGCCGTGTACAACGCCGCTGCCGGCACACAGGCCCAGGCTCAGCGTCGCCGTACGGCCGAACAGCTCCAGCGCCACGGGATCACCGTCGTCGACGCGACCCCGGAGAACCTGGCTCCTGCTCTGGCAGATGCCTATCTCGCTCTCAAGGCAGCAGGGCGTCTGTAGAGGCACGGTGGCAGAGGGAGGACAAGGACCACTCTTCTGGCGGAGGCAGAAGAGTGGTCCCGGCCCGTTCTGGTCCGCTCCAGAACGCAGAAAAGCCCCGGACCACAAGGTCCGGGGCTTCCCGCAATGATTGTTCGGCGGCGTCCTACTCTCCCACAGGGTCCCCCCTGCAGTACCATCGGCGCTGAAAGGCTTAGCTTCCGGGTT
>NZ_JBHWKX010000055.1:0-44044 GCF_042730885.1 Streptomyces sp. NPDC059909
ATCCAAGCCCAACTCCTCGACCTACTCGACGTCGACCCAACCCGCCCACGCTGGCTGGACACTCGTTTCCCCACCTGCGAAAGACGGGCCTAGTCACCGTGCACGGCCGGACGGGCGGCTTCCGCGAATCCGGGTCAGAGGCTCCAGTGGCGGAGCTCGTCGGCGATCGCCCGGACGTCGGCCTTGCCCTCCTTGACGAGCCGCGCGAGGTCCCTGACCTGCTCGGGCGAGGTCACGACCTTCACGCCCGAGGCGACGAGATAGCCGTAGGCGACGGCCGACGCGAACATCGCGTTGGAGTGCTCCAGCGCGGGGACGTGAAGCAGCAACTGCAGCAGGGACGCGGCGCGCGTGTGCGGATCGCTGTAGACGGGCGTGCCGAATATCTCCGCCTCGTGCCGGCTGACGGCGGCGACGAGCGCACCCCAGTCGGTGACCTGCGGATCGCCGGGCGTCTTGTGCTCGGCGACCATGAGGAGCCAGGCCAGGTCGATCGAGAGGTTCACCGCCCGCCCTTGCTCCGCACCGCGTCCGACGCCCCGAACTCGTCCGCGAACACGGATGCGTACTGCTTCATGAAGTCCGCCGCGGCGTCGACGAACGTGCGCCCCACCTCGCCCGCGTCCTGCTGGACGAGCTCCTCGATGTACCGGTTCACGCTCACCCCCCGCTGCTGTGCCCGCCGGCGCGCGGTCTCGGCGGTGCTCTCGTCCACCCGTACGTTCAGCTGAGTCTTCGCCACCTCTTCAAGCTAGCGCGGCGGTGCTAGCGCCGACAACCTCTGGGCATGGCCTTAGGCTCGGGGGTACGCAGCACGGAGCACGGAGTTCGGGAGCCGCAGACGCCCACGATCCGGGAGGCAGCATTGTCCACTCCTGCCACAGCACCTGCCCATGAACCGGCCACGGACGTGCCGCTCGCCGCGCGGGCCCGAGGCCTCACCAAGGCGTACGGCACCGGCGAGACCGCCGTCGTCGCGCTCGACGCGGTGGACGTGGACATCGCCCGCGGGCGCTTCACTGCCGTGATGGGCCCTTCCGGCTCGGGCAAGTCCACGCTGATGCACTGTCTCGCCGGTCTCGACACGGTGTCGGCAGGACGGATCTGGCTCGGCGACACCGAGATCACCGGGCTCAGGGAGCGTGAACTGACGCGGCTGCGGCGGGACCGCATCGGCTTCGTGTTCCAGGCCTTCAATCTGCTGCCGACGCTCACCGCCGCCGAGAACATCACACTGCCGATGGACATCGCCGGACGGAGGCCCGACCGGGAGTGGGTGGACCGGGTCATCGACACCCTGGGGCTCCGTGACCGGCTGGAGCACCGGCCCGCCCAGCTGTCCGGCGGCCAGCAGCAGCGCGTCGCCTGCGCCCGGGCCCTCGCCTCCCGTCCCGAGCTGATCTTCGCCGACGAGCCGACCGGCAACCTCGACTCGCGGTCCGGTGCCGAGGTGCTCGGCTTCCTCAGGGAGGCCGTGGACCGGCTGGACCAGACGGTGGTGATGGTGACCCACGATCCGGGCTCGGCCGCCCACGCGGATCTGGTGCTCTTCCTCGCCGACGGACGGATCGTGGACGTGATGCACGAGCCCACGGCCGAGGCGGTGCTGGAACGCCTCAAGCGTTTCGACGCCCTGCGGAAGAACTGAGGACGGGTGCCGTGCTGAGAGCGACGCTGCGGAGCTTCCTCGCCCACAAGGGCCGGCTGCTGCTGTCGGGCCTCGCGGTCATCCTGTCCGTCGCGTTCGTCGGCGGCTCACTGATCTTCTCGGACACCGTGGCCCGCACCTTCGACCGGCTGTTCGCCTCGACCTCGGCGGATGTGACGGTCTCTCCGAAGGAGGGACTCGACGAGTACGTACCCTCCGGCGTGGTCCGTACGGTGCCGGCATCGCTCGCCCAACGGGTCCGCGGCATCGACGGTGTCGCCGGCGCCCATGTCGACGCGGCCGTCGAGAACGTCACGGTCGTCGACGACCGCAAGGAGCCCGTGGGCCCGACCACCGGGGCCCCCACCATCGCCGCCAACTGGTACGTCACGGACCGCAGTCCGGTGCGGCTCACGTCCGGGCACGTGCCGGAGGGTCCCGCCGAGGCGGTCGTCGACAAGGACACCGCCGACAAGAAGGACGTACGCATCGGGGACACACTCACCGTCGTGACCCAGCCGGGCTCCTTCGACGTCGAGGTCGTCGGCATCGCGACGTTCACCACCACCAACCCGGGTGCGGCGCTGGTCTACCTGGACACGGCGACGGCTCAGCGGAAACTGCTGGGCCGGCCTGACGCGGCCACCTCGATCTCGGTGGACGCGGCCGAAGGGGTGTCCGACGCCGAGCTGAAGCAGCGGATCGGGGCCGCGCTCGGCGACGCGTACGAACTGCGGACGGCGGACGAGCAGGCCGAGTCGGCCGCCGAGCAGCTGGGCGGATTCCTCGATGTGATCAAGTACGTGATGCTCGGCTTCGCCGGCGTGGCGGTCCTCGTCGGGATCTTCCTGATCGTCAACACCTTCTCGATGCTGATCGCCCAGCGGACGCGCGAGTTGGGACTGCTGCGTGCCCTGGGCGCGGACCGGCGGCAGGTACGCCGCTCGGTGCTCACCGAGGCGCTGCTGCTGGGGCTCGTCGGGGCGACGCTGGGGCTGGCCGCAGGGATCGGGCTCGCGGCGGGGCTGATCGAGCTGATGGGCCTGTTCGGGATGAACCTCAAGGCCGCCGAGATGGTGATCGGGACGGCGACGCCCGTCGCGGCGTACGTCGTCGGTCTCGGCGTCACCTTCGTCGCCGCGTACCTCCCGGCCCGCCGCGCGGCCAGGGTGTCGCCCATGGCGGCCCTCGCGGACGCCGAAGTCGCGGATGTGGGACGGCCCCTGAGGATCCGGGCGATTGCCGGTGCGGTCGTGGGGACGGCCGGCTTCGCCGCGCTCGCGGGGTGCGCGGCGAGCGGACGGACGGCGACGGCGTCCCCGCTCCTCGGTCTGGGTGTGGCGCTGACGCTGATCGCCGCCGTGGTGGCCGGTCCGCTGCTGGTGCGGCCGGTGATCAGGCTGCTGGGCGGGGCGTTCCCCCGGTTGTTCGGCCCGGTCGGCCGGATGAGCCAGCGCAACGCGCTGCGCAATCCGCGGCGTACGGGGGCGACGGCCGCCGCGCTGATGATCGGTCTGGCACTGGTGACCGGTCTCTCGGTGGCGAGCGCCTCGATGACCAGGTCCTTCGACCGGCAGATCGACCGCACGCTGGGCGCGGACTTCGTGGTGCAGAACACCAACTTCCAGCCGTTCCCAAGGGAGGTCACCGAGAAGGTGCGGGACGTGGAGGGCGCGGGCACGGTCGTACGGCAGCGTTTCACGCCGCTGGCGCTGACGCTTCCGGACGGCTTGCGGGTGGAGTCCACGGCCGCGGGGTACGACCCCGGGCTCGACGAGGCCGCCAACGTCACGTATGCGAGCGGCGGCACGAGCGCCGCGCTGGCGCCGGACGCCATGGGCATGGACCGGGGCTTCGCCGAGGAGCACGGGGTGCGGACCGGGTCGGTGCTGCCGGTGGAGTTCCCCGGCGGACGGCAGGCCCGGCTGACGGTCGGCGCACTGACGGACATGGACCAGGCCACGGGGCCCGGGATGCAGGGCGGACTGTTCATGGGGCTCGCCACCGTGGACCGGCATGTGCCGGGCGGCCAGGAGAGCGCGGTGTACGTCAACGCGGCCGATGGCGTCGATCCGGGCGAGCTGCGCGTGGCGCTGGAGCAGGCCCTGGATCCGTATCCGCAGGTGCAGGTGAGGGATCAGGCCGACTACAAGGACCTGGTGCGGCAGCAGATCTCGGTGCTCCTCTATCTCGTGTACGCGCTGCTGGGGCTGGCGATCGTCATCGCGGTGCTGGGCGTCGTGAACACGCTGGCGCTCTCGGTGGTCGAGCGGACCCGGGAGATCGGGCTGCTGCGGGCGATCGGTCTCTCGCGGATTCAGCTGCGCCGCATGATCCGGCTGGAATCGGTCGTGATCGCGGTCTTCGGTGCGGTACTCGGGCTCGCGCTGGGCATGGTGTGGGGGGTGGCGGTGCAGCAGGTGCTGGAGCTCGAGGGCATGACCGAGTTCGCCGTGCCCTGGGGGACGGTCGTGGCGGTCGTGGTCGGGTCCGTGGTGGTGGGTCTGGCGGCCGCGGTGCTTCCGGCACTGCGGGCGTCGCGGATGAACGTGCTGGCCGCCATCGCGCACGAGTAGCCGAGCTTGCCGAGCTTGCCGAGCTTCTGAGGAGGAGCCTGATGGTCAGGCCGTTCCGGTTCGGGGTGAACATGGTGACGCCCGCAGAGGGCGAGGAGTGGCGCAAGCGGTGCAGGCGGGCGGATGAGCTCGGCTACGACGTCATCCTGGTGCCCGATCATCTGGGCATGGTGGCGCCGTTTCCGGCCCTGATCGCCGCCGCCGAGGCGACCGAGCGGCCGCGGCTGGGCACGTTCGTCCTCAACGCGGCGTTCTGGAACCCCCATCTGCTCGCCCGGGAGATCGCGACCGCCGACGCCCTGACCGGCGGACGTCTGGAGATCGGGCTGGGCACGGGCTATGTGAAGGCGGAACACGACCGCGCGGGCCTGGAGTTCCTCCCGCCGGGCGGCAGGGTCGGCCACCTGGCCCGCACGGTCGAGGAGGTCGGCCGGCTGCTCGCGGACGAGGGGCACGTGCCGCGGGCGGTGCAGCGTCCCCGGCCTCCGCTGCTGATCGGCGCGAAAGGCGACCGGGTGCTGCGGCTGGCGGCCGAGCACGCGGACATCGTCGCGTTCACCGGGGCGCGCGAGTCGGACGGCGCGATGGTGGCGCTCACCGCCGAGGAACTGGACGAGCGGGTGGCTGCGTACCACTCGTTCGCGGCCGGCCGTGAGACGCCCGCCGAGCTCAACCTGCTCGTACAGGCCCCGACAATCACCGACGACCGCCGGGCCGCCGCCCAGGAGTTGCTGCCGCTGGTCCCGCATCTCCATCTCACCGAGGAGCAGGTGCTGGAACTGCCGCTGCTCGCCATCGGCACCGTGAAGCAGATCGCGGACCAGATGAGGGAGCAGCGCGAGCGCTACGGCTTCTCGTACCTCACCGTGCTCGATCCCTGGATGGAGGCGTTCGGCCAGGTGATCGAGGAGCTCCGGGGAGACTGAGCGGGGCGACCGGGCCGGGCGACGGGGGCGGGCCGTACCGCATCGTGGAATCCCGTCGACGGTTCGCGGGGGCGGTGGTGGGATGGCCGCCATGACTGATCTTCGGATACGGGCCGCGACGACGGCCGACCTCGACGCCGTGCTCGCGTTCTGGAAGGTGGCGGCGGAGGGCACCAGCATCAGCGACGACCGGGCAGGGGTCGAGCGGCTCGTCGCGCGCGACCCCGAGGCGCTGATCCTCGCCGAGCGCGACGGGGAGCTGGCGGGCACGGTGATCGCGGGCTTCGACGGCTGGCGCTGTCATCTGTACCGGCTCGCGGTGCATCCGGAGCACCGGCGGCGCGGGGTGGGAGGGGCGCTGCTCGCGGCCGCGGAGGACCGTTTCGTACGCCTGGGCGGTCGTCGCGGGGACGCGATGGTGCTGGACCGGAACGAGACGGCGCACCACGCGTGGCGGTCGGCCGGATATGCGCCGCAGCCGGAGTGGAGCCGCTGGGTGAAGCCGTTCACCTGACGCGTACGACAAGGTCGCTTTGCCCGTCCTTTACCATGGGTGTCTCAGAACCGATGAACGAAAGGTGTGAGCGTCCGCCCATGGGCGAGCCTCCCAGTAGCAGACATCGCGCGATCCTCCTCCCCCTGGCCGACCATGGGACGGAGGTGAACCGATGACCGAAGTGCTCCTCCTCTTGGTGGCGGTGCTGCTCTGCTTCGCCTGCGGGGCATTCGTCGCGGCGGAGTTCTCGCTCACGACCGTCGAGCGCGCCGACCTCGAGCGGGCGGTGGAGCGCGGCGAGCGCGGGGCCGCGAGCGCCCTGAAGGCCGTGCGCGGACTCACCTTCCAGCTCTCCGGCGCACAGCTCGGCATCACCGTCACCAATCTGGTCGTCGGCATGCTCGCCGAGCCCTCCATCGCCAAGCTGATCAGCGAACCGCTGGAGGCGCTCGGTGTGTCCCCGTCCGTCGCCTCGTCGCTGGCGCTCGTCATCGGGACGGGCCTGTCGACGATCGCGCTGATGGTCGTCGGCGAGCTCGTGCCCAAGAACTGGGCGATCTCGTCGCCGCTGGCGATCGCGAAGGTCGTCGCCACGCCGCAGCGGGTGTTCTCCGCGGCGTTCCGCCCCCTCATCGGTCATCTGAACAACACGGCCAACCGCATGGTGCGACGCCTCGGCCTCGAGCCGACCGAGGAGCTGGCGTCCGCGCGCTCGCCTCAGGAGCTGGTCGCACTGGCCAGGCACTCCGCCAAGGAAGGCGCGCTGGAAGCGGACACCGCCGAGCTGTTCGTCCGCACGCTCAGCCTGGCGGAGCTGACGGCGGAGAACGTGATGACGCCGCGGGTCCAGGTCACAGCCCTCGACATCCAGGCGACGGCGGAGGACGTCGCCAACGCCACGCGGGCCACCGGACTGTCGCGCTTCCCCGTCTACCGGGGCAGCCTCGACAGCGTGGTCGGCATCGCGCACATCAAGGACGTCCTGGCCGTTCCGGCCGAGCGGCGGCCCCGCCATCCCGTGGCGGAGCTGCTGCGCGAGCCGCTGCTGGTGCCCGAGACGCTCACCGTGGACCGGCTGCTGGACCGGCTGTCCGGCAAGCGGACGATGGCGGTCGTGATCGACGAGTACGGCGGTACGGCCGGGGTCGTCACCCTGGAGGACATCGTCGAGGAGGTCGTGGGCGAGGTCCGCGACGAGCACGATCCCCATGAGACGCCTGACCTCGTGAAGGCCGGCGAGGACGCGGACGGACGGGCGCTGTGGTCGGCCGACGGTGCCGCCCGCGACGATCAGCTGGAGGCGATCGGGCTGCGGGTGCCGGAGGGGCCGTACGAGACGCTCGCCGGGCTCGTCGCCACCGCCCTCGGCCGCATTCCCGCCGTCGGCGACACCATCGAACTGTCCGGCTGGCGGCTCGACGTCGTCGACGCGTCCGGCCGGCGCGCGGCGCGGGTGCTGCTGCACGCGCCGCTCGTGGCCGAGGACGCGGACGGCCCGGAGGGCGCGGAGGGCACCGAGGGCGGGGAGGGCTCGACGGGCCGGAGGCGCTTGGGGGGCTCGAGGAGATCGAGGAGTCCGAAGAACTCGGACGGCTCGGACGGGCCCGACGGGCCCGACGGGCCCAGCAGCTCCGACGGATTCGGCAGGGGGAGGTCCGCGCGATGACCGTGATCCAGCTTTTGATCGGTTTTCTGACGCTGGTCGTCAATGCCTTCTTCGTCGGCGCGGAGTTCGCCATGATCTCCGTGCGCCGCAGCCAGATCGAGCCGGCGGCGGAGGCCGGGGACCGGCGGGCCCGGGCCGTCGTCTGGGGCCTGGAGCACGTCTCGGCGCTGCTCGCCGCGGCGCAGCTCGGCATCACCCTGTGCACCCTGGTGCTCGGCGTGGTCGCCGAGCCCGCCATCGCCCACCTGCTGGAGCCGGTCTTCGACGCCGTCGGTGTGCCGCACGGGCTGATCCACCCGATCTCGTTCGTGATCGCGCTGACCGTGGCGACGTATCTGCACATGCTGCTGGGCGAGATGGTGCCGAAGAACATCGCGCTCGCCGAGCCCACGCGGACCGCGCTGCTGCTCGGTCCTCCCCTGGTGAACCTGGCCCGGGCCCTCCGGCCGGTGATCTTCGCGGTCAACGCCTTCGCGAACGGGCTGCTGAAGCTGTTGCGGGTGGAGACCAGGGGCGAGGTTTCGGCGACCTTCTCCGACGACGAACT
The DNA here is from genome assembly GCF_042730885.1 of Streptomyces sp. NPDC059909. NCBI lineage: Bacteria > Bacillati > Actinomycetota > Actinomycetes > Kitasatosporales > Streptomycetaceae > Streptomyces > Streptomyces sp. NPDC059909. The sequence continues at coordinate 7,860 of NZ_JBHWKX010000055.1, forward strand.
CGCGCGGTTGGTCAGGGACTCCGGAAGGGCCGGGCTGCTGGACGACAGGGCGGCCGAGCGGCTGCGCGACGCGCTGGAGCTCGGGCGCAGGCCGGTGGCCGATGTGGTGATGCCGGTGGAGCGGGTGGTGTACGCGCAGGTGGGGACCACGCCCGAGCAGCTGGAGCGACTCTCCGCGGAGTCGGGGTTCTCCCGCTTCCCCCTCGTCGACAGCAAGCGCACGATCCTGGGCTACCTGCATGTGAAGGACGCCCTGGACGAGTACCCGCGAGACCGTCCGTTCCCGGTCACGGCGTTGCGGCCCATCGCGCGGGTCCGCGCTTCGACGCCGCTCGACGACGTGCTGACCGCGATGCGCCGCAGCCGGACGCATCTCGCCGCGGTACTGGACGACGACGGCAAGCTCTCCGGTCTGGTCACGATGGAGGACGTGCTCCGGGAGCTGGTCGGCACGCCGGGTCAGCGCCCCTGAGCCGTCGGCGTCCCCTCCGGCTGCTCCGGACGCCCCGGACGCCCCGGACGCCTCCGGCGGTCCATACGCGTACGGGTCGTGGTCTCGGTGATGCCGGGGCCGCGCCCGCCGACCCCGGAGGCGCCGATCGCCGTGAGAACGGCGAGTAGCGTCGCCAGGCCCGCCGTCGCCAGGGCGGCGGGCCAGTCGACGTCGAAGAGGCTCGTCGCGCCGGCCACGAGCACCGCGGCGAGCGACTGGGCGAAGGTGCGGACGGCGCGTTCGGCGGTGGCCTTCCAGAAGTCCGCGCTGAGCAGGCTTGAGCTCGTCATGTACGGGACATACCCAGCCGGAGGTGTCCGGCAGACACTGTCTCGTCGACGAACCGGCCACGACATGGCGTCAGCGACGTGGCGCCAACAGCCGACCAGCCAACGGCGGGTCGGCCCCGACGAGCCGACCGCGCCCTGTCGGCTACAAGGCCGTGGCCGACAGCCAGGCGTCGAGCACGCGCCGGTCGCCGCTGTGCGTGAAACGCGTGTCGGCGGGCGCGTAGCGGCCGTAGACGAGCAGCAGCAGGTCCCCGCTCGCCGCTTCGACGGTGGCGGTGGCCTCACCGCGTGCGGTGGTGGTCCAGCCGGCGCCCTGGTCCTGAAGGCTGATCGTCCAGGTGGCGCCGGTGTCGGTGGCCTTCAGACGCAGGGAGGCGCCCTCACGGACGCGGACGCCGGATCCGGGCGCGGAGCCGTCCTGGTGGGGAGCGGTGAGCGCGGCGACGGGCTCGGCGATCCAGGAGAAGTACGGCAGGTTCTCCAGGAACTCCTCGATGCCGTCGGCGGCCGTGGCGGGCCCGATGCGCGGGGTGCGGCCGAGCGCGAGTTCGACGTCGGCGAGATGGATCACGGCCTCGAACAGCAGCCTTCGGGGGAAGAACCGCACGTGCTGGTCGGCGCCGTGGGACCACATCGGGGCGTCGGGGTCGGTGGCGCGAAGCGTTGCCAGCGTGTCCGCGGCCGAGCGGGCGAGCCATTCGGGGTACGCCGCCGGGTCGTCGGGCAGGCCGAGCGGGACGTCACGGGACCAGACCCGCTCGGTGGCGCGGATGCCGACCACATGGCCGATCCAGCGGTGGGTCGTGCCGTGGTGCTTGACGAGCTCGGCGATGTCCCAGCCGGGGCAGGTCGGCACGGGCGTCGCCGGGTCGGCGTCCCGTACCGTCTCGGCGAAGCGGCGCACATGGTCGTCGATCGCGGCGCAGTAGAGCTCGTGCTGGTCCTCGTCCAGCCCGAACCCTTCCGGCAGCCGCAGCAGATCGTCGCGCCAGGGCTCCGGCTGCCGGAGGGCGGCCGCGCGGAAGAGCCTGCCGAGGGCGAGCCGGTCCGAGGGTGGCAGCCGGTCGAGCACGTAGGCGGTGGTCTCCAGCCATTTGACGGCGGTGTCCGGGTCGAGGACGTCGTCGTCGCAGGTCTCGACGACGGTCACCACGTCCGCCAGAGCCTCGGCCAGGGCGTTCAGCAGCGCATCGCTCACGGGTCTCCCCCTCCGCGTGGGACCGGCTCTCAGGGGCCGGAACCGACGGACCATACCGCGCGGTAGGATCGCTCCGCCATGGAGATGAATGCCTCATACACCAGTTTTGTCGCAGTTGGCGACTCGTTCACCGAGGGCATGTCGGACCTGCTTCCCGACGGCTCGTACCGGGGCTGGGCCGATCTCCTCGCGGCGCGGCTGGCCGCCCGCACGCCCGGCTTCCGGTACGCGAACCTCGCCGTGCGCGGCAAGCTCATCGGGCAGATCGTCGACGAGCAGGTGGAGCGCGCGGCCGCGATGAAGGCGGATGTGGTGACGCTCGTCGGCGGGCTCAACGACACCTTGCGCCCCAAGTGCGACATGGGCCGGGTGCGGGGGCTGCTGGAGGAGGCCGTCGAGCGGCTCGCGCCGTCGTGCGAGCGGCTGGTACTGATGCGGAGCCCCGGCCGCAACGGCCCGGTCATGGAGCGTTTCCGGCCGCGCATGGAGGAGCTGTTCGACCACATCGACATGCTCGCGGCGCGACACGGCGCGCTGGTGGTGGACCTGTACGGGGCGCCCGTCCTCGGCGATCAGCGGCTGTGGGACGTGGACCGGCTGCATCTGACCGCCGAGGGGCACCGCCGGGTCGCCGAGGCGGTGTGGCAGACGCTCGGTCTGGCGGCCGAGGACGACTGGCGGGCGCCGCTGCCTCCGGCGGTGCCGCTCGGGTGGGCGGCCCGGCGGACGGCGGACGTGCGCTTCGCCCGGCAGCATCTGGTGCCATGGATCGGCCGGCGGCTGACCGGGCGGTCGTCCGGGGACGGCCGGCCGTCGAAACGGCCGGAGCTGCTGCCGTACGAGGCCGGGGACCGGCTCCTCCCCGATGACGACGGCGTGCTCTCGTAGCAAGCCACAAATCGGGGCGGGGCGCTGGCCTGCGCAAACCGCCAGTAGAATCCGTTCACGTGACTGCAAAGCCTCGCATCCCCAACGTCCTGGCCGGCCGCTACGCCTCCGCGGAGCTCGCCGTCCTCTGGTCCCCCGAGCAGAAGGTGAAGCTGGAGCGTCAGCTCTGGCTGGCCGTCCTGCGCGCGCAGAAGGACCTCGGGATCGAGGTGCCGGACGCCGCCCTCGCCGACTACGAGCGCGTCCTCGACCAGGTCGACCTCGCCTCCATCGCGGAGCGCGAGAAGGTCACCCGGCACGATGTGAAGGCACGCATCGAGGAGTTCAACGCCCTCGCCGGCCATGAGCACGTGCACAAGGGCATGACCTCCCGCGACCTGACCGAGAACGTCGAGCAGCTCCAGATCCGCCTGTCGCTGGAACTGATGCGCGACCGCACGGTCGCGGTGCTCGCGCGCCTCGGCAAGCTGTCCGGGCAGTACGCGGAGCTGGTCATGGCCGGCCGCTCGCACAATGTCGCGGCCCAGGCCACGACGCTGGGCAAGCGCTTCGCGACGGCCGCGGACGAACTGCTGGTCGCGTACGGGCGGCTGGAGGAGCTCCTCGGCCGCTACCCGCTGCGCGGCATCAAGGGCCCGGTCGGCACCGCGCAGGACATGCTCGACCTGCTCGGCGGGGACGCGTCGAAGCTCGCCGAGCTGGAGCAGCGCATCGCGGGCCACCTGGGCTTCGCCCACGCCTTCACCTCCGTCGGCCAGGTCTACCCGCGGTCCCTGGACTACGACGTCGTGACGACGCTGGTGCAGCTCGCCGCCGCCCCGTCCTCGATGGCGAAGACGATCCGGCTGATGGCCGGGCACGAGCTGGTCACCGAGGGCTTCAAGCCCGGTCAGGTCGGCTCGTCGGCAATGCCGCACAAGATGAACACCCGCTCCTGCGAGCGCGTGAACGGCCTGATGGTCATCCTGCGCGGCTACGCCTCGATGACGGGCGAGCTGGCGGGCGACCAGTGGAACGAGGGCGACGTGTCCTGCTCGGTGGTGCGACGCGTCGCGCTCCCCGACGCGTTCTTCGCGTTCGACGGGCTGCTGGAGACGTTCCTGACGGTGCTGGACGAGTTCGGCGCGTTCCCGGCGGTCGTCGCCCGTGAACTCGACCGCTACCTCCCCTTCCTGGCCACGACCAAGGTCCTGATGGGTGCGGTGCGCGCCGGCGTCGGCCGCGAGGTCGCCCACGAGGCCATCAAGGAGCACGCCGTCGCCTCGGCGCTGGCGATGCGCGAGCAGGGGGCCGAGCGCAACGAGCTGCTCGACAAGCTCTCCGCCGACGACCGCATCCCGCTGGACCGCGCGCAGCTCGACGCCCTGATGGCGGACAAGCTGTCCTTCACCGGCGCGGCGGGCGACCAGGTCGCCTCGGTGGTCTCCCGCATCGAGGAGATCGCCAAGCAGCACCCGGACGCCGCCACGTACGCGCCGGGGTCGATCCTCTGAACCGGGTCCCGTCGTGACCCGGTTCACCCCCGCCGAGCTGGAGGCCGCCCGCGACCGCCTCGTTCCCGATGTGATCGCGGACGGCCTGTCCGTCCTGTTCTGCGGCATCAATCCCGGCCTGATGTCGGCCGCGACGGGCCACCACTTCGCCCGCCCGGGGAACCGCTTCTGGCCGGTGCTGCACCTCTCGGGCTTCACCCCGCGCCGGTTGAAGCCGTCCGAGCAGGACGAGCTGCTGACGTACGGCCTCGGCATCACCAACGTGGCGGCCCGGGCGACCGCGCGGGCCGACGAGCTCAGCGCCGAGGAGTTCCGCGAGGGCGGCCGCCTCCTCACCGGAAAGGTCGAGCGGCTGCGCCCCCGCTGGCTGGCGGTCGCCGGAGTCACCGCGTACCGCACGGCCTTCGGCGACCGTACGGCGCGGATAGGCCCGCAGGAGCGGACGATCGGCGAGACCCGCATCTGGGCGCTGCCCAACCCCAGCGGTCTCAACGCCCACTGGACGGCGCAGACCATGGCGGACGAATTCGCCCGGCTGCGCGCCGCGGCCGGCACGGCGGACACCCTCTAGGGCGGATCGATCGCGGTGACGACCACCAGCAGCTGGTAAGGGAGCTCGGCGTCCCACTTGGACACGCCGAGCAGGACCCACCGGTCCTCCACCCGCCACAGATGTACGTCGGGCACCGAGGCGCTCAGCGTGTCCCAGGGATCCGGTATCTCCTCCGCTTCCTCGAAGGACCGGGTGAACACCGAGTTCAGGCTGAAGACCTGGGGCGGGCCCCAGCGCCGGCTCAGCAGCGCGGCGAGCGCCTCACGCTCCGCTTCGTACTGCTCGCCGACGATCTCCATGTGCGACCGGTCTTCCCAGAAGTCCTCGCTCGTGCTCAGCTCGGCCGTGTGGTAGCCGGGACCGCTGTCGCCCACGTCCGATCTGCCGGGCCGCGCGGGAAAGGGGCGGGCCCGCAGCAGATCGATGGTCGCCAGATGCCGTGCGATGGTCATGGGGTCAGTAAACCTGCCCTCACTGACATTTGGCGGACCGTCAGGTGGACAGCCCGGAGCCCGGTGGGGCGGTTCCCCGCGGTGCGGTGCGAACGGCCCCCGGCGGACGCTCGCCGTGGCCCGTCGCCATTGAGTACGATCCGGCAGACACGCGCACAAGGTGGAAGGACACACGGTGGGCCGGCTGACCGGCGGGGACCCGTCGCTGCTGCGGCGGATCAACTCCGCGGTGGTACTCCATGCGCTGCGGGGCGCCGACTCCCCCACGCTCACCGACCTCACACGGATCACCGGGCTGTCCCGGCCGACCGTCGAGGGTGTGATCGAGGGGCTGATCGAGGCCGGGCTGGTCCTGGAGGCCGCGCCCGAGGAGGGCGAGGCACGGCGGCAGGGGCGGCCGGCGCGGAGGTTCCGGTTCCGGGCGGAGGCCGGGCATCTGCTGGGTGTGGAGATCGGCCCGCACCGCATCGCGGCGCTGCTGTCGGGGCTCGACGGGCGGATCATCGGCGCCGGTTCGCGGGAGGTGCCGGAAACGGCGTCGGCCGAGGAACGGCTCGAGCGGGTGCGTGCGGTCGTCGCCGATGTGCTGCGCAGGACGGGTGTCGCCCGGAGTTCGCTGCGCGCGGTCGGGGTCGGTACGCCGGGGATCGTGGAGGCCGACGGGACCGTGCGGCTGTGCACGGCGCTGCCCGGCTGGACGGGGCTGGCGCTCGGCGAACGGTTGAGGCGCTCGTTCCGCTGCCCGGTACTGGTGGAGAACGACGCCAACGCCGCGGCCGTCGCGGAGCATTGGAAGGGTGCCGCGACGGACTCGGACGACATCGTCTTCGTCCTGGCGGGGTTGAGCCCGGGCGCGGGCTCGCTGATCGGCGGGCGGCTGCACCGGGGTTACGGCGGCGCGGCCGGGGAGATCGGCGCGCTGCATCTGCTGGGCCGCGAGGTCACGCCCGAGACGCTGCTCTCGACGACCGGCGAACCGCTGCACCCCCTGGACGAACGGGCGGTCGCCGAGGTGTTCGCGCATGCCCGGCAGGGGGACGAGCAGGCGCGGGCCGCCGTCGACCGGTTCATCCAGCGGCTGGTGCACGACGTGGCGGCGCTGGTCCTGGCGCTGGACCCGGAGCTGGTGGTCATCGGCGGCTGGGCGGCCGGTCTGGACGGCGTGCTCGACCCACTGCGCGGCGAACTGTCCCGCTACTGCCTCCGTCCGCCCCGCGTGGCGCTCTCGTTGCTCGGCGAGGCCGCGGTGGCGACGGGAGCGCTGCGGTTGGCCCTGGACCATGTGGAGGAGCAGCTGTTCGCCGTCGAGGGAACGGTCACGGCCCGCCGCTGACGTCGCGAGGACCGCGCCCGACCGCCGTCGACCCCGCCCGGACGGTGGCGGACCGCTACTGAGTCCGTGGAAACGGCAACGGCCCGACGCAGAGTGCGTCGGGCCGTCCTTACGGCGTATCAGCGAGCCGGCACGCTCAGGAGGCGCGGCGCTGCTGCGCGTCGTGCCGGATCTCCAGGTCGCCCGAGTCGCCGAAGGTGAGCCGGCAGGTGTCGGCACGGTACGTCGCAACGGACATGACGGCGGTGCGGCCCCCGCTCACGTAGCGCGTCGTGACGACGAGAACCGGCGCGCCGGGGAGTCGGTCCAGCTCCTTGGCATCGTCGGCCCGGGCGGAGCCGAGCTCCACGGCGCGGTCCTGGCCGTCGAGGACCAGTCGCTGCAGCTCGCGCAGGACCCCGCGGGCGCGGGCGGCACCGGAGGGGGCGTCGATGGCGGAGAGGTCGGGCACCGAGCCGGACGGGACGTAGAGCAGCTCGGCCGCGACCGGCTGGCCGTGGGTGACGAGCATCCGGCGAACGATGTGCACGTCCTCCTCGCCGTCCGTGTCGAGCGCGCGGGCCACGGCGGCGGGCGGGCGGGCGACGGTGCAGTCGAGCGGCTGCCACGCGTCCCCGGGTGCACCCGGCCAGCCCTGCGGGGAGGTGGAGACGTCGACGCCCATGCGGGGCGGGGCGACGGTGGTGCCGACGCCGCGGCGGCGCTGCAACCGGCCCTCGAGCTCCAGCTGTTCGAGCGCCTGGCGGAGGGTCGCGCGGGCGACGCCGAAACGGGCAGCCAGCTCGCGCTCGTTGGGCAGGATCTCCCCGACGGAGAAGTCCGAGTCGAGCGCCTCGCCGATCACGGTCTTGAGGTGCCAGTACTTCGGCTCCGGCACCGTTTCCAGCTGCGTGGTCCCCACCCTGTCCTCCGCAATCACCGTGGCCCCGGCGGCTTTCCGTGCCCTTGTTTATTAAAGGTTCCTGCACTAACTCTGCCGACGATAGGGCGGCTCACAGACTTGGTCAAGACCAATCCTCCTGCTCCGAGCCATGGAATCACCGTCTGCCACGGAGCGTTCACAGAAGGTTCGTGCTCCGGCGAAGAAGGGCGCAAAAGCAGCGGCCCCGCATCCGACCGGACGCGGGGCCACCGGCAGCGACGGGATGTCGCGGCTACGCCTCCAGGGCTCCGAGCTTGTCCGGATTCCGCACGAGGTAGATGCACTGGATGCGGCTGTCCCTGACCTCGATCTGGAGGAGGGTGTCCGGGTGTCCGCCCGCGAGCACCAGCAGCCCGGGTGCCCCGTTGACCTCGATGAGCCGGAACTCGGAGTCGGGCAGGGGCTCCTTGGCCACGGCGTGCAGGAAGCGGCCCACCTTGTCCGCGGTCCGGATGACGCGCAGCGGCGCCTTCGACTTGCCTCCGCTGTCACTGACCAGCCGGACATCGGGAGCGAGGAGGTTCAGCAGCGCGTCGAGGTCGCCGCCGGAGGCCGCGGCGAGGAACCGCTCGGTCAGGTCGCGGCGTTCGGCCGGATCGACGTCGTAGCGGGGCTTGCGCTCCTCGACATGGCGGCGGGCCCGGCCCGCGAGCTGCCGCACGGCCGCCTCGCTGCGGTCCAGGGTCGTCGCGATGTCGCCGTACGGAAAGCCGAAGGCCTCCCGCAGCACGAACACGGCGCGTTCCAGCGGTGAGAGCGACTCGAGGACGACGAGGACGGCGAGCGAGACGGACTCCATGAGCACGGCGCGCTCGGCGGTGTCGGGCGCGGTGTGGTCGAGGTCGGTCGCGATGGGCTCGGGCAGCCAGGGTCCGACGTACGCCTCACGGCGCGACTGCGCCTGTCGCAGCCGGTCGATGGCGAGCCGTGTGGTGATCCGTACGAGATAGCCGCGGGGCTCCCGGACGTCGTCCCGTTCCTCCGCCGACCAGCGCAGCCAGGCCTCCTGGACCACGTCCTCGGCGTCGGCGAACCGGCCGAGCATGCGGTAGGCCACTCCCGTCAGCACGGAGCGGTGGGCTTCGAAGACGTCGGTCACGGTGTCGGTAGCCACGGTCCCATCCCAGCCGACACGTCGCCTCATGTCCAGGCCGTCGATGTGCGTCGCTGAGCACATCCGGGCGGGGTCTCGCACAGAATGTGCACGCGGCGGCCGCCGGTGGACGGCGGTCAGGACCTGGGAGGTTCCGATGCGGTACGGAGTGCTGGGCACGGGCGAGGTCGGGCGCACGCTCGCCAGCGAGCTGGTGAAGCTGGGATACGAGGTGCGGATGGGCTCCCGGGACGCGGCCAACCCCGCGGCCGTGGAGTGGGCGGAGGCCGCAGGCCCAGCCGCGAGCCACGGCACGTTCGCCGAGGCGGCGGCCTTCGGCGAGGCGGTGATCTCGGCGGTCGGCGGACGGGTGGCCCTCGCGGCCCTGGAGTCCACGGGCGAGGGGACGCTCGACGGCAAGGTCCTGATCGACGTCTCCAATCCGATCGCGTTCGAGGACGGCCGGCTGCGGCTGTCGCCCGTCGAGTCGGACAGCGTGGGCGAACAGATCCAGCGGGCCTTCCCCCGGGCCCGGGTCGTGAAGACGTTCAACACCGTCAACTGCGCGGTGATGGTGAACCCCGCGAAGGTGCCGGGCGCGCACCAGGTCTTTCTGTCCGGGGACGACGAGGACGCGAAGGAGCGGACGACGGCGCTGCTGGGGGAGTTCGGGTGGCCTGCCGACCGGGTGATCGACCTCGGCGGGATCGAGTCGGCCCGTGCGGTGGAGATGATCGTGCCCCTGTGGTTCACCCTCTTCCAGAAGTTCGGGCACGGGGAGTTCAACTTCGAGGTGCGCAGGGCGGCGCACTAGCAATCGCCACCGCGGACACACCGCGCTGCATGGCCAACCACCCCGCCGGCCGCGTCCCCGGCCTCTCAGCGGTCCGGGGGCCTCGTCAGGCGCAGCTCCTCGAGGATCTCGGTCGCCCTCCGGCCCACTGCGGGATACGACCACCCGAAGCGCAGCGCCGCCGGCCGGGTGACCGCCTCACCCAGCCACTCCGGGTCACCCAGCCGGTGTGCCGCCTTCGCCTTGACCGTCTTTCGGAACAGGTGGCCCACCAGGAAGATGTGGGGGTGTGTGTAGGGGCGCTTGTGGTGGGTGTAGTTCACCGACCAGTCCTCGTACGGGCGGCGCAGCAGTGCCGACACGGAGCAGGCGCTGCGGCCGCCGATCTGCATGTAGCCGCCGAACGCGTCCAGCACGCCCCCGGTGCGGGTGGCCAGCCACGCCCGCGTGGTGGCCTTCACCCTCAGCTCCATGAACCTGGACCAGGGCACGACGGAGTGGGGCTCCGGTGCTCCGAACTTGTGGTGCTCCATGCTTTCGGCGGTGAGGACGAAGCACGAGCCGCCCTCTCGCTTCGGGTCCCCGATGACCCATCGGTCCCCCACCAGTTCCAGCGGCCCCAGGTGCTCCGTCCGGGTCCCCCGTCGGTCTTGTGTTCACCCTGACCCGAAATCTGTCGTCCGGTCGGCCCCGCCCGCGGGCCGCGCCCCCTGGCTCCGCACCTGCAATCGCCACCGCACCCCTGCACCTGGAACGTCCACCGGACCCGAGGGCGCGTGCCAGGACGCGTTGGCGGGTATCCCTTGAACTCGACCCTACTGAGCGGTAATTGTTGCTGACAGCGCGTCTACAAGGGCACGGCCAGGGAGCACCGCAAGCACAGGGAGCAGCAGCATGGCCTCGACGGTCTCGTTCACGATCGATTCCCCCGGCGGAAGCCGCACACTCTCCGTGGCGTACGAACGCCGCGGCACGGGCGAGCCCCTCCTGCTGCTCCACGGCATAGGACACCACTGGCAGGCCTGGGAACCCGTCCTTCCGCTCCTTGCCCCGGAACGCGACGTGATCGCCGTCGACCTGCCCGGTTTCGGCACGTCCCCGGCGCTGCCCGACGGCGTGTCGTACGGGCTCTCGACGGTCGTGCCGGTGCTCGGCGCGCTCTGCGAAGCGCTCGGCGTCGAGCGGCCGCATGTCGCCGGCAACTCCCTCGGCGGGCTCCTCGCCCTGGAGCTGGGCCGCGAGAAGCTCGTACGGTCCGTCACGGCCCTCTCCCCCGCCGGTTTCTGGACGGAGAGCGAACGCCGGTACGCCTTCGGGACGCTGCTCGCGATGCGGCGCGGCGCCCGGATGCTCCCCCTGCCGATGATCGGGCGGCTGTCGCGGACGGCCGCCGGGCGGGCGGCTCTGACGAGCACCATCTACGCCCGGCCCGGGCGCCGTTCACCCGAGGCGGTCGTCGCCGAGACGCTCGCGCTGCGCGACGCGACCGGCTTCCACCGGACCCTCGACGCCGGCCGCCAGGTCCTCTTCACCGACGATGTGCCGGGCCTGCCCGTCACCGTGGCCTGGGGCACCCGCGACCGGCTGCTGCTGCGCCGCCAGGGCGCCCGCGCCAAGCACGCCATCCCCGGCGCCCGGCTGGTGCGGCTGCCCGGCTGCGGTCATGTGCCGATGAACGACGACCCCGCGCTCGTCGCCCGCGTCATCCTCGACGGCAGTCGCTGAATCCAACACCGCCGCGCCGACCGGCCGCCGGCCCTCGGTCAGAGCTCCAGGCTGCCCGCGCACCGTTGTTCATGCGGGGTTCGCGTGCCCGCCGCCGCTGGGCACTAGGCAGGGACACGACACCTTCCCCTCCCTCCCTGGAGGCTCTCCGATGTCGTACAACCGCCGTGCCGTCCTGCGCGGTTCGCTCGCCGCGTCGGCGGCGCTCACGCTCGGGGCGGCGGCCCCGGCCCAGGTCCTGCGCGGCAGGCCGAGCGCCGGCTGGGGCGTCCAGACCGGTGATGTGACGTCGTCGTCCGGTCTCGTGTGGGTGCGGTCCGACCGGCCCGCACGGATGATCGTGGAGACGTCGGCGAGCGACTCGTTCCGCCGTACGCACCGATGGCACGGCCCGCTCCTCGGCCCCGGCACGGACTTCACCGGGACGACCGCCCTGCGCGGACTGCCGGCGGGCGAGCAGATCCACTACCGGGTGACGCTCGCCGACCCCGACGACCCGCGCCGCGCCGGGGAGCCCGTGTACGGGACGTTCCGCACCGCCCCCGGCCTGCGCCGGCCGTCCGGCGTGCGGTTCCTGTGGTCGGGCGACATCGCCGGGCAGGGCTGGGGCATCAACCCCGACATCGGCGGCTTCCGTGCCTACGAGGAGATGCGGCGGCTCGACCCGGACTTCTTCCTGTGCAGCGGGGACACGGTCTACGCGGACGGGCCGCTCGCCCCGAGCGTGACGCTGCCCGACGGACGGGTGTGGCGCAACGTCACCGTCGAGGAGAAGTCGAAGGTCGCCGAGACACTCGCCGAGTACCGCGGGAACTTCCGCTACAACCTGCTCGACGACAACGTCCGCCGGTTCAACGCACAGGTCCCGACGGTTGTGCAGTGGGACGACCACGAGGTGCGCAACAACTGGTACCCCGGGCAGCTCCTCGACGACGCGCGCTACACCGAGAAGGACGCGGACGTGCTGGCCGGGCGCGCGCTGAGGGCGTTCAGCGAGTACTTCCCCGTGTCGACGCTGCCCGTGGGCGGCCGCGAGGGGCGGATGCACCGCGTCGTGCGCTACGGGCCCCTGCTGGACGTGTTCGTCCTGGACATGCGCTCCTACCGGAACGCCAACTCCCCCGGCCGGCAGGCCGATGACACGACCGGCATCCTGGGCGCTGAGCAGCTGGCCTGGCTCAAGCGTGAGCTGTCGCGGTCGCGCGCGGTGTGGAAGGTGCTCGCGGCGGACATGCCGCTCGGACTCGTCGTCCCGGACGGCGCCACGAACGTCGAGGCGGTCGCGCAGGGCGATCCGGGTGTGCCGCTCGGGCGCGAGCTGCAGATCGCTGACCTGCTGCGGTTCATCAAGCGCCGGCGGATCACCGGCACCCTGTGGCTCACCGCGGACGTCCACCACACCTCGGCACAGCACTACGCGCCGGAGCGGGCGGCGTTCAAGGACTTCGCCCCCTTCTGGGAGTTCGTGTCCGGACCGCTCGCGGCGGGCGGGTTCCCGGCGAACGCGCTGGACGGGACGTTCGGGCCGGAGCGGGTGTTCGTACGGGCGCCCGAGCGCGCCAATGTCTCGCCGATGGAGTCGCCGCAGTACTTCGGCGAGGTCGACATCGACGGCGGGAGCGGGGAGTTGACGGTGCGCCTGCGGGCGGAGGGCGGAATGGTGCTCTTCAGCAAGGTGCTGCAGCCGGGGCGCGTGGGGCAGTAGCCGCTCGCGCGCCCAGGGCGGCCCGGGTATCCCGCAGGCCCGGGGTGCCTACCCGGGCCGCGGGGCCGGGTGTGGACGCCCGGGGCCGTTGTCAGTGGCGGCACCTACCGTCCTGCACATGACGCGATCCGTACAGGCATTCGCCTATTCCCGTCCGTCCGCCCTGGAGTCCGCAGGGAGTGGCCGGCTGCTCGGTCTCGAGACCGCCGGTGGGCTGACGCCCACCGGCGCGGAGGCCCATCCCCGCTTCTTCTCCGGCTTTCTGACGTCGCCCCAGAGCGCGGCCCGCGGGCTGCTCGCCGTGGCGGACGTGGCGGCCGCGCGCTACTACCAGCGCGACCTGCGCGCCTCGCTCGATCCGGTGGTGACGGGGAACGGGGACCGGCTCCGGTTCGAGTCGTTCTCCGGATGCTGCGGGGTGTACGCACGCCTCGATGTGCTCCAGGAGGGGCTCGACGGCGGCGAGACCGGCCACGGCACGACGAACGTCGATGTCAACAATCCGCTGCGGGAGGCGCTTTCACGGCTCGGCGGGGACGATCCGCTGCATCTCCGGGTCGGCCCCGACGAGCTCGCGGTGACCACGCTGGACGGTGCCGTCGTGGAGAAGAAGGTGCCGCTCCCCGACCGCTGGCTGCGCGGGTTCGCGGAGGCGCAGGTGGTCTCCGCCGGGTTCGATCTGCGGGCCGAGCTGACCGCGGCCGAGGCGGTGCGGTTCCTGCGCTCGCTGCCCCGCTCGTCGGGCAGCGCCTCGCGGGGTGCGATGTGGGTCGTCCCTGCGGGCAGGACGCTGCGGCCGACGACCCGGCCGGTCCCCGGGGCCGTGTGCCTGCCGGGGCCGGAGCGGCTGGCGGCGTTGCAGCGGGTGCTGCGCCAGGCGACGGGGCTGCGGGTGTACGGGCCGCCGGTGACCGGCGGTGCCGCCACGGCGAGCGCGTGGGAGGTGACGCTTCCGGGCATGCGGCTGACGCTCACGCTGTCGCCGGAGGCGGCCCGCGGGTTCTCGGGGGAGGGCGGGGTGCTGGAGGCGCTGGCCACGGACGAGGCCGCCGAGGACGCGGAGCTGGTGTCCGTGCTGCTGGCCTGGGAGCCCCGGATCGACCAGGCCGACCTCGCCAGGCAGTCGGGCCTCACGGTCGCGCGGGTCCGGGCCGCGCTCACCCGGCTCGGCACCGCGGGCCGGGTGGGGTACGACATCGCGGACGCCGCGTACTTCCACCGGGAGCTGCCGTACGACGCGGACCGCGCGGAGCGGCACAATCCGCGCCTGGTCGCGGCGCGCGCGCTGGTCTCTGCGGGTGCGGTGCGGATCGACGGGGCGCGCGCGATGGTCGCATCGGGCGAACGGCGCTACCAGGTGCGGGACACGGGCGGGGCGCTGAGCTGCACCTGCCAGTGGTGGGCCGACTACCGGGGCACGCGCGGCCCGTGCAAGCACGCGTTGGCCGTCCGGATCACGAAGCGGGGTGCCGCGCCGCACGGCGCGGCCGACGATGGCGCGACCGCCACGGTCGCGGGAGGTACGCGATGACCAATACGAAGGAGCTGCTCGAAGCCGTGCGGCAGGGCCGGGCCCACGAGGTTCCGGGCCTGCTGAAGCCCATGGCGGCGGCCGAACGCCGCGCGGCGCTGGCCGGGTTGAAGGAGCTGCGCCGCGAGGTGCGCGGCTGGGGCTGGGAGCGCCGGCAGGAGCAGGGCGCGGTGCAGCGCGCCCTGCTGGTGGCGGGCGCCGGCTGCCACACGGGCGCGGCCGCCGCTGCAACCTGGATCGGAGGGCGCGAGCTGCGCGACTGGCGGCCGCTGCCGGGCACCGACCTGCTCGATGTCCTGGCCGACCGGGATCCGGCGTGGCTGGGCGACGTCGCGCACCGGCTCGCGGCCCGGGCCGCCACGGCCGCGGAGGACTACCCGTTCATCGCGGATCTGGTGCGGCTCGCCAAGTGCCCCGTGCCGACGACGGACGCCTTCGTGCACGGCTGGGCGGAGTCGCTGATCGAGGCCAGGCCGTCGCACGCCTCCCGGGCCACGCTGCCGCTCGCGCTGCGCAGCGACCCGCATGTGCGGGAGCTGGTGCCGCGTCTGTTCGAGACGGTGGAGCCCGCCCCCGCCCTGTCCTGGTACGGCGATCCGGAGGCGCCGAACCACTGGCCGTCGGCGCTCGCCGGGCTGGCGGAGGACGGGGTGGTCGACCGGTCCGTGCTCGTCGACGGGTGCGTGGCCCGGCTGGTGCGCGGGGGCCGTCCCGCGGACCTGCGGTTCTTCCTGATCGTGCTCAAGCGGCTCGCGCTGACGCCGGCCGAGGAGCATGAGCGGGCGGCGGACTGGATCGCGATGGCGGCCGACGCGCCCTCGTCGCCGGCCGGTCACGCCCAGGAGGTGCTCGCCCGGCTCGCCGGGTCCGGTGGGCTGACGGCGGGGCAGCTGGCGGAGATGTCCGCCGCGGTGCTGTTCCGTCCGGAGAAGAAGCTGGTGCGGGCCCAGCTCGTGCTGATCGGCAAGGTGCTGCGGCGGGATCCGGCGGCCGCGGGCGATCTGCTGCCTGTGGTGGCCGAGGTGTTCGGGCACGAGGACACCGGGATCCAGGAGCGGGCGCTGAAGCTGGTGGGCCGGCACATCCGTGCCGGACGGGGCGGGCGGGGCAAGCGGGACGAGCGGGAGAGCCAGGGTGTGGATGCCACCCTCCGGTCGGAACTGGCCGGCTTCACGGGCCTGTTGAGTCCGGTGCACCGGGCCCTCGCCGCCGAGCTGTTCGGCGAGGCCGTGGAGGCGGACGATTCCGCCCCGTACGAGGAGACCCTGCCGCCGGTGTCCGAGCCCGTGCGGACGGCGCCCGCGCCGGGCACCGTCGAGGAGACCGTGGAACTCACGGTCGCGCTGATCACGTCGCGCTCCGCTTCGGTGGCGGAGTTCGAGCGCGCGCTCGACGGCCTGGTGCGGCACGCCCACCGGGACCGAGCAGCGCTGGCAGCGGCACTGCGCCCCGCACTGGCGGACCGCTGGTGGCTCGACGAGGAGTCGGGTGGCGACGCCTCGGACCTGCCGTCCGCCGAGCGGTTCGACGGCATGGAGATCGTCGCGGCAGCCGTGCTGGACCGGGTGTCGGTGCGCAGCCTGCGC
Source organism: Streptomyces sp. NPDC059909 (assembly GCF_042730885.1). Taxonomy (NCBI): domain Bacteria; kingdom Bacillati; phylum Actinomycetota; class Actinomycetes; order Kitasatosporales; family Streptomycetaceae; genus Streptomyces; species Streptomyces sp. NPDC059909. Next base: position 23,915 of record NZ_JBHWKX010000055.1, read on the forward strand.
GACGGCCGGATCCGCGGCGGTGCGACCGCGGGCTGCGTCCATCAGGCGCTGGACGCGGTGGTCACCGACAGGCTGCGGGAGATCGCGTACCGCGTCCGGACCCGGCCACTGCCGTTCCTGCTCGCCACGCCGACCTGGGAGAACGGCGCGCTGGACGCGGGCGGGCTGGTCGAGCGGCTGAGCGCGTACCAACGGCTGTGCGCGGACCCGGCGCCGAGTGACGTCGCCCAGGCCCTACTGCGCGTCCGCCGGACCGGGAGCGGCACGGCCGCCTCCGCGGCGGCGGCCACGGCGCTCGGCACGCGGGAGGGCGAGCGGCTCGCCGCCTGGCTCACCGCGGACGGCGATGCGGCGCCGCTGGTGCGTCGCGTCCACGAGCCCAACGCCCAGGCCCGGCCGCACTGGTGGGACCGGACACGCGAGGCCGTGCGCCACATCGTGCTGGAGACGAGGGAACGTCTCGTGCTCCAGCGCGACTTCCCGCAGGCCTTCCACCGGCTCGGGCGCCCGTACTCCGGCTCGGGCCGCTGCTATCACTGGTCCGCGCTGGAGGATCAGCGGTTCGCGGTGCTGCCGGGGGACCGCGACACACTGGCCGCCTGGACACTGCCCGAGGTGACGGCGTGCGCCACCGCCGAGGAGCGGGGCAACGCGTCGCTGCTGCCGCGCCTGGTCGAATGCGGCGGCCCCGCCGGTGAGGCCATGCACCTGGCCGTCGCGTGCGGGCTCGGGGCGCGGCATGCCGAGGACCGGCTCGCGGCGGTGGACGCGCTGCTCGTGCTCGCCGCCCGCGGTGAGCTGGACGGCGGCCGGCTGGGCCGCGACGTGGCCGAGCTGCTGCGGCTCGGCACGGTCAAGCCCAACCGGCTTGCGGATGCGGCGCGTACGGCGGCCGCGACCGGTGCGTACGCGACGACGTGGTCGGTGCTGGGCGCGGTCCTGCCCGGTCTGCTGAACGCCGGTGATCCCCCGCGCGGGACGGGCGAGATACTGGCCGTGGCCGCCGACTGCGTGGAGCGGTGCGGTGCGGCCGTGGAGCCGGCCGGCGTCGCCGGGCCCGCCGGGCTCGCGGAGCTGGCCGCCCGAGGCGGCTCCTCCCGGCTGGTGGCCCAGGCCAAGCGGCTTCTGACCGCGATCCGTCAGAGCCATGATCAACCAAGGACGCAAATTGCTAAATACAGCCGATAACCTGCTAGATCCATGCTTAACCAGTCAGTCACAAAGCGTTCGTGATCACGCAACACCGCTCGGTCACAGTGATTCCATGACTGAAGTGACGAACACGAAGCGCGCCCGCCGCCGGCACCACTGGCGGCGGGACCTTGTCGAGCTGGCCGCCCTGTTCACCGCCGTCGCCGTCGCCGACGCGGTGGCGAACATGATCGCCCACGGTCCCGACGGCCCGTATCTGCTCGTCGCCTCCGCCATCGCGCTGATCGCCACGGCCGCGTTCCACACATGGTGGGCACACCGCCACGGCCATGCGCCCCCCACCGCCGATACCGGCGGTCCCGGGGCCACCGGCTCCGGGACCGCCCGCTTCGCCGGCACGTCCGCCACCGGCAGCGGCGCGTCGGGCGCCGCCGGCGGTTCGGCCGGGCCGCGAGAGACGGCGCTGTGGCGGATGCGGACGACGGTACGGGACGAGCCCGGCAGTCTCGCCGCGCTGTGCACGGCCCTCGCCCGGCACGACGTGGACATCCTCACCCTCCAGACGCACCCGCTGGCGGACGGCACCGTCGACGAGTTCCTGCTCCGGGCGCCCGCGGCGCTGCAGGCGCAGGAGATCACCCGTGAGGTCTCGGCCGCGGGCGGCAGCAGCACCTGGATCGAGCGGGCCGACGCCCATGACCTGGTGGACACCCCGACCCGGCTGCTCGGACTCGCCACGCGCACCGCGCTCGATGCCGCCGAACTGCCCCTCGCACTACGCCAGTTGCTCGGCCGGTGCACGATCCACTCGCTGCCCGCCGTCAACCTCGCGGGCCGGTCGACCGGTGAGCCCGCCCCCGTCGAGGGCGTGCTGGACGAGACCGTGATGCGGCTGCGCGATCCGAACGGCGGCACGATCACGGTCGAGCGGCCCTATCTGCCGTTCACGCCCACCGAGTTCGCCCGCGCCCGCGCGCTCGTCGAGCTCGACGCCCGGCTCGGCCCGCGCATTCCGCGCAGCCAGGACGTGCTGACCCTCCCCGAGGGCAACGAGATCACCGTGCGCCGCGCCGACCGGAGCGACGTCGCCGCCGCCCGGGCGATGCACGACCGCTGCTCGGCGCGCACCCTGAGCCTGCGCTACCACGGCCCGGTCGTCGACGCGGACCGGTATCTGAACCATCTGCTCAGCCCCCGCTTCGGACGCACGCTCGCCGTCGAGACGGCCACCGGCCGGCTCGTCGCCCTGGGCCATCTGCTGTGGGACGGCGACGAGACCGAGGTCGCGCTCCTCGTCGAGGACGAGTGGCAGCGCCGCGGCATCGGCTCCGAGCTGCTGGGCCGGCTGGTCGCGATGGCCGTCGAGGCGGGATGCGAGAGCGTGTACGCCGTGACGCAGGCGTCCAACACGGGCATGGTCGCGGCCATGCGCGGGCTCGGCCTCCCGCTCGACTACCAGATCGAGGAGGGCACCCTGGTGATCACCGCCCGGCTGGGCGCGACACCCGTGGTGTCACGGGTGCCGTACGAGATCCCTCAGGGCCTGCCCCGTGAGCTCCCGCGGATCACGCCGCTCCGGCACGGGCGCGACGAGCAGGGGTAGGGGCCGGACGCCCCCCACTGCTCAGCGCCTCGCACAGATCCGCCCAGAGATCCTCCACGTCCTCGAGGCCGACCGACATGCGCAGCAGCCGGTCGCTGACGCCCGCGGCACGCCGGTCTCCCTCGGCCACGATCCGGTGGCTGATGGAGGCCGGGTGCTGGATCAGGGTGTCCACACTGCCGAGGCTCACGGCGGGCGTGATCAGCTTGACGCCCGCGATCACATCGCGCGGCTCGCCGTACACCTCGAAGGAGACCATCGCGCCGCCGATCTCCGGGTAGTGGACCCGGGCGACGCGCGGGTCGGCGGCGAGCCGCCGGGCCAGCTCGGCGGCGGTCGCCGATGCCGCCCGGACGCGTACCGGAAGCGTGGCCAGGCCCCGCAGCAGCAGATAGCCGGCCATCGGGTGGAGCACCCCGCCGGTGGCGAAGCGCACCTGGCGCAGGGCGGCCGCGAACTCGTCGTCGCAGGCCACGACCCCGCCCATCACATCACCGTGCCCGCCCAGGTACTTGGTCGCGCTGTGCAGCACGATCCGGGCGCCGAGTTCCACGGGGCGCTGCAGGACGGGGGTGGCGAAGGTGCTGTCCACCAGCAGCGGCACCGAGCCGCATGCGTGGGCGAGTGCCTTGATGTCGGTCTCTGCGAGGGTCGGGTTGGCCGGCGTCTCGACCATCACCAGTCCGGTGTCCGGCCGGATCGCGTCCGCGACGCCCGCCGGGTCGGTCCAGGTGACCTCGGTGCCGAGCAGTCCGCCCTCCAGCAGATGGTCACTGCATCCGTAGAGCGGACGGACCGCGACGACGTGGCGCAGCCCCAGGGAGGCCCTGACCAGCAGCACCGCGGTCAGCGCCGCCATTCCGCTGGCGAAGGCCACCGCGTCGTCCGACCCCTCGAGCCGGGCCAGTGCGGTCTCGAAGCGGGCCGTCGTGGGATTGTCGAGCCTGGCGTAGACGGGAGGCCCGTCCAGCCGGCCCCCGCTCGCGGCGAAGGCGTCGATGCGTGCGGCCTCCGCGGCCACGTCGCGCGAGGGGTAGGTGGTGGACAGGTCGATCGGTGCGGCGTGCAGGCCCAGCTCCACGAGATCCTCGCGGCCTGCGTGCACGGCTTCGGTGGCGAGCGCCCTGGTGGCCGGGGTGGTGGCGGGGACGGGGGCGGTCGAGGCGGCGTAGTCCATGGCCGCACTCTGAACAATTACCGGGCAGTATCGCGATTGCTCCGTGTTACGTTCGGGCCATGGCCGAATCCGTCGTTCTCGACCCGGTGGATCTGCACATACTGCGCGTTCTGCAGAACGACGCCCGGACCACCTACCGGGAGGTGGCCGCCGAGGTGGGCGTCGCTGCCTCGACCTGCCTGGACCGGGTCGCCCGGCTGCGCCGCAGCGGCGTGATCCTGGGCCATCAGCTCCGCATCGATCCGGCCAAACTCGGCAGGGGGCTTGAAGCGCTCCTTTCGGTTCAGGTACGCCCCCACCGCAGGGACCTGATCGGTCCGTTCGTCGAGCGGGTGCGGGCCCTGCCCGAGTCGCGTGCGCTCTTCCATCTGACCGGCCCCGACGACTATCTCGTGCACGTGGCCGTCGCTGACGCGGCGGATCTTCAGCGGCTGGTGCTCGACGAGTTCACCTCGCGGCCCGAAGTCGCCCGGGTGGAGACCCGGTTGATCTTCCAGCACTGGGACTGCGGCCCACTGCTTCCACCGGCCGCCTGAGGCCCCCACGCAGGCTCGTTTGTCAGCCGACCGGGATCCGACGGTGGTGACGAGGGCCCCTCGCTCACGCGAGGATGAGCGCATGCCAGAGACACCGAGCAGCGCGCTGCCCCGCCAGGTCGCCGACGCCTACGTCGACGCACTCATCGACCTCGATCCGATCACCGGTACCTACCTGGGGGTCCCGGAGAGCGCCGGCCGCCTCCCCGACTTCTCCCCGGCCGGCCAGGAGGCCGTGGCCGATCTCGCCCGCGAGACGCTGCAGCGCCTCGACGAGGCGGAGCGGCAGCCCGGCGCCGGTTCGGATGCCGAACGGCGCTGCGGGCGCCTCCTGCGCGAGCGGCTCACTGCCGAACTGGCCGTGCACGACGCGGAAGAGGGGCTGCGCACGGTCAGCAACCTGCGCTCCCCCGCGCACTCCGTGCGCAATGTCTTCACCTTGATGCCGACGGAATCGAAGACGGACTGGGCCACGATCGCCGAGCGGCTGCGCGCGGTCCCCGACGCCCTGGCCGGTTACCGGGAATCGCTCGCGCTCGGGCTCGAGCGCAAGCTGCCCGCCGGTCCGCGGGCCACGGCGGCCTTCATCGGACAGCTCGACGAGTGGTCGGGAGCGGCCGGCCCCGACGGTCAGGGGCAGAGCTGGTTCCATGAGTTCGTCGCCCCGGGCCCGGACGAGCTGCGCGCCGAGCTGGACAGTGCGGCGCTCGCGGCCACGGCGGCGGTCACCGGGCTGCGCGACTGGATGCGCGACGTCTACGCCCCCGCGGTGGAGTCCGCGCCCGACACGGTGGGCCGTGAGCGGTACGCGCGCTGGGTGCGCTATTTCAACGGCACCGAACTCGACCTCGACGAGGCGTACGCGTACGGCTGGGCCGAATACCACCGGCTGCTCGGCGAGATGAAGACCGAGGCCGACAAGATCCTTCCGGGCTCGGGCCCCTGGGAGGCGCTCGCCCACCTCGATGAGCACGGCACGCACATCGAGGGCGTCGAGGAGGTCCGGGTCTGGCTGCAGGGCCTGATGGACGAGGCGGTCGAGGCACTGGACGGTACGCACTTCGAACTCGCGGAGCGGGTACGGAGGGTGGAGTCCCGCATCGCCCCGGCCGGCAGTGCGGCCGCGCCGTACTACACCGGACCGTCCGAGGACTTCTCCCGGCCGGGCCGGACCTGGCTGCCGACGATGGGCGAGACGCGCTTCCCGGTGTACGACCTGGTCTCCACCTGGTACCACGAGGGCGTGCCCGGTCACCATCTCCAGATCGCCCAGTGGGTGCACGTCGCCGACCAGCTGTCCCGCTACCAGGCGACCATCGGCGGGGTCAGCGCCAACGCCGAGGGGTGGGCGCTGTACGCGGAGCGGCTGATGGACGAGCTCGGCTTCCTGCCCGACCCGGAGCGCCGGATCGGCTATCTCGACGCGCAGATGATGCGGGCGTGCCGGGTCATCGTGGACATCGGCATGCACGTGGAGCTGGAGATCCCGGGCGACTCACCGTTCCACCCGGGCGAGCGGTGGACGCCTGAGCTGGCGCAGGAGTTCTTCGGCAGCCACAGCGGGCGGCCGGCGGACTTCGTCGAGAGCGAGCTGACCCGCTACCTCTCCATGCCGGCCCAGGCGATCGGCTACAAGCTCGGCGAGCGTGCCTGGCTGCGGGGCCGCGAGGCCGCGCGGGCGGCGCACGGCGACGCCTTCGACGCGAAGGCATGGCACATGGCGGCGCTGTCCCAGGGGCCGCTGGGTCTCGACGACCTGGTCGACGAGCTCTCGAAGCTCTGACCCGGTCCGCTGCGGGGCCGGACCCCACCGGCGCCCGGCCCCGCAAGGCCGGGCGCCGGCCGCGGAGAGGGGGCGGGGGCGCCTGTGGCGGGCCTGTTCCCCTACGCGCCCCTGCCCGGCTGTGTCGATGTGCGGCTCCGCCGCGTGGGGGGGCAGACCCCCGGCCCCCGGCCCCCGGCCCCCGGCAACGTGACCGGTACCGCCTGGTCGGCCCGCGTGTCCGTCCTCGAACGCCGGACGGGCCAAAAACTCAGACCCGGCGGGCCCGGACCGCTCCGTCCCGGTGTCAGCAGCCGCAGGCCCCGCCCGTGACCGGCGCGGTCAGCGGGTCCGGGGTGGCCCGCTGCTCGCCCTGCCAGGTCTCGTACGCGAAGCCCTCCCGTACCCAGTACTCGAAGCCGCCGAGCATCTCCTTGACCTGGTAGCCGAGTTCGGCGAGGGCCAGTGCGGCGCGGGTGGCGCCGTTGCAGCCGGGGCCCCAGCAGTAGGTGACGACCGGCACCGACGGGTCGAGGAGCTCCGCCGCCTGCTCGGGGATCAGGGCGGTGGGCAGATGGATCGCCCCGGGGACGTGGCCCTGGTCCCAGGACTCCGTCGAACGTGAGTCGACCACGACGAATCCGGGGTCGCCTTCGGCGGCGAGCGCGGCGGCCACGTCCGACACGTCGGCGTGGAAGGCCAGACTGGCGGAGAAGTACGCGGCGGCCGCCGCCGGGGAGGCCGGAGGAACGCGGAGCACGGGGTTCGTGGTGAGGTGCGTCGTTGTCATGGCTCCGAAGGTACGGCCGTTGATCGTCTCACTGAAGGGGAAATCCCCGGCGCATCTCTTGATAGACCGGGGAATCCCCTGCTATTTCTCGGGGATGACGGGATATTCACCGGACGCCACGGACTGGCGCATCCTCGACGCCCTGCAGAGCCAGGGCCGGGCCAGCTTCGCCGAGCTGGCCAGAGCCGTTTCGATGTCGCCGAGCGCGGTGACGGAGCGGGTCCGCAGGCTGGAGGAGGCCGGGGTGATCTCGGGGTACACGGCCGTGGTGGACCACGAGCGCCTCGGGCTGCCGGTCCTCGCGTTCGTCCGCCTTCGCTATCCGAACGGCAACTACAAGCCGTTCCACGATCTGCTCGACGCGACGCCCGAGATCCTGGAGGCCCACCATGTGACCGGTGACGACTGCTTCGTGCTCAAGGTCGCCGCCCGGTCGATGAGGCATCTGGAGGAGGTCTCCGGGAAGATCGGCACGCTCGGCTCGGTGACGACGAGCGTCGTGTACTCGTCGCCTCTCCCGCGGCGGGCCGTCAGCCGCTGACCTCTCCGCCCGCGCGCAGCCGTACGGCGGATCCGTGCCGCTCCTTGACCACCTCCAGCTGGGCGGGGATCCGGCGGCGCAGATCGGCGACATGGCTGACGATGCCGACACTGCGGTCGCGCTCGCGGAGCGAGTCGAGGACGTCGAGGACCTCGTCGAGGGTCTGGTCGTCGAGGCTTCCGAAGCCCTCGTCGATGAACAGGGTGTCCAGGCGCACGCCACCGGCCTCGTCGGTCACGACATCGGCGAGGCCGAGAGCGAGGGCAAGGGAGGCGAAGAACGTCTCTCCGCCGGAGAGCGTCGCGGTGTCGCGCTCGCGGCCGGTCCAGGCGTCGACGACGTGCAGGCCGAGTCCGGAGCGCTTGCCGCCGGCACGGGCGTCGGAGTGGACCAGGGTGTAGCGGCCGGACGACATGCGGTGCAGACGGACGGTGGCGGCGGCCGCGACCTGCTCGAGCCGGGCCGCGAGGACGTACGACTCCAGGCGCATCCGGCGGGTGTTGTCGGCGGAGGTGCCCGCGGTGAGTCCCGCGAGCCGGGCGACCCGGTCGTACTCCTCGCGGAGCGGACCGAGGCGGCGCACCTCGGTCGCGGCGTCGCGGGAGAGGCGGGCGAGCTCGGCGCACCGGTCGCGGGCGGCGGCGAGCCCGGACGCGGCATCGCGCAGGGCGCGGTCGGCGTCGTCGTACGCCTGCTGCGCGGCGTACGGGTCCGCGGGCGGGCGCGCGGCTGCGGCCAGGGTCTCCGGCTCGGCGAGCCGGTCGGCGACCGCGGCGGCCTCGCGCTGCCAGGCGTCGAGGCGGTGCTGGAGCTCGCGCTGCGCGTCGTCGTCCAGCAGCGCGGCGGCGGCTTCGGCGGGTGTGTCGTATCCGGCCCGGAAGGCGGCGTCGGCGAGCCGGTCGTCGGCCTCCTTCAGCCGCCGGGCCGTGTCCTCGGCGGCGCGGACGGCTCCGGCGGCCTCGGCGAGCAGCCCGATCCGCCGCTCGAGGAGCGCGGCCCGCTCGGCCACGCTGCCCGCGCCGCCGGTCGCGCGGGTCACCTCGGCGTCCAGCACGGCCTGTTCCCGGTCGAGCACCTCGCGCCGCTCCCGCAGCGCGGCCCCGCGCGTCTCGGCCTCCTGCCGCGCGGCGAGTCGCTCCTCGCGCTCCCGCTCCGCCCGCTCCAGCGCCTCGCGCGCGGCGTGCATCCCCGCGGCAAGCGCATGCGCTTCCCGGTGCTCGCGCTCCAGCTCCTCGACGTCGGCGGCCAGTTCCCGGACCTCGGGGTCGGCGTCGCCCTGTCCGCCAGGTCCGCCGCCGTCGGCGGCCCCGGCCGGCCGGCCGCCGTCGGCCGCGGGTGCCTCGGGCGCCGCGGGTGGCAGTTCGCGGGCGGCCTTGCGTGCCGCCGTGAACGACTCGCGGACGACGGCCAGTTCGCGTTCCGCGTCGGAGCGGGCGGTGTCCGCGCGGGTGTACGTGTCGTAGGCCGCGTCCTCGCGGGCGCGGTCGACGTGGGTGTCGTCGGCCACGGCCGGGGCGGGGTGGTCGGACGAGCCGCAGACGGCGCAGGGGGCGCCCGGCTGCAGGCCGGAGGCGAGCTCCGCGGCGATACCGCGCAGCCGGCGCTCCTTGAGGTCGAGCCAGGACTCGCGGGCGGCACTCGCGCGGTCGCGGGCCGTGCGGAGGGTGTCCTCGATGTCGGCGGCGCGTGCGGCGAGGCGGTCGCGCTCACGGGCGGCGGCCACGCGGCGGCGGGCCGGGTCGAGTCGGCCCGACAGGTGTTCGGCGCGGGTGGCCGCCTCCGCGGCGGCCTCGATCCGGTCCTGGAGGTCGCCTCGTACGGTCTCCCAGCCTGCCAGCCAGGCGTCCGCGTCCTGGAGGAGCTCCTCGTCGGCGCGGGCCTGGCGGTCCAGGCCTGCGCGCTCGCGGGCGAGTTCCGCGCTCCGCCGCTCGGCACGGCGCGCCGCTTCGAGGCCGCCGAGCTCCTGGCGGAGGTCGCCCTCCAGCGTGGAGAGCCGCTCCCCGCCCGCGTCCACGAGCGTCGCGGGCAGCGACGCCCGAGCCCGCTGCCAGGCGTGGTCGGCCGCGCGGTGGTCCCGCTCCGCGTCCTCGCGCATCCGCAGCGCGGGGCCGACGAGTTCGGCCTTGCGGGCGCGGTCCAGCAGGTCCTGGGTCCTGTCCCGCTCGGGCCGACGGGCTTCCAGCTCGTCGGCGCGCCGGCGCGCCTCCGCGTGGCGCTGCTGCAGCCCGGCCAGCTCCCGCTCGTCGTCCAGGGCACGCCGGGCGGCCGCCTGCCGGCTCTCCGCCGCCGACAGGGCGCATCCGGCGATGTCGAGGACTTCGCGCGCGCCCGCGCGGGCCACGGCCGCCCACTCCAGGACGGAGCCGGCGAGTCCCGGGTCCCCGGGCCGGCCGTCGGGGGCGGGCAGGCCGCCGGCCGCGCCGCCCGCCGCCTGGGCCGTCCGGTGGGCGACGGCCAGCAGCCGTTCGTCGCCCTCGCGGACCTGCTGCTCGGCGCCGCGCCGCAGCTCGGCGAGCCGCTCCTCGACCGCGGCGAAACGCCGGGTCTCGAAGAGCCGGCCGAGCAGCCGGCCGCGCGCCTCGGCGTCGGCCCGCAGGAACCGCGCGAAGTCGCCCTGCGGCAGCATCACCACCTGGCAGAACTGCTCCCTGCTCATGCCGACGAGCTGGGTGATCTCCTCGCCGATCTCCTGGTGGGAGCGGCTGAGCGCCTTCCACTCGCCACGCTCGGCGTCGTACTCCCGCAGCCAGCTCTGGGCCTTCTCGGTCGTGAAACCGGTGCCCTTCTTCTTGGGGCGCGTCTGCGCGGGACGCCGTGTGATCTCCAGCCGCCGCCCGCCCACGGTGAGTTCGAGGGACACCTCGGTGTACGTGCCCGCCGCGGCGTGGTCGCTGCGCAGTGACGCGCCGGGGCTCTGCCGCGCTCCCGGCACCGCCCCGTACAGCGCGTAGCAGACGGCGTCGAGGACGGACGTCTTGCCGGCGCCCGTCGGGCCGTGCAGCAGGAACAGCCCGGCCGCGGAGAGCGCGTCGAAGTCGACGTCCTGCCGCCCGCCGAAGGGCCCGAAGGCGGTCATGTCCAGTCGGTGCAGCCTCACCCGGCCACCTCGCGCACCGCCGCGTCCACCCGGACGTCGTCGAAGGCGCCGCGCAGCACGGCACGCTCGCGCTCGTCGGGACCCGCCCCGCCCCGTACGTGTGCCACGAAGTCCTCCGCGATCTGGTGGTCGTCGCGGTCGCGCAGGCGCTCCGCGTACGAGGCGAGCGGGTCCTCGTCGGGCCGCTCGGGGGCGAAGACCAGGCTCAGGGTGTGCGGGAAGCGTTCGGTGAGCCGGGCCATCGGCTCGTCCGGGCGCACGGGGTCGGTGAGCGTCGCCTCGACCCAGGACTGCTCGTGGCGCTCGAGCGCGGGGTCCGCGAGGAGGTCCTCGAGCCGTCCCTGGATACGGGCGAGCGGGCGAGGCACCGGGCAGTCCAGCCGCTCCGCCGCGATCTCGCCGTCCTGTCCGAGATCGACGAGCCACATGCTCTTGCGGTGGCCGGCCTCGGAGAAGGAGTAGGCGAGGGGCGAACCCGCGTACCGCACGCGCTCGTTGATGGTCTGGCAGCCGTGCAGATGCCCGAGGGCCACGTAGTCGACGCCGTCGAAGACCCCATCGGGCACGGCGGCGACGCCCCCGACGGTGATGTCCCGCTCGCTGTCGCTGGGCTCCCCGCCGACGACGAAAGCGTGCGCGAGGACGACGGACCGGGTGCCCGGCGCGCGCCCCGCGAGATCGGCCCGTACCCGCTCCATCGCGGCACCGAGCACGGCCTCGTGCCCGGCCGTCGCCGTCCGGAACTCGTCCCGCACCAGGGCGGGCTCCAGATACGGCAGTCCGTACAGGGCGATGTCGCCGTGCGCGTCGGTGAGCACCACGGGGGTGCCGCAGCCCGCCGGGTCTGTCCGCAGATGGATCCCCGCGCGCCCGATCAGTCCGGCGCCCACGCCGAGGCGGCGCGCCGAGTCATGGTTGCCGGAGATCATCACGGTCGGCACGCCCACCCCGGCGAGCCTGTGCAGCGCGTCGTCGAACAGCTCCACGGCGGCCAGCGACGGCACGGCCCTGTCGTACACGTCCCCTGCCACGAGCACCGCGTCCACGTCGTGCGCGCGCACGGTCTCCACGAGGTGGTCGAGGAACGCGGCCTGGGCATCGAGCAGGCTCACCCGGTGGAACGACCGTCCAAGGTGCCAGTCCGACGTGTGCAGAAATCTCACAAGACGGCTCCGACCTGCATGTTTGCCCTTCTCCGCCCCCAGAACCAGCACCCGTCCAGCACGGAGCCTCGCCACAAGCACCGACCACGCTATCGCCGGCCGGCACCTGATTCCTCACGGACCTCAGTTTTTCACCCGGGTCCGACACACACCCCGGCGGGGCCCCGCGCCCCACGGGCCATGGGGGCAGGCCGGAGCCGCGCCACCGACTGCGCGGCTCCGGCCTGCGGTCCTTCTGCCTCGTGCGCCGTCCCCTGCTACTTCGGGGCGTAGGCCCGGTGGACGGTCTGGACCGTGCGGTTGCCGGCCGCGGACCCTTGACGACGTTGCGGTAGTGGCGCCGGACGGTCAGTTCGATGCCCGCGGGCGGCTGCCCGGTCCCTCGGCGCTGCCTGCAGAGCGGCGGGAGCGCTGTCGAGCGTGACGACGCGTGTGACGGTGGGTCCGGACCGGTCGTCCGTGGCGGCGTTCGCCGGGGCGCCGGACAGGAGGACCGGAAGGAGCAGGAGGGTGGCCACCGCGGGGATCGATTGTCTGTACACGACGGTCGGATCCAAGGCGACGCGCCACGGAACATCAACACGCGCGGCTGTCGGGTTCTCGCCATGGCGGAGTCTCGACATCCGTTTCAGGGGCGGCCGGCGCTCGGCACGCCATGTGCCCGCAGCGCGCGGGCGGCCGATAGCCGGGCGGCCGTCAGGCGTCCCCGTACGCCTCTCCGCCCAGTTCCAGCTCGGCCGTCCCCGCGGTCGTGTTGGCGAGCCACGCCCGGAAGGCCTCGACGTCGGCGTCCGGCAGCCCGATCTCGATGGTCACGGCCTCCCCGTACCGCACGTCCCGCACCGAACGCCCGGTCGCGCGCAGATCGTTCTCCAGCTTGCCCGCCCGCTGGTGGTCCACGGTCACCGTGGCCAGCCGGAAGCGCTTGCGCGTGACGGTGCCGAGCGCGTCGAGCGCCTCGCCGACGGCGCCCCCGTAGGCGCGGATGAGTCCGCCCGCGCCGAGCTTCACGCCGCCGTAGTAGCGCGTGACGACGGCCACGACATAGCGGACCTCACGGCGCATCAGCATCTGCAGCATCGGCACCCCGGCCGTGCCGCCCGGTTCGCCGTCGTCGCTCGCCTTCTGGACCGCGGCGTCGGCGCCGATGACGTACGCGAAGCAGTTGTGGGTCGCGGTCGGGTGCTCCTTGCGGATGCGTGCGACGAAGTCCTGCGCCTCCTGCTCGGTCGCGGCGGGCGCGAGCGCGCAGATGAAGCGCGATCGGTTGATCTCGGTCTCGTGCACGCCCTCACGGGCGACCGTCCGGTACTGCTCCTGCATCCCGCCACCCTATGCGGCGGGACGGGAATGGTCCGCGCGGGCCGTCCGTTGAGCGGGGCATGTACGCAGACGCAGAGACGATCCGGAAGATCCTCACCGAGTCGGGTGACACCTGGGCCGTGGTCGGCCTTTCGAACAACGAGTCCCGCGTGGCCCACGGCGTCGCCAGGGTCCTCCAGCGCTTCGGCAAGCGCATCGTGCCCGTGCACCCGAAGGCCGAGACGGTCCACGGCGAGCAGGGCTACGCCACGCTGGAGGAGATCCCCTTCCCCGTGGACGTCGTGGACGTGTTCGTCAACAGCGGCCTGGCCGGGTCCGTCGCCGACGACGCCGTCGCGAAGGGCGCGAAGGCGGTCTGGTTCCAGCTCGGCGTGATCGACGAAGCGGCGTACGACAGGACCCGCGGGGCCGGGCTCGACATGGTCATGGACCGCTGCCCGGCGATCGAGATCCCGCGTCTGGGCTGACGAGGGAGGCCGGGCGCGGGCGTCCGGCCGGCGGCTCAGGCGACGCCGAGCCCCTCCAGGACCACCGCGCCCGGCAGCCCGGCGAAGACCTTTCCGGGCACGATGAGCTTGCCGCGCCGCCGCCCGCTGCCGATCAGCACCCATTCCGTGTCGACCACGGCGGAGTCCACAAGCAGCGGCCAGCCGGCCGGGAGTCCGATCGGCGTGATGCCGCCGTACTCCATGCCGGTCTCGCCCGTGGCGGTGTCCATCGAGGCGAACGACGCCTTGCGGGCGCCGAGTTGCTTGCGCACGACGCCGTTGACGTCGACGCGGGTCTTCGAGAGGACCAGACAGGCGGCCAGGGTCGACTCGCCGCCGCGCTTGCCGGCCACGACGACGCAGTTCGCCGAGGTGTCGAGGAGGTCGGCGCCGTGGTGCTCGACGAAGGCCGCCGTGTCGGCGATCCGCGGGTCGGTGTCGACGTACAGCAACTGCCCGGCGGGGACGTCTCCGCTCCAGCCGCGCACCGCATCGGCGACGGGCGGCGTGAGCTCGTCGAGGCAGTCCGGGGCGGGCCGTGCGTTGTCGAAGTCTCCGATGGGTGCGCGCATACCCGTCACGCTAACAGCCCTCGGCCGCCCCGCGATTGGGCGTCTCAGCGAGCGGGCGGCACGGCCACGGCCATGGTCATCTCGACCCTCTCCGTGCCGCTGTTGCGGTAGGTGTGCGGCACGTTCGCCTCGAAGGTCGCCGACGTTCCGGCGGGGACCTGGTGGGACTGTCCCTCGATCACGAGCGTGAGTTCGCCCGCGGTGACGTGCAGCAGCTCGACGGTGCCGTCGGGGTGCGGATCGGAAGCGCTCTCGTCCCCGGGCATCAGCGTCCACGCCCACAGCTCGATCGGGCCGCGCGCCTCGGTGCCGACCAGCAGCGTGGTGGAGCTCCCGGCGGGGGTGGACCACATCCGGACGGCCTGCTCCGGCGGTACGAGCTGGACCTGCGGCCCCTGCTCGTAGTCGAGGAGCGTGGTGATGCTGACGCCGAGCGCGTCGGCGAGCTTGACGGTCGTGCCGACGCTGGGGTTCGTGCGGGCCTGCTCGATCTGGATGATCATCCCACGGCTGACCCCGGAGCGGGCGGCGAGGGCGTCGAGCGTGAAGCCCCGCTCGCCGCGCCAGCGCTTGAGGTTACGGGCGAGCGACTGCGTGAGCTGGTCCAGGTCCGACACATTCCGTCCAATATTTTAAATGCTAGAGTTCAGTACGTTGCACTACGGTGTGGTGCACCCGATCGTTCACCGAACTGTACTGCGAGGCCACCATGACCGCCCTGTTCGCCCTGGCCACCAGCCTCCTTTGGGGGCTGGCCGACTTCGGCGGCGGGCTGCTCACGCGGCGTACGCCCGCGCTGACCGTGGTCGTCGTGTCCCAGTCGATCGCGGTGGTCGTGCTCGGCGCGGTCGTGGTCGCGACCGGCGGCTTCGCCGAAGCAGGCCCGCAGCTCTGGTACGCGGTGGCGGCCGGTGTGGTCGGCCCGGTCGCGATGCTCAGCTTCTACAAGGCGCTGGCCCTCGGCCCCATGGGCGTGGTGTCGCCGCTCGGCTCGCTGGGGGTCGTGGTGCCGGTCTCGGTGGGGCTGCTGCTGGGCGACCGGCCCGGGCTGCTGCAGTTCGCGGGCATCGGCGTGGCCGTGGTCGGTGTGCTGCTGGCCGGCGGACCCGAGCTGCGCGGGGCGCCCGTGCAGCGGCAGGCGATCCTGCTGACCCTGCTCGCGGCGTTCGGCTTCGGGTCCGTGATGGCACTGATCTCCGAGGCGTCGACCACGCTCACCGGGCTCTTCCTGGCGCTGTTCGTGCAGCGGGTCACCAATGTCGCGGTGGGCGGCGCCGCGCTGTTCGCCTCGGTGAAGCGGGGCGGCCGGGCACTGCCGTCGGCCGAGGACGGCGGACTGCGGCTCGTCCTGCGCTCGCTGCCCGCGCTGGCGTTCGTCGGACTGGCCGACGTCGCCGCGAACGGTACGTACTCGATCGCCGCGCAGAACGGCCCGGTGACCGTCGCCGCCGTCCTCGCCTCGCTCTACCCGGTGGTGACGGCGCTGGCCGCGCGGGGCGTCCTCAAGGAGCGGCTGCGGGCCGTACAGGCGGCCGGGGCCGGGCTGGCGCTGGTCGGCACGGTGCTGCTGGCGAGCGGCTGACGGGTGCGCCACCGGCCCTCGGCCGGCGGCGCACAGCAAGCAGCTGATCAGGCGACGCCCGGCAAGGCCCCGACCGGCCGGCCTGGCGACGGATGACCCGTCGGCGGACGGCTTGGCGGCGGATGGCTTGGCGGCGGCCGATCAGCTGTCGTCCGGCTCCATCGCCACGAGAGCCCGCAGATCCTCCGGAGTGACGCCCTCAGGAATCGGCACCGGCGCGGGCGTCCGCAGCGGCGGCTGCCAGCCCTGCTCGGGATCCCAGCGGCGTACGACCTTCGCCGGCGCCCCGGCCACCACCGCGTGGTCGGGCACCTCGCCGCGTACGACGGCACCCGCCGCGACCACCACATTGCGGCCGATGCGCGCGCCCGGCAGGATCACCGCGCCCGTGCCCAGCCAGCAGCCGGGGCCGATCTCGACCGGCTCGGCCCGGGGCCACTGCTTGCCGACCGGCTGGTGCGGGTCGTCGTAGCTGTGGTTGGTCGAGGTGATGTAGACGTACGGGCCGCAGTACGTGTCCGACCCGATGGTCACCGTCGTGTCGGCGATGACGTGACTGCCGCGCCCGAGGACGACGCCGTTGCCGAGGGTCAGGATCGGATCGGGCCCGAGGTCGAGATCCGGCATCATGCCCGCGGTCAGCGTCACCTGCTCGCCGATGATGCAGTGGTCACCGAGCTCGATCCACGCCTCGCCGAACACGGTGCCCTGCGGGAACGCGAGCCGGGTGCCGGTGCCGATCCTGCGGAAGCGGAGCTCTCCCGGCGTCTCCGCGGTGACCGCGCCCGCCTCCTGCAGCCAGCGCCGGCCCCGGTGGACGGCCCGGGCGACGACACGGCGCCGCCAGGCGGTCAGCGAGGAGAACGTGTTCCTGTTGTTCGGCACCCGGACACGGTAGTGGTCCGGGGCGTCGCTGATCAGAGCGGTGAGCTGTGATGTTCGCCCTACGGCGGGGCTTCGCACTCGGTCGCGACGGGGAAGGGGAAGAAGGTGTCCGAAGCCACCGAACCACTGCGCGACCTCGTACGGCGTCACCGGGAGCCGGCAGTCGTCCAGACCGTGCGCTCCACCGCCGCCGCCGTCATCTCGTACGTCGTCGCGCTCCAGCTCAGCAGCGAGCCCGCACCGCTCACCGCGCCGCTGACCGCTCTCCTCGTCGTCCAGGTCACGCTCTACTCGACCCTCACCAACGGGATCCGCCGGGTGAACTCGGTCGTCGCGGGCGTGCTCATCGCCATCGGCTTCAGCGCGCTGGTGGGCCTGAGCTGGTGGAGCCTCGGGCTGGTGATCCTGGCGTCCCTGGTGATCGGCCGCTTCGTGAGGGTCGGCGAGTACGTGCCCGAGGTGGCGATCAGCGCGATGCTCGTGCTGGGCGTGACCCAGGTGACCGCGACGGCGTGGGACCGGGTCCTGGAGACGCTGATCGGCGCGGTCGTGGGGCTGCTGTTCAATTTCCTGTTCGTACCGCCCGTGTGGGTGAGCGACGCAAGCGCGGCGATCACCGATCTCGCCGGGCGGATGCAGAAGCTGCTCGCGCACATCTCGGACCAGCTCGGTGAGCACACCCCCGTGGAGCGGGCCGCTGCCCGGCTGCACGAGGCCCGGCGCCTCGACCACGACATCGTGCAGGTGGACGCGGCCCTGCGGCAGGCGGAGGACAGTCTGCGGCTCAACCCCCGGGTCAAGGAGCCGCTGCTCTCCCGGCTCGTGCTGCGCACGGGCCTCGACGCGCTGGAGATCTGTGCGGTGATCCTGCGGGTCTCCTGCCGTACTCTCACGGACCTCGCCAAGACCCGCACCGCCGGAACGTTCTTTCCGCCACCCGTGACCACCGAGCTCCAGGAACTGTTCGGCCATCTTTCCCACGCGATCGGGAGCTTCGCCGAACTGATCACGACGCAGGTCTCCGCGAATGCCGAGGAGGCCGAGTCACGGCTCGCCACGGAGCTGGCCACCGGCCGCGAGTGCCGGAACCGGGTCGCGCGGCTGCTGCTGGACGGCGTCCGCACGGACCCCGAGCACTGGCAGCTGCACGGGGCGCTCCTCGCGGAGGCGGACCGGATCCTGGACGAGCTGGACGTCGAGAAGCGCTCCGAGCGGCTGATCGAGGAGCTCGACCGGCACACCCGCGAGGCGCCCGCGGGCAGGCGCTGGTTCGAGGACCTCAAGCGCCGGGTGCGGGGAAGCGTGCGGCGGGGCGGGAGCGGGGCCGACTGAAGGCGGCCGCCGCTGCGCCGCCAGGGGTACGCGCGGACGACGCGGACGCGTCGAGGCGGCCGTACCCGTGAATGTGCACGGGTACGGCCGCCTCGGTCATACCGGCGGGGCCGGGAGACTTACCGGCCGGACTTCTTCACCCGTTCGGCGGCGCTCTCCACGGTCTCCTGGGTCTTGCCCATCAGCTGCTCGCCACGGCCCTCGGCCTGCATGCGCTTGTCGCCCATGGCCTTGCCCGCGGTTTCCTTCATCTGACCCTTGGCCTGCTTCGCCTTGGCCTTTGCCTTGCCCATGAGGGTGGTCCCTTCACTGTGGGGGGTGGACTGGCGTATCCACCTTGCGCCCATCACCCAGCGTCCGCAATCGGTGACGCCTGGTGCATGATCGGACAAGGCCTCCTCCGTCGGGCGGGACAAGGCCTCCTCAGTCGGGTGGCTCGGGCAGCGGCCGGGTGCCGGGCTCCGGGTCCGGAGGCGGCGCGTCGTCGGGCTCCGGGGCCGGTGCGGGCGGCTGCGGATCGCGCGGCACGGGATCTGGGCCGCTCGCCATGGGCACCGGTCCGTCAGGGGGCGGTTCGTTCGGGGTGGTCATGGCTGAGCCTTTCAAGGTCGCGCCTGTCATCCCTCGCCCGCGGCGACTACCCCGTGCCCCGCAGCCCAATCAGCGGCCGGCGGCGGCGGCCGGCCGGTCAGTCGTCGAGTGCCGCCCGGTGCCCCTTGACCAGCTCCAGGTACATCGCGGCATTGAGCTTGATGCCCTCCCGCTCCTCCTCGGTCAGCTCGCGCCTGACCTTGGCGGGTACGCCCGCGACCAGGGAGCCCGGCGGGACCTGCATGCCCTGGGGGACGAGGGCCTGTGCGGCGACGAGCGAGCCGGCGCCGATGTGCGCGCCGTTCAGGACGGTGGCGCCCATGCCCACGAGGACGTCGTCCTCGACGGTGCAGCCGTGCAGCACGGCGTTGTGTCCGACGGACACGCGCTCGCCGACGGTCACCGGGAAGCCCGGGTCGACGTGCACGGTGCAGTTGTCCTGGATGTTGCTGTCGGCGCCGAGGACGATCGGGCCGCAGTCGGCGCGCAGCACGGTGTGGTACCAGACACTCGCCCCGGCCGCCATCGTGACGTCACCGATGACGACGGACGTGGGCGCGGTGAACGCATCGGGAGCGATCTGCGGTTCCTTCCCTCCCACCCCAGAGATCAGTGCCCGCTCGCGCTGTGCCATCGCCGTCTCCTCACCACGTCATCACGTCATCGCGTCATCACGACGTCAATTCTGCGCCGCGCCCGCGTGCACCGTAGGCGACGCCTCGTCGGCGCCGTCCGCGGGGGCACCGGAGGCCGTGCTCGCGGTGTGGGCGGCCGCCTTCTTCGCGCGGCTCTTGAGGATGAGCATCGAGGTGAGGCCGATCAGCACGGCGAGGACGAGACCGAGCCAGGAGAAGCGCTTGAGCCAGGCCTCGGCGACCACTCCGACGGTGTAGATGACGGCGGTCGTGCCGCCCGCCCAGAGGATGCCGCCGAAGACGTTGGCGATGAGGAACTTCCAGTACGGCATGCGCAGGACACCGGCGAGCGGTCCGGCGAAGATCCGCAGCAGCGCCACGAAACGGCCGAAGAAGACGGCCCACATGCCCCACTTCTCGAAGGACCGCTCGGCCATCGCGATGTTGGCCTCGCTGAAGTGCTTGGGGAACTTCCCGCCGAGCCAGGTCAGCAGCGGGCGACCGCCCTTGCGCCCGATGGCGTAGCCGATCGAGTCGCCGATGATCGCACCGGCCGTGGCGCAGGCACCGAGCACCCACGGGTTGATGTCGCCGTGCTGGGAGGCGAGCAGCGCGGAACTGACGAGGACGATCTCGCCCGGCAGCGGGATGCCGAGGCTCTCGAGGCCGATGACCACGCCCACCAGGACGTAGATGCTCACCGCGGGGACGGTCTCGAGCCACTCCTGGACGTGCAACGCCGGTTCCTCCCGTTGTCGTCGGCTCTGGCCCGTGGTCGTCGTCGAGCCCAGCTGCCCGGGGTGCGACGGGAAAAGAAAAAACAAAGAAAACCACCCCGGCTGCAAAGCACGTCAGGGCGAGAGAACAAAACCAACCCCCCCCCCCCCCCAAAGAGGAGGGG